>NZ_CP036261.1:6831495-7153649 GCF_007741475.1 Rosistilla ulvae | reverse complement strand
TGGCCGTTCGCCGCGAACGCAACCTTGGCTAAGTTCGTGGCGATATGAGAATAGAGGAAAACAACAGGATTGTTCTCGCGTCATTCTAATGATGATGTCGCCTGCAACTCATCTCGACTCCATGAATAATTTGCGAAGATTTGTGGGGCTCGAGGAGCACGATGAGTTTGTTGGGGGGCGGTCCCAGCGATCATGCCGCCATACGCGCGAGTTATGTCTCGATCGATCATCAAGCAAATCATAGGGCGGCCAGCAGACAAACCCTTGGTTGCTATCGAGGTGTCTCAATGTCGATCGAATGAACCATTCGGTATTCGATGGTGGTCGTTCTAAAATCCCGATGGAAAGCCGTTGTTCTCTGGATCGTGACCCGCTTGGGCCGTTCCTGCCAAGTCCAGAGTTCCTGATCAAGCCCAGCTTGCGGGAACGTCCAGATGTGCTGAGGAGGATCGGGGATATAGTCAAACAGATTCCTTCTCACGTCCTGATTCCCGTGGTTTACGTAGCGTCGAAGCAACAAGTCCAACTCGGACGTCCGCTTTTTGTCGAACCTTCTTGTTCCCAAGTTTTTACGTGCTTCTCCAAGTTGTACATCGCTATCGATGTGTTGGCAGGCCTTGAGTGTCTGCGTAGTGGAGCAGGCTCCCAAGCAATCCACGAGCAACGCTTGCTTTTCCAGAAACCCCAAGCGGCCTTGAGCAAACTGAAGGTCGAACGGCGCCAGCGACGACGGTGTGATTTGATAGACTTTCCCCGACACTCCGGTCACTTGCAGGTGATAATGGAAAGCCACCGGCGTGTCATACCACGCCAGGACTGGAGCCGATACATAGAAGATGAGTCCCAGGCACAGCGAAAATCCGAATCCGATCGCCGCATCCCGGTTAAACAGTCGATTCGTCATGGACTTTGGCAGGGTGCCAAAAGCGACAGCAGTCAAGATGTCTAAAACGATCCATTTCCAAAATAGAATTCCACTGGAAAGGTAGATGCCGACATGCAAGCCGCTAGCAAGCACCAATCCGATAATCAACCATCGACGACGCATCAAGAAGAAAAGTGGCAGCAATTCAATGAATAGTGTCGTTGCTTTCAGTAGATAATCTGCGGATGCGATCAGCTTGGCAAAACGATAGACGTCCGCAGTATCCCATCCTGCCAACCATCCATTTTGGTAGACTGCACTCAGAAACAGATTGGATAGATTGCCTTCGGAAAGCCAGCCGATTGCCAACTTGCCAACACCAGGTCGGAAATAGTGGATGGCGACGATGTAGACCACTGCCACGAGGAGGTGTTCGGACCGCCAAAAATTAGAACGCCACCCCAACAGGAAGACATTCGCGACGACAAGGATGTCGATCAGAGGAGATTTGTCGGTCCAGGAGAAGGGAAGAGGGTGGCTGAGATGGGCAAATAGGATTCCCAGTTGAAGCAAAAAGGCTCCCAGAAATGCAGGTCGCCAGATCGACGCTAGCCCCAATGCGACTAAAGTAGTTCGATCGATGAGATGCTGTTGTTGCAAGAAAAAGTTGAAGTCGTACGTCGAGTAACACCATGTGAGAATGGCGATCGTGGGTATGATGATCCAGCGAAGACTGTGCCACTGATCGATACTCGACCACCGTCGCGAAAAGAGCAGCCAAAGTGAGGCAACTGCAATTGCAAACATGCTCAAGCCCCAGGGGGGACCGAGTGTCTCTCTCAGCAGCCAGGGGCCTTCAAAGGTGGAGGGTTCCAGCTTTCGGCAAAGTCGAAATGCATTGGTCGCGAATGTCCCGGCACAAAGCAAGCCAACAAATCGCATTGCAGTCTGGGGTTTGGCTGCAAACAAGTTCATCATGGCTGCGGTGCGACAATTTGATTGCGTCAACATTGGCGCGGGCGTTCCGCGAGCTTCGTACATCTTCCATGTTTGCTTCAAAGCGGGGGCGTCCATGGCCCAGCTTGAATAACTGGTGGGGAGGCTTTTCGGTCTCGTAGCATCATCGGGTCGCCATCACGTTAAATCCCGATGTCGACGCTTCGGACGCAATTGCATGATCCAGCAGCGCAATGACGGGGTAGAGCAAGAAGCAAATAGACACAAAGATCATCCCGATAAAGCAGTCGATGCCTTTTGCGCTGTAAACCAAGCGCAGTGCCGGACTGCACGTTGATTTAATGAACCCATTCCGTCGCGAGATTTGCACGTTGTGAAAGTCTGACAGCAAGTGACGCAATCCAAATTCGGTGAAACGCCAGTAGTCGTGAGGCGCATCGTGCAGTTCAAAAACAAACGGAACACTCATGACCAGCGTGCCTCCAGGTTGAAGGACGTGCCTGATTTGTTTTAGAACGACCGCGGGATCGTGCACGTGCTCCAGTACCTCGATGAGGAATACGGCCTCAAATTCTCCTTCTTGAAACAGATCATCGAGATGATGTGCGTCAGCTACGATGTCTGGCGTTCGCTCTGGTTCGATATCGATGGAGAGGCAGTTCCCTTGTTGGACCAACTTCCCGAGCTCCCCTCCGGCTCCGATCGACAACACTTTTCCCGCGAACCGAGACCGTTGATCGGTTGCAAAGCTTTGCAGATTACCCCGACTGAAGTGATTCGTAAAACGTCGCAACAGTCGATAGCAAAGACGCGCGAGGGGGAGTTTTCGCAATGTGGAATGTGTCGCTTTGGGGCGCGTTTTCTTAATGTCGATGTCTGTCACTTCGTTGTTCCCGCATCCGATGGGGTAACTTGCCGTTTGGTTCGGCAAACCGCGACTTGATTGGTGTGATGCGATCTTCCCGCAAGCCACTGTCCGAAGATCCACCGCCATGCGATAAAGCTGGCCCCAGGTAGCAACTGGGGTTGGATCGAATGCTGCACGACCTCGAGTCCGCAACGGTTCAGGAACTGAGAGAATTCCGTAGCGTTCCATTCGCGAATGTGCTCCGGATTGGTGGGCTTGCGGTTTGAAGGTCCACGCAACCTGTCTCGTTCTGGTGTGCTGATGATTATCGTTCCTGAGTTTCCAGCCAACGCGATCATCGTAGCGATCAGGCGTTCGGGACGCTGCAAGTGTTCAATCACATCGGCGCATATCACGATGTCAGCGGGGGGAATATCTGGAGCATGCAAGCGGCAGGTGTTGTCCAAGTCCACCTCGACGAATGTGCCTCTCCGGTAGGTCCTTCGGCAATAGGAGATTGCTTCGGGGCGGTCAAATCCAATAACGTTAAATTCGGCGCCGAAGAACCGCATCAACTTTGTCGCCGGACCACATCCGATGTCGTAAATGGTCGGTCGCCCTTCGTTGGAATCGGCGATTTCACGCGCGACACGATAGACATCGTATTGATATCGACTGGAGAGTCGAATTCGCTTCGGCGTCCAATACTGCTCGGCGCGTATGTTCTCCGAAACCATCGGTGGAATCGGTTGGCTATGATAGTCATCTGGCAGACAATAGTCCGTCGCATCGCTTGTCGTCATCGGATTAACTTCTGTTCCCCCTTGGGAGTCGTATCGGAATGCAATGGTGAATCGCTGGGATGGGGTTGATGAAGACGGCGGAGGACGCAACTTGCCATCGTCATCCACACAACGACTCGGCCCGTTGTAGCAATCGCCGCACCGACATTTCCCAACGTGGGTATCAGCGCCGCAAGCAGCAACAGATAGATCAACGCATCGCATGCCACCAACAACGTTTGCGTTCCTGCCATTCCCAAAGCAAGCAGGTATCCCGGGACCCAAGCCATGCAGGTTGCGAGCAACTGCCACACCAGAATCTGGAGAAGCAATCCGGATTCCTGGTAACCGGTTCCAAAGCCAAGATCAATCAGCGTCGGGGCCAGGGCCGTTGCGACGGCGCAAGAAGGAATTCCGCCCCAAAGAACAAGTTTGGTGAGGCCGCGTTGAAGTTCGCGGGTCTCATCGAAACTAGCTGCGGCAACATGCTTAGAAATCTCTGGAAAGATCGCCATGTAAAGCGGTGTGGCCATACTCGCGAGCCCATCTGCAACTTTCTTGGCTAAATCGTAGCCCCCCACAACTGCCGGGGAAGAGAAAAGACCAAGCAGCAAGACATCAGCCTTTGTCGTGATCATCCGCGTGTTGCCTGCGATACTACTGTAGAGCATAAATCGCAAGATCTTGGGGACGTCGGACCACAGGGACGGCATCGTGGAAAGGTCCCAAAGCGAAAATCCAAGTGACCGAACGGTCGAATTTCCCAACACCAGCAAAAACACTGACCCGACGAGATGGCTGGCGATTTCTGCAATCAACAAGTTGTCGATACTGGGCGAAACGGAGCAGACGATCGCCGCTGCGAGCATCCGCAATACCGCCAATGCCAATCGATACGAAGCCTGCCAGTGGAACCGATTTTCGATGCGCAGCAGGGCCGTGAGCGGTTCGTGCGGGAATTTGACCAGCGCGAGGATTCCCAGCATTCGAATCGACCCCGCGATCTCATCGGTTGGGAACAGTACGCGACTGGCGATATCAGCAACCGCGACGACTGCGCCCCATGCCAAAGTTCCGCTGACCAATTCCACCGCCAGACACAATTGCAACGTCGCGATCGACTTGGCGGGTTCGCCCTGAGCGCGATAGCGCGGCGCAAACGCGATCAACGCCTCCCAAACGCGGCAATCGCAGATTTGAATAACCGACATCACGACAGTTGTCGCAATCGCAAATGTTCCGTACGCCGTAACTCCTAAGCTGCGCGTCACCACAATTGTCTGTGCAAACATCAACGCACCAGCCAGGACCTGCGCAGCCATCAACCAGCTGGAGTTGCGTAAAACACGACGCAGCGAGGTACCCATTTTTAAAACGCTGGTCTCACTCATCCAGTCGTTGTCTCCCAAGTCGCCAGTCCCGAAGGTTCTGTTTCGCCAGTGCGGTCGACCAACAGATCGGCAAACACGTTGTGGAAGACCGATTCAACAAATGATTCAACTCGACTCGGGTGATAACCCAAGGGGATTGAAAAACCACGTTTTTTCCGGTCGATCACCACGGTGGGAAGGATGCCGCGATAGGCGTTGCGAAGTATGCCTTTGGGCATTCCGCCCTGAAATCGAAGTTGTTCTGGTAGCGAAAATGCGTACTCGATCAACGAACGACTGAGCAAAGGTACGCGAACTTCCAGTGAGTTCGCCATGCTTGTGCGATCCACCTTGGTTAAGATGTCGTCGGGAAGATAGGTGTGGAAATCGAGGCATTGGAGTCGCGTCAACAACGGCAACGAAGGCCTCCAGTGTGCGCGGAAGTACCAGTAGTCATCGTAATCCTCTGGTATCTCCAATCGCTGAGCGTATCGAGTCTTTTCTTCACGAGTCAACCCTCCCAACAGCATGGTATAAAACGCCAGTGGCGAGCTTGTTATAACGTGTCCGAATGTCAACAGTCGACGCGGAATGGATCGCCGTCGCCATTGCCGTTTTCGTCGCGCAAAGAAGCGAGCCCAGTTCGTCGGACCACGCTTGCAAATTCGTTCGAGACGCTGAAACTGCCGGTATCGGCGATAGCCACCAAATAGCTCGTCGCCACCGTCTCCCGAGAGGGCGACGGTCACCGTCTCTCGCGCAACTCGGCAAACAAGAAAGGTTGGAAACGCAGAAGAGTCAGCAAACGGTTCGTCATACCACGCCCTCAGTTGGTCGAATGAATCTCCCACCGCGTTTTTGGGTAGAGTTCTTTCGTGATGATGCGTATCAAAGCGTTCGGCCACCTTCTTCGCATACGCTATCTCGCTGTGTGAACTCTCCTCGAATCCGATAGTAAAGGTTCGGAAATCTTGGCACCGTTTTGTCGCAGAAGCGACAACCATGCTGGAGTCGATACCGCCACTGAGGAAGCAACCAACGGGTACGTCGGCAACCATCTGGTCTGCGACGGATCGATCCACCAGTTGATGAAGTTTGGCGGTCGCGTCGACAGTGGATTGAGTTGTTGAAGCTTCCAAATCGACGACAAGTTCCCAATAGGTTTCGGGACCTCGAAGCCGACGATTGGGAAGATCGAGTGTCAGCCGGCTAGCCGGAGGGAGCTTGAAAACGTTCTGGTAGAGCGACTTGGGAGTCGGCACGTAGCCATAGGTGAGGAAGTCGTACGCCGCGGTCGGATCGATCATGAGAGTCGATTGTCCGAGGAGCTCCACCACTGCCTTCAATTCCGAAGCAAAAGCAAAGTGGGTTCCGTTCCAATAGTAATACAGCGGCTTGATGCCAGCCCGATCGCGAAACAGCTTAATCTGGCGGTTCACTCTGTCATAAATTGCGATAGCGAACATCCCATCAATATGCTCGGTGAACGATTCGCCCCAATGTCGATAGGCTTCCAGAAGCACTTCGGTATCGCTTGTGGTACGGAATCTCACGCCATAGGATTCTAGTTTCTTGCGCAATGCCACGTGCCCGTAGATTTCTCCGTTAAAAACGATCCACTGCTTTCCGTCTGGGCTAGCCATCGGTTGGTTGGCGACATCGCGGATGTCGATCACAGCCAGTCGCGCAAAACCCAACGTGACCTCATCGACGGTCACGACCGCTTGCGAGTCTGGGCCTCGATGACGGATAGCTTCCACGGCACGGGCGTAGTCCCATCGCGGATCGGTTCCACCAACTAATCCACACATTTGTGATCCTCGCCGTCATCCAGAAGCGGACGCAGTACGGTATCAACCCGCTTGCTCCATGTGTGTTCTCGTTCAAACTGCTGCCGCGCAGCCTTGCCGAGCCGGTTGCGAAGTTGAGCGTCTTCCAATCGCACGATCGCAGCGAGCCATGCTTGAATGCGATCCGGCTCGACCAGAAGGCAGTTGCGGTTGTGTTCGAGGATCTCGCGAAGCACCGACAATTCGGAAGCGACGATCGCCTTGCCCGAAGACATATATTCAAAGATCTTTAATGGTGACATCCAACGACTGATATCGCCGCCGCCTGATCCAGCGACGGTCCGCTGATACGGGGCTACCAAGACATCCATCGTGGCGCGAAGACTCCCAACACGACTTGGCGGAACGAAGCCATGAGTCACCAGATTGGAAACTCCCGCGGATCGGTCTTTCAGCGTTTTGACGTCGCCGGGCCTGCCACCAACAATGTGAAATTCATGTTGCGGCATCAAGCGGGCAAGCGTCGATACGATCTCTGCTCCTTTGCCCGCATAGAGTTGACCGAGGTATCCAATTCTCAACGATCCAGGCCGCTGTTGCTGTGTCGCGGGTGCCGTCTCATCAATGAAAGGAGCCGCATCGTGGGCCACGACGGACCGGACTCTCGAAGACGTTGCAGAGAGCAGTTCGGCATAGCTGCTTTGTAATGCCTTCGAGATGACGACGAGATGAGAAAAGTTGGGAGATCGAAACAGTTGCCGTTCTACAAATTTGCGAATCCCCCCGGCTGCTGAGTGAGCCTCAAAGACCAACGGGCAGGGCGTGTTGCGACATCTCCACAGAGACCACGGGTCCCGAGCATATAGCAAATCCGGGGGGGGCATTGTGCGAATCCGTCGGGCAACGTGATTGCCAAAGAGCGCGCTTTTGACGATAGGGATCTCCGGCCGAGGAAGACGAATCAGACGGAAGCATTCGGGGACACCGTAGTAGGTAAAAGGATTCTCGGTGATGTCTACTCCCTTTCCCGCAAAGAGCGTGACATCGTGTCCGGCTTGCACGAAAGCACTACACATATGCATCGCGTGAATGCTATTTGCCGCCGTGGATGGAATGGTAGAGTTGGACAAGTAATAGAGCTTCATGGCGATTGTACCTGCGAAACCGAGTGGAAATCGCTGGGTTCCGACCGAGTCGTCATCACTTGCTGGCAGAGCAAATCTTCCCACTGACGCACCACGCGATTCGCATCGAACCGACGACGCACCTGTTCATAGGCAGATGTATGCGAAAGCAATTCCTTCGTTTTGAGTGCGCGGAGTACGGCGTTGGCGAATGCGTCCGCGTTGCCAACGGGCGTCAGGAATCCCGTGGTTCTGTGAATGACAATTTCTTCCGGGCCGTGAGGGCATTTTGTTGTGACCGCAGGGATGCCGAGTACCTGCGCCTCGATCAATGCATTGGGGCTACCTTCGTGATCGCTGCTCATCAGAAACAGATCCGCTTGCTTCATCAACGCGTGTGGGTTTCTGCGAAGCCCCAGTAACCGAACGCTCGACGTTAGTTTGAGGTGACGAATCTGTCGCTCAAGTTGTCTGCGAAGAGGGCCGTCACCACAAATCCAGAGTTCAGCGGAGACCTGGCTTCGAACCCGCGCGAAGGCCTCTAACATCAAGTCGTATCGTTTTTGCTGACATAACCGACCGACGGCAATCAGCAAGGGCCCCTCCATGCGGGGCCGAAGCGAATCGGCGCAAGTCGACTGCAGCGCCAACGCTTTGAGGTCGGTCGGATTGGGGAGCGTAGTCATTCGCTGTGCCAGTGGCGAAAAACGGGTTCGAAGCTCATCCGTCAAGCCAACCGAATTGCCGACGATTCTGTCTGCCATTGGATAGACGATGTTGGCCCCCCATGATTTCAAAAATGAGTCGTGAAGCCTCGGGCTGTTCCCGACACGTGCCACCCAACGCGGACGGGCATGGATTCCACAGAGCGCCATTCCGGTAACGACGTTTGTCGCCGCGATGTTGCTGAGAATAATCGCGGGTTGTTGTCGACGGATCAGCTGGCGAAGGCGCGCAACCGTTCGCGCCGTGTTCCATACACGTCGATGCCCTAACGTGTGCAGAGACACGTCGGCCGGCATCGCATAGCCAAGTTTATTTCGAAACAGAACCAATTCCGGCTGCAGTCGATCTCGATCGATATTGGCGAGCAGCGTGCTGGCGAAACGCTCTGCGCCACCGCAGTCAAGCGTTGTGCTAACAATCAGCAACGGGATTGGTCGACTCATTGCCGAAGCTCCTCAGCCACTCAATTGGAGAATAGCTAGCAAACGATCATGTCGAACTGAGATTCGATCGCGACGCATCAAAGATTGCTCCCCAACGGATGGGAGCATCGTTGCATGATTCGACGCATGTAATTGCCAGCGACTTGCTGCCAATCGTAATTCCTGGCGGTTGCTTCCGCGGCGGTGCGCATGCTTGGGCGATCGCAGGCGAGGGCGAGCTGTAGTTTTTCAGCTAGGTCGGCTGGGTCTTTTTCGTTGCACAACCAGCCGTTTTCGGCGTGACGGATGACGTCGGGGATGCCGTTGACGCGACTGCCGACAACGGGGACTCCTGCGGCTAGTGACTCGACGACCACCGTCGGCATTCCTTCGGTCTCGCCTCGACTGTCGATGATCGATGGGACTGCAGCAACGCGGCAACCGTGCAGCAGATCGACAATTTGATCGTGCGATTGCCGCCCTAGGAAGGTTACCAATTCGGTGAGCTCGAGCTCTTCGGTCAGCTGACGCAGGGCTGCCTCGTCGGGACCGAAACCGGCGATCACGAGCCCTATTCCTGGATGCGTTTGCTGTAGTCGTTTCAGGGCGCGGATCAGGTAGATCGTCCCCTTCTTTTCGACCAATCGTCCCACGAACAGGATGTATCGTGCGGGGAGATTCTTGTCGATCGTGTCTTCCGGTCCAGCGTTCGTGTTGGTGGCAAACCGGGCACCGTCAACGCCCATCGGCTGCAAGATGGTTCCACAGTCGTTGCCGACCAGATCGTGCAGGGCATCGCGAACGTGGCTGCCATCGGCGAACACTGCATCGCAACGTTTGATGACATAGCGGGCGATCGCTCGGCCGATGCGTAAACGTTGCAGCATGTAGACATCCCCCGCGTGTACATGCAATACAAACTTGACTTGTCGCATGCGTTTCAGCGCCCAGGCTGTCGTCAAACCTTGCGGGACCAACCAGTGCGCGTTGACGACGTCGATCCGGTGGCGTCGCACCTCGCGGCGCACCACCATCGCCTGTCGAATCAAGAAGCAGGGAGCTTGCAATTTGGCTAGCAGCGAGCCACGCAAATTGTCGCGCATGCCGCGTTGGTTGGTGATCGCCAATCGCTGGCGCGAGCGAGGCCAGAAGTAGCTGAATCGATGGACGTGCACATCGCCGATCTGTTCGTCCGTCGCTGCGCCTGGCGCATCGGGTGCCAAGACTCGCACATCTCCATGCGCGGACAATGCCTGCGCCAGATCTAGGACAAATCGTGGGATTCCGTCGTCGGGATGGATCGGGAAGGTGCTTGTTGTGATCAGCAGCCGCATCGGCGTTGCGTTTGGCTTCATATTGTTGTCGCCTGAAACGCGGGTTCGATGAGGTTTTCTCGAAGGGGCGTTGCCCGATCAAGCTCCGAACCGCTGCGCGCGTAAGCTTGTTGCCGCTGCATGTACAACAATTGCTCTTGGATCTTGCGGCTGCGGCCGATTTGATCGGCGATCAGCGCCAGTACGGCAAACGCGACTCCCATCACCGCAAAGACGCCACCAACGGTGATCAACGACGTCCAGGGGCTTGTCTGGTGGAATGTGATCCACCACCATCCGACAAACGCCAGCATGGCGACGCCAAGCCCCGAAAAGGTTACGGCGATGCTGCCGAAGAAGAGCAGCGGCCGCCAGTCGCGGAGGGCGCGGAGGATGATCGATGAGGTGCGGAAGGCGTAGTGCCACAGGTTTGATGCCACGCGGCTCTTGCCATGCTCCCGTTCGCCACGAACGACCAGCGGCACCTCGGTCATCGAGATTCTCTTTGCTGCGAGGTCGATGAAGGTTTCTTGCGTGTAGGTGAAGCTGCCAAACAAATTCATCCGCAGGGCAGTGTCGCGAGAGTAGGCGCGGAAGCCGCACGAGACATCGGTAAAACCATCGCCGCCGATGATCGCGTTGACCAACCGGCACATCATCCGGTTTCCCCAAAGTTTGATTTGGGGCATCTCGGGTAACTTTTCAACGTCTGCGAATCGCGTGCAGGTAACAAACCCATAGCGCCGCGTCAGGATCGGAGCGATCAGATCGGGGATGTCTTCAGGGCGAAATTGGCCATCGCCATCCATGTTCACGATCACATCGGCTCCGCTGCGGAGCGCGTATTCGAGCCCGGCGGCAAAGGCAGCGCCGACGCCAAGATTACGTGGATGTTGTACGACCGTTGCACCATGTTGAGTTGCGATCTCGGCGGTTGCATCGCGCGAACCATCGTCGATCACTATCACTCGAATCGAATCGATTCCATCGATTTCGCGAGGGATCCGGTCGATCACATCGCCGATCGTCCGCGCTTCGTTAAGCGCTGGAATGATTACGGCCAATCGCTGGCCGCTGACGGGTTCCACGTCGATCAAGTTGTTGTAGCGATCGTTCATCCCCCTTTTCTACTAGAGGGTCGTGAAGGATCGGTGAAGGAGGCTTAAAGATCCAGCTTTTGAGGCAGATACTCAACCTCACCAGTAGTGATACTTTCGTGCCTGCGGTCACTATTTTTCTGTGTAGAAGTCGACGGTTGGCGCATTGCTTCCCGCCACGCGCATGATCGATTCGACGAGACTACCATCGAGCGATTCGGAGTAACCTTTCAATCTTCCTGTGACCCGTAAGCGATCGAGAGTCTCGCCCAGTTGCGGCAGCGCCTGACGATACCAGTGCAAGGCGCGGCCACGACCAAAATACTCCAACAGCGGATCTTTGGCGTGTTCGCTCGCCGCCCACCATGCATCGCCTGCATGGACCATCGCGGTAGGCGTTTCGTTTGCCGTCGCCGTGCTGTCGGTGATCGCCGCTTTTGAGAGCTTTTCGTCCGAGGCGAGTCGCAGCAGGCGAATTCCTTCGTCCCAGTTGCCACGGACAAAGCAGAAGTACATTCCCACCACGGCAGCGGCTTCCGGATCGGCTGGATTGGCTTGGAGAACCTCCATCGACAGCACCGAACTCTTGTACTTGTTGTGGGCAATCTTCAGATACTTTTCTAACTGCTCCGATGCCTGCGGAGTCAGCGACTGATCTCCCAATCGGACCATGCGTCCGATCAGGTTGCAGCAGAGCGACGCGACTTTATAGTCGTCCTTTTCGATTGCGCCCGTCAGGACGCTGGTCGCCATCGTTCCAAAACCATTCACATCGACATAGCGATGGGGCGTGTAGGCGGTACCGGCGAAACGCCGAATCATGTCAAGTTGCATTTGTTCTGGATCGACAGCAAACACCTGTCGGATCTTCACATCGGCTTCTTGAGCCAGTGGTAGGTTTCCGGCGGAGCAGCCGATGGTTCGCGCAGCTTGCAAGGTCGCGTAGAGTGCGGCCGGATCGTTACTCAGCGAGTCGGCTTGTACTATCAGTAGTCGCCCCAGAGCAACGCGATCGGCAGCCGTTTTGGCAGCAGCCATTTGTTCGCTGAACAACTCGCGCAGCTTATCGCTGGCATCTTTCACATCGGCCGTTGGTGGAATCGGTGTATCGCCCGTCGGGTCTGGCGCAGCGGGGGCGAAGGATGGTGTGGTCGACGAGGCGACCCCATCGTTCCCAAAGTCCATCGCCGGAAAGTCGTCGGCGGAACCGGGGGCTGCATTTGCAGGCATGAGTCCTGGAATCGGCGGTATCGCGAGCCCCGCCGGCGTGCCCGCGGACAGCGAAACGGTTTCGGACGCAGCGACCATCGTTACGCTGGGCGCGTCCTGCGATGGAGTTGGCGCAGCGGCGGCAACGGGGGGAGCGGGTTTCGCAATTTGTGGCTTCACCGGATCGGTTTTTTTAATAGCCGGTTTCGGCGGCGCTGCCGGCGGTGTCGCTTTGGCAACCTTGACTTCCGCCTTTGCGGGTTCGGCATCTGCAGTCTCTTTTTCCGCTGCTTCCTTCTTTTGTTGTTCCGCTTCGGCCGCTTCCTTTTCACGGTCCGCGCGGCGTGCTTCGGCAAGCGCCTTGGCGCGGACCATCATGTCATCTTGCATGCTGCTGCCACAGCCCATCACCAGGAGGAGCATCGCGGTCAAGAAAATGTTAATTGTAGATTTAATGTTCATTGTTCATCCGAAAAGATGCGTTCCATAAAGCCGTGGATCTGGCAGCCTCCGCCAGTGCACCACAGTCCCTTGAGGACAAATTCGCCGAGATTCGACCGGCAGGCAGCAAACATCTGCTTCAATCGCATGTTGTAGCGGCCGAATGGCTCGTCCAGTGATTCAAATAGCGGGGCAAGTTGGGGCTGATCTACGATCGCTGCCTTCAGTTGATCGGCCTTGTCCATCGTCGCCTTTTGTTGACGCGCCAACGCACCGCTCCATAGATCGCCTCCCATATCAAACGTGCGATAGCTGAACGCGTTTTCGGTGCAGACCATCAAAATGCTTGTCTCTACACCCACGTCCAGGATCGCGATCGCGGGGGGCGTGATCGTGAACTCTTCCGTCTTTAGAACGTCGGCAAATTCAAACGTTGCCAGGTTGGCAAGCGCCACCGGTTCGACCTGCATCCCTGCCGGTTCGATCTCCACTTCACCGAAGAGTCGCATTTGTTGATCGACGACAAAATCGCGGACCCCAATGATCGCTGCGTAGCGCGGCGCGGCACCTTCGGTCGATGGATCGGCCAGCCAGTGTCGCCAGACGAGCTGCGATGGCGGGACGGGAAACTGGTGCTCCACCTCCGCTTCGATCAGTCCGTTGAGCTTCTTGTCGTCCGACGGCGGCATTTCGAGAAAACGCCCGAGCGCTTGTCGCCCGGGCGACAGGATCCAAACCGGTTCGTCTTTGAGTGGGAACTTTTCGGCTAACAGGTCCAGCTTCTCGCGGATCGCGACCGAGGCTGTCATCTCTTTGCCGGGACGCGATAGCGGTGCAGCAAATTCGAGGTATTCCGCTTCGGTTATTTTTGGCTTCGTCGCTTCATCCACCAGTTCCATCCGAACCAGCCGGATCGAGGAGGGGCCGATGTCCAGGCCCCACGCTGCTGCCGTTTGCTGTTTCTTCCGCTGCAGCAGCTTCTTGATGCCCGACGCTTGTGGCTTTCCGGCAAATCGCATGTCGTAGCGGGCCTTGCCGATCCCCTGCAATGCAGCACCAATTGCGGTGGCGAATCGCAGCGGGCGTTCCTGGATTGCCGCCGCGGCATCGCAATCGATCGATTGCAGCTTTGCCAACTGATTCACTTCGCAGCGGTAGAACTCGGGATTATCCAGGTTCCAACGCGCGTGCGCCCCACGCTCATTCCGTTCTCCTGATTCGACTCGCTGCACCAATTGCTCGTGCATCTTGATCGCGTTGGGATCATTTGGCGTCAGCTTGGTTAGCTTCTTGCCGATCTTGGCCAATGCGGGCGTGGCGTAGGGATAGCGGATCAAGTGGTTGCGGACCCAAAACAACTCGTCCAGCATCGACCGCATCTTGCGGTAGGTTTCATTTTTGGCGACGTCCGGAACGCAAGCGAGTCGCTTGTCGGCCGCAGGATATTGCCCCGACTCGCACAACTTGAGGGCCGCCTTCATCAGCTCGTTACCAACCTGCCCGGCCAGTTTGACGAACTTGGGCTGGTCGGGATTCAGGTGCAGCATGCGATCGAGCAATTCACCCGCATCTTGAAAGTCGCGGCGGGCCACCGCATCGCGGATCTCTTGCGTGAGATCCCCCTTCTCGTTCAGCGACGCTTTGGCCCGTTCGGCAAGCGCCCAGACATCATCCGACAACAGCGCGCGGGGGACCGATGAAAGGAGTTGAATCACGTCGTTCAGTCGCCCTTGCTCCGACGCAACCTTGGCTGCCGGGACCACTTGATCGACTTTGGCTGTATATTTGTCGCGGCGCTGCGTCAGCCGCTCAACCAGTTCAGTCGCTTTATCGGCCAGGTCTTGGAAACGGAAGTCGGCGGGAACCGAAGCGGCTTGAGCAAAGTAGATCGCATCTTCGTAGTTATGCTCTTTGCCAAGCTGCATCGCCCGTCGCAGCGATTCTTTCAAGTCACCGCGCGCTTTTTCGAAAGCCTCTTTTGCGCTAAATCCACAGTCGCCGCAGAAGGTGATGCCCAGTCGGATGGAGCAACCGCATTTTCGACATTTCTCATAAAGAGAAGTCCCGCAGCTAACGCAAAACTTTGCTGTCTCAGGGTTTCCGGCACTACATTTTGCGCAAGCGATACCTGCTGTCTTTATGTTTACGGAGTTGGTTGAAGTCATGCTATCCAGATTTGTCGGCGCCGAGAGGGGGGAGTGTAATTCACTTACGCGTAGCCTAGTCGGTGAGGACGGCACCCTTCAGAGGGATCACCAGGACGCCACTGGGAATCAAGTCGGATTCGATTTCAATACGCCCTTTGTTTTGTGGTGTGTTGAATATCGTCATTGGAATCCCCGCAGGAATTGCAACCGTTACCGTGTATAGTCCCTCACGCTTTTCGTTGGGAGTGATTGAAACATCAACTATCTCAGGCTCGACGCGTCCAATTCGCAAAACCTCGGGCTTTCTCCCTCCTCGGACCTTCAAGATCAGCTTCCTCTGTATGCCCTCCTCGCTAGATACCAGGCCAAGGTCAAGCCCCGATCCGACGCTTAGACCAGGGCCAAAAAGCGCGATCCGGTTCGGCATCTTCCCGCGAATGGAAATTTCGCGAACGATCTCTGCGCGATTCAGGTCGGGATCGAGTGTCGATTCCGGAGCTGGCAAAACCTCACCATCAATCGTTAGCTGCCCCGCTGGATCGCTCTCCCCAAGAATGGGGCGCGGAACCTTGAATCGCAGGACGCCGCTAACGTAACTATCAATGTTTCGAGTCGGCAGGCGTAAATGCAGGCGGAAGCCGCTACGTGCTTGGTGACCAGCCAGTTCGTCGCTGCCCAGAGGTTCGACGATCCAAACCAAATCCTCGATTGTTGACTCAAGCTTCTGGATATCGAACTCGTGATACAGTTGCGAATAGACGTCCAGGTCAAACGTACCTTCGCTGTCGGGGGTAAGGTTCGAAAAGTGTATTTCTTCACTTGACGTGGCTATCTCGGAACGCACCTTGCCTTGGACCTTCAGTTGAATCTCGGGAGTGATTGGGTCGTTTGTGCGAATGATCGCAGTCTGTTGGTAGAATTCACGAACTCGACCACTATTCCAGCTGAGGGCAATTTCAGCTGACTGGCCCGGTTCGATGATCTGCGTGGCGCCTTTGACAAGGGTGCATTTGCACGACGTCTCTCCGCCGGTCAGAATCAGCGACTCTGTCCCATCGTTGCGGATTTCGAAGGCATGGCTTCCCATGGTTAACGGATCCATCATCCCAAAGTCATGCATGGAATGGGTGGAAACGGCTTTAGGGATCGCCGCATCGGGGTCTTTGCGGATGCTTTCCAATGCAACCGACCGAGCTTTGATCTCTTGAACCTTCTGTCGGAACTCAGCTCGCTGCGATTCAGCGACCCCGTACGGTTCATAGGTTACCGAAGTTGCAAGCAGAAGGATTGGCACGAAAATAGCCGATGTAACAACACCAGCGATTAGAATTCTTTTTGCTAACATGTCAGTTTTGAACCTGTTTCAAAATCTATCAGTAGAATGAAAGATAGGACGGGGCCGAAATCCGGCCCCGTCCCGCAAAGTTTGTCTTGCAAACTAAATTACGATCGAATCAACCAAAAGTTCGATTACTCGAACTTGCCTTTGATGTACGAATCGTCGATGAACAGACCGCTGAAGAATGCTGCAGGGCCCATTTCGACGTCGCCGCTTCGGTATCCGATTGCCAGATACTGAGCTGGTGTCAAGTTGGTTGGGACGGAGAATCCAGGATTCAAGTAACGATCGTTGTTAGAGTCGAAGAATACCTTCACCGAAGCATCAGCCATGAGAACATTGGCCGAATCAGCGTGGACTGCGAACCAGTCGCGAGTGTCTTGCAAGAACAGTCCGTTGCCTTGGGTTGGAGCTGCGCACTGGATAGTCGATCCCGCGCCATTGAGCTCACACTCAGCCTGTGCGCGCAAGCTAGAACCACCAGCCATTAGCACAACCTTGTTGGTGGACGAGTCCCAGTATGCAGGACCATCATTGAACGATTCGGTCAGCAGCTCGCCCTCAGTAATGAACGAGCGACGTTCTTCTGAGCCATTTGCATAGATGTTAAAGTCAACTGCAGACGCCGGTTCATATCGCAGGTCGCCCAGCATGACGCCTTCATCAATGTCGCCAGGACCAGCGTCACCCAAGATTCCAACGTTCGCAGCTGGGACAGGGCTTCGGTCCAGTACGGTTTGGCGAAGGGCGCCCAAAGTTCCATCAAGTCCCTTGTGGTCGCCGCCGGTGTTTCCACCCGCGGTAGAACTAATCAAACTTACGGGCGCGGTCGAGGTGTCTAATTGGGTGCGGACCATGCCGCGAACCAGGTGCCAGCCCGCTGCATAGTTGGAATTGTATCCGCTTTCCAAGAAGTGCCGGGCCACCAACTCGCCACGGTTATCAGAAAAATTCGCTGTTCCCATAAATGGTGGGGTTGCTGTCAAACCACCAAACTGAGTGGTGGTGCCACACATGCCCAGGTTGAGCACGGAATCCGGTGCACCATCCTTGCTATCGTCGGTATCGGCTCCCAACAAGTCGTTCAGCTTTTCCGATCCCTTCAGTGGGTTCGACGGGCACAGCATTTCGTTGACGTTGCCCGAACCGCTGTTAACGATGTCAGCAACCCAACCAATGCTGTCCATGCATCCATCGCGACGGAAGTCGCTGGCACCGGTGCACATACGGCTTTGCGGGTCGCGGACCGAAAATTCGTTCAGCGCGATGCCGAATTGACGCAAGTTGTTCTTGCATTGGGCGTTGCGGGCTGCTTCGCGAGCTTTGTTCAAAGCTGGCAACAACAGGCCGGCCAAGATCGCGATGATTGTAATGACGACCAACAATTCGATGATCGTGAAAGCCTTACGGCTCATTCGAGATTGCATCTCTTCAATTCTCCAAATTTGTGTTAAACTGTGTTAACGCTTTTCTTTTAATTTTTCGTTTTCTAATCGTTTTCTAATCGGTTTCGGCGCGGGGCGGCGACTTGTTTCATTGAGCCGAAGCGGTCGTCGTCTCGTGCCTCTTTGCTGGCTGCCATCTACGTCAGGCTGCTAGCGGTGAATTCTCTGTGCCGAGTGCTCCTCCTTGGAACGCGAGCAAGCGTTCCTTTGCCTGGGTGTTGAAGTGGGTCAGTCGATGGTGATTCGCCGGCGCGGTTTTCTGCCAGCGATGAAGGTTGTCTTAAGAAAAGTGAACTCGTCTCTTGCCGGGTTCGTATCATGCCGAAGTCAACTCTCTGACTCCTGGGCTTTCTGAGTATTGAAGTTGGGGACTGTGAAGCTGCTGCAGTCGGTTCGGATGGTTTCTGGTTAAGAAATTCGCCTCGGTGTCGGTGTCGCGACTGCAACCGCAGTGGCTGTGAGGAAGGTTACAAAGGGGGGCACCGCCGGACAAGGATTGCACATCGACTTCTCGCGCATCCTTCACGTAACCTTCACGCTAGAGCGGCCTTTTTGAGCACTGTAGGAAACGGTGGTGTTGGTATGTGCATCTTGTTGTGATTCGCAGTCGCAAAAGTTAATCGGGAGTCAATGCGGCGCGGCAATTCGGGCGGGAGGATGTGAGTGACTGGGGGTGAAAACTCTCGGACGCAGGAAGCCCGAGGTGGAACTTGGGTCTCAAATCGTGTGAGGTTTGGATTTCCGTGGCCTCGGTCACCGAAGCCGGTTGCGATACGTAGGCGATTGACACTACAGAGGCGTCCTCTTCCGCTCGATGCGGTTTTCATCAATGCCGCGCGGTGAGTTCAGCTTTCTACTTTGTGAGTCGAGGGACACACTCAATTCTGTTCTCGGAACCCAGGCTTCATCGAAAATTAACTACTGCCTGGGTACGGTCGACGCGGAAGATCCGATACAACGCGCTGTTTCGTTTGAGCAATGGTGTACCGTTGTAAAGGCGATTTTTCTTTCCGCTATTCAAGTTGTTCTCCTATGTCTTCACGGTTCCTTGGGATCGATTCACGAGCGATCTTGGCGTTGCTGGTCGTGGTGTTGGCAAATTGTTTGACGGGTTGCGGTGGCGAGTCGGATTTGTTGGCCGAGGCGAAAAACAAAGCAACCGCTGCGGTGACCGATATCGCTGATGCGGCCAAAGATGTGGCGCAGCAAACGGCAACGGACCTGACCGGTGCAAAGCCAACCGCCACGGTGACGATCGACCAAGTTTACGAAGAGCTTGGGTGTCGGATATTGTTTCAAACACTAGCCGATGGGCGTGGCGGGATCTTGCAGGTGATGAACTACCACAACGAAGAGGAGGCCGAAGGGAAGATTACCTATCTGATTCATGCACCGGTCTACGAAGCGACTTTTGATGAACTGGCAGGCCGGCAGATCTCCGGCCGTTTCTTTTTTCAGGCGGGGGATCAGGTCTGGTATTCCCCCGACGCTCAACCGGTGCAGTTGACGATAGAAAAAGGGATCTTGCAGCAGACACTCACGCTCGATGGCACGCTCACTCTTGCAAACGAAAATCGGACGATCGCTGTCACCGGTACTTTCACAGGGCCACTCGAATGATGAAACGGTTACTTTGCAAAAACCTTGCACCGCGAATGCTGACGGTGGCGTGGGGCAAGTTGAAGGTTCTCAGTCTGTTGGGAGTCGTGTCGGGATCCATGTTTTGTTCGGTCGGGTTCGCCGATCCGACGGAAACGGACGTGACTGCGTCGCTGGATGTCCACCAAGCATGTCAGCACAGCGGGCAGCTAGCCGCTGCGTGTGCCCAGATCGACAATCTCTTGACGCCTCGTATGCCGTTGTACCAACAGGCGATTGCCACACCTGAAAAATTGCCGATCAATGAACTAGGGCCGGTATACGCAAAAGCGATGCAGTTGCAGCGGTATGCAGCGCTGTTGGTCATTAATGCGGAACCTGCCGGTGTCGACTACCAATTGCGAGCTCAGAGTCATCTGAAAACGGTGCGCGATGCTTTCGAAGCCGCTCGCACCACCGAGCGTGGAAAGCGGCAGAGCGATCAGGCGCGACAGCGTTTGGAGCAACAAATGCCAGCGATCCAAAAGCTCGGAAAAGAACTGGAGTCTTTGGCGGCTCGATCGCAGTGGTCGGTGGCGGAAGCGAAATACCAGGCTGGCATCGACTCGCTCTATCCACTGTTGGGTTGGCTGACAGGTAGCTCGACGCGAAAGTACGTTCAGCCGTTGGCCATCACGTCGAAGATCGATGCAGCGCTGCGTCCGGTGCGGATCGAAGCTGCCAAGCAACAGCTGACCGCAGCAATCCAAGCGGTCGCTCCGGACGTTGGATCTTTGGCGACCGACATGGAAACCGCGGTCCGCGAAGTCGGCGACTCCGGAACTTGTACGATTGGCGGCAAGACGCTGTCGGGGCCCGAGGCGATTCTGGTGCTCGTCAATCGCTGGCACGCGATGAGCGTCGCTTGTGCACGTTGTCGAGCCATCGAATGGGCGGCGATGACAACCGGCCTGCGTTTCCCCACCCCCGCGGGCTATGGAGACGCTCGTGGCGAAACGGAAGATCCGGGAGGCCGCTGGTTGGTCGCGATCGATGAGACGCGAGCCTACATGCACGCCTCGTTGGCTCAGTTGATCGAAGCCGATGCAAAGCGAGTTTCCGCCGGTGAAGCGCTGGCACTCTACCGCAATTATATCGATGCGATCGCTCAGGCCTCCCAGCAGCTTCCGCCGAAAGATCGCTATCTCATTTTTGACGCTGCGTTAGATTCGCTAGTTGCCAAAACGGGGGACGCCGCCGCGACGATTTCTGGCGAGCGAGCCGCTTCACGCGAGCTGTTGCGATGGCGAGGCCGCGTCGCCGATGCGGAAGCCGGTCGTCGGCAAAACGAGTTTGTGCCGCTCGCCCGTGCGTTCCGCAAGCAAACGGCTGAAGAGGGAGGCTATCGCGGGTTTGTCCCACCGATCGGCACGCCTCAACATTCGCCACGATTGCGGGCTGCACTTACCGAAACGATGCCGGAGTCCGCGACGCGACTCCTAGGGCAAAACGTCTCCACCGCTGCGGCTCGGCCTTTCACGATCGAAGGGGTGCAGTTTGTCAGCCGTTACGACGGCGAGGCCTTTGCCACGGTGAAAGCAAGCGTCGACCTGGAACCCTTTGCCGAATCGCTGCGACAAGATCTGCGGCTCTCTCCCGACCAAGCTCCTTGGTCGTGGGATGCGATCGCAGCTCTGAATTCCACACACGGGCGCGCTGGCGGCTACGGCCAACACTTCGCTGCCGTCGGCGGGCCGATCCGAGCGATTCGGATTCGTTCGATGATCACTGGGATCGCCGCCAATCCAGCGATTGGCAATCATCTGGATTGCGGTGAGGTGCCGGTCCGCGGTGCGATGGACGACTTTGAACTCGGGCGCGTGATGCTCGAATGCGAGGTCGAGGCCCAATGGGTTCAGCACGAATATTTTGTCGCGGATGTTCCGAAGCAATGAGTGTCGGACCGCTCGTTCACTTCAGCTCAGCGGTCAAGCGATGATCTCTTCGACGATGCGGCCGTGGACATCGGTCAGGCGGTAGTCGCGGCCGGCGTAGCGGTAGGTCAGGCGCTCGTGATCGAGGCCCAACAGGTGCAGGACGGTGGCGTGCATGTCGTGAACGTGCATCTTGTCTTGG
Source organism: Rosistilla ulvae (assembly GCF_007741475.1). Taxonomy (NCBI): domain Bacteria; kingdom Pseudomonadati; phylum Planctomycetota; class Planctomycetia; order Pirellulales; family Pirellulaceae; genus Rosistilla; species Rosistilla ulvae. The sequence goes on along the minus strand of NZ_CP036261.1, from coordinate 7,132,061 downwards.
ACCGCTTTGAATCCAAAGTCGTCGGTCTCGCCGTAGGTCATCCCGCCGCGAACGCCGCCGCCAGCCATCCACATCGTGAAGCCGTGGTGATTGTGATCGCGTCCGTTGCCGTTTTCCGACGTCGGCGTCCGGCCAAATTCGCCGCCCCAAATCACCAGCGTGTCCTCCAGCAAGCCGCGCTGCTTCAGATCGCCCAACAGCGCCGCTGTCGGTTGGTCGATGTTCTTCGCCAACTTTTTGACACTCTCGTCGTGCTTGGAGTGCGTGTCCCAGGGCTGTCCGTTGCCGTAATACAGCTGCACAAAACGGACGCCTCGTTCGACTAAGCGGCGAGCCAACAGGCAGCCGTTGGCAAAGTGACCGGAGCCATAGTTCTCGCGGGTCGTTTTTGATTCTTGATTCAGATCAAAGGCGTCGTTGGCTTGAGTCTGCATCCGATATGCAGTCTCCATCGATTGCATCCGCGCATCCAAAGCCGGGTCGCTGCCACGCATTTCGCGATGGGCGGTGTTGAGCTTCTGCATCAGGTCCAGTTGACGTCGCTGCGCCTGGCGATCCCATTGTTCGTTCCGCAGGTAGGGAACCATTTTGGCGGGATCGAGGTTGGAGTGATTGATATAGGTTCCTTGGTGAGCCGACGGCAGGAAGGCGCTGTTCCAAAGGATCGAGAACCGGACCGGTCGCCCCGGACACAAGACGACGTACCCGGGCAGGTTTTGGTTCTCGGTCCCCAGACCGTACAGGAACCAAGCGCCCATGCTGGGGCGGGTCGGCAGAATCGTGCCGTTGTTCATCTGCAGCAGCGCCGGGCCGTGGTTCGGATTGTCGGCGTGCATCGATCGCAACACACAGATGTCGTCGATATGCTTGCTCAGATGTGGCAGCAGGTCGCTGACCGGAACTCCACTCTTTCCGGCGGGCTTGAATTTGGCTGGCGATGCCAGCAGGTTGCCGGTCTTCCGCTCGGTAACCAGATCCGCCTCTGCCGGCCGCTGCCCCGCAAACTTGTTCAGCATCGGCTTGGGGTCGAACAGATCGCACTGAAACGGACCGCCGTTCATGAACAGATGGATCACGCGTTTCGCTTTGGGCGGATTGTGCAACACGCGGCCCCCAGCAGTTGCGGCCGCCGCGGCGGGCTGAGAGAGCATCGAGGCTGCGCCCAGCATGCCCATGCCGCCACCAAGCGTCTGCAACAGGTTGCGGCGATCGATCGAAGTGGCTTCGGAGTTCGATGGAGGTAGCATGTTGGTCAGTCCACAAAAAGGAATTCGTTACAACCTAAGACCGCATGGGCGTACTGTCGCCATGCGTCGCTGGTCGGATCGTCGGCTTGATCCGCAAGAAATTCAGTCGCCAATTCGACCTCGTCCGCTGTCGCCGGCCGGCCGAACAACAACCGATGCGTCCGATCGATCTGCTGCGTCAAGTCGCCTGGCGTCTCGCGGACGATCCGCTTTGCCAGCGTGTCGGCTTGCCCAGCCACAAACGAACTGTTCAGCAAATACAGCCCCTGTAGCGCCGTCGTCGTGGCGATCCGCTGGGGGCTGTGCCCGTTGGGGTCGGGGAAGTCGTGCAGCTGCAAACCCTTGGACATATCGCGGCGGTGAACCGTCGAATAGAGGGTCCGGTAGTGGTTCTTGCTGTCGTCAAACGAAACCGATTCGCCGGGAGTGGTCGCGTCCAACTGGCCGCTGGCGGTCAGCATCGCATCGCGCCACGCTTCGATATCCAGGCGGCGGCGATTCATGCGGCCGAGCCAACGATTGTCGGGATCGATCTGTTCCTGTTCGGCCGATCGTTGGCTGGCTTGACGATACGTTGCCGACATCACGATCTCGCGATGCAGCCACTTCAGCGACCAGCCGTTGGCGACGAACCGAGCCGCCAGATCGTCCAGCAATTCGGGGTGCGTTGGTCGTTCGCCCAGCTGGCCAAAGTTGCTTGGGGTCGAGACCAGTCCGCTGCCGAAGTGGGCGAGCCAAATCCGGTTGACGATCACGCGAGCGGTCAGCGGGGCGGCCTGCCGCGTGATCGCATCGGCCAGTTCCAAGCGGCCGCTTCCCTGTTGGAACGGCGTCGGTTCGTCCGACGACAGCACGCTCAAGAAGCGACGCGGAACGACCGGTCCCAAGCGATTGGGATTTCCGCGGATGAACAGATTCAGATCTTGCGAGCCCGGTTTGTAATCCAGCCGCGTGCCATCGTGATTCGTTGGCCCCGCCGGGACGACATACAGCGATTCCTCGCTAACCGCGGTGGCTAGCGGATCGCTGTAGCCAGGCGTCGATGTAGCCAGTTTGTTTTTGGCGGCCGTGAGTTTGTCGATCTCCTCTTTGGGCAGCGGCTTCTTTTTCTTGAGCGCTTTGATTTTGGTTCCCAGCCGAGCGACCTCGAGTTTCGCCAATCGGATCGGCTCATATTCCTCTTCCGAAATGGTCGGCCTCGCGGTCAATCGACTGCTGGCGATGACGCCGGCCAAGGCGTAATAGTCTTCGGTGGTTATCGGGTCGAATTTGTGGTCGTGGCAGCGGGCGCAGGCGACGGTCAGCCCCAAGAAGGTCCGCGAGATTGCGTCGATCCGCTCCTCCCACTCATCGGCAACGATCACCTTGATGATCTCGCAGGGAAGCTGCAGTTCTTTCCAATAGGTTGGACTGAGTCCCAGGAAGCCGAGCGCGGCGATATCCTCGGGCTCGGTCTCCGGCATCATGTCGGTCGCCAATTGTCGACGAACAAATTCGTCGTACGGCATGTCGGCGTTCATCGCGCGGACAACCCAGTCACGATACAGGTGCGCCTTCCCCTCTTGGTTCAACCACGACGCGGTCGCATCGGTGTAGCGAGCTAGGTCGAGCCAGACACGGCCCCAACGTTCGCCGAAGGCGGGCGACTGCATCAAATCGGTGACAAGCCGTTCGTACGCGTCGGGTTCGTTGTCATTAACAAATTGTTCCTGCTGCGCTAGGGTTGGCGGCAGGCCGGTCAGATCGAAGGCCAAGCGACGCAGCAGCGTCCGCCGATCGGCTTCGTCCGCCGGATGCAAACCGGCCCGTTCTTGAGCGGCCAGCACAAACCAATCGATCCGTTGTTGTGGCCAAGCGGCGTTGGCGACCTCCGGCAACGGCGACTCTTGCAGCGGTTGGAACGACCAGAACTCGCGGCCCTGCTGGATGTCGATTCCCGCGGCGGGAGCGGGATCGTCGCTGGCGGCGGCTGGAAAGGGAGCGCCGCGAGAAACCCAGTTGGTCAGTTCGGCGATGTCGCGATCGGACAGTTTGCCCTTGGGGGGCATTTCGTAGTCGTTGTAGTGGATCGACGAGATCAACAGACTCTCGTCCGGTTTGCCCGGCACGACGCTTGGTCCGCTGTCGCCCCCCTCCAAAATTCCGGATCGACTGTCGAGTCGCAGACCGGCGTGCAGCGTCTTCGAATCAGCCGAATGGCACTCGAAACAATGCTGGTGCAGCAGCGGTCGGATCTTCCGCTCAAAGTATTCGATGTCGGCAGGAGACGGATCTCCGTGCGGCGGACTCGATTCGGCGGCGAGCGCCAAGCCGGCATTGGTCGCAAAGATCAACAGCAGCGCAATTTTGAAAATTGAACGCGGTGATACGCTCATCAGCGAAGCCCTCTGGGAAAGGTGAGGCATGGGGCGGGCGATAGTTGCAAGCGCGAAGACGCTCGGCGGGTGGGAGGGGGAAGGTTTATTGTAACATTAATATTCGGCTGTTGCCTTACGAAGAATCGATTTTTCCAGGGCAAGTCACTGTTTCAAACGGGATCGTCTCGGGGAATTGGCAACCCGACGCGTAAGCGAGCAATTCACGCGGGGGCTCGGTTTACGCGCCGGGTTACCAATGGTGCCTGACCTCAAACGGTGAATGGCCCCATCAATTTTTCCTCCCATCGCCTGCGGAGGACCCTATACTTAGTTGGCTCAATAGCTGAACAGTTCTTGCTGGCCAATCTGCACCCCAACTAGGACCTTGCCGCGTCGTGGCGTCGTCCGCTCATCCGACTTCTGAAGAGACCACAAAATGAGATCGATGCATTGTTTCGCTTGGCTCCTAACCTCTGTATTGGCAATTCCAAGCGGTGTCGCGGTGGGAAGCGAAGAGGCGGTTCGGGCCGCGATCCAGAACTATGTCGTTGCCTTTAATGCCAAGGATTTCGATACGGTTTCGAAAGCTTGGTCGGAAAACGCGACGCACATGGATCGCAACTTAGCCGAACGCACCGATGGCCGCGATCTGATCGTTGGCGATATCAAGACGCTGTTCGAAGAAGAAGCACCGATCAAGATCTCCGGCACGGTTGAGCATGTGCGAATGATCACCGATAGCATAGCGAGTGTCGACGGCCAGGTTGCTGTCACCAACGGATCGAACGCCCCGGTCTTCAACCAGTTTTCGGCGATCATGAAGAAGCAGGGGGACCAGTGGTTGATCGATTCGATGGAAGAGATGCTGACCCCGACGCCGGCATCGGCGGGCAATGCGATTTCGCAGCTGGAGTGGTTGGTCGGATCGTGGCAGGACGCTGACACCGAATCGCCCGTTCGCGCAACGGTTCGCCGATCGATCGGCGGGTCGTTTCTGATCCGATCCTTCCAAGCGACTGCCGACGATGGCAGCGTCGCGCAGAGCACGCAGATCATCGGATGGGATCCGATCCGGCAGCAATTGCGTTCGTGGACGTTCGACGCCGACGGATCGTTTGGCGAAGGGATGTGGAGCCGCAACGGCGACGAATGGCTGATCAAAGCGACTCAGACACTGGCAGATGGCCGGACCGCTTCGGGAACTTACATCCTGACCCCAGAATCGAATGACGCGTTTGCTGTCCAATTGGTCGGCCGCGAGATCGAAGGCGAACTGCAGCCTTCCACCCCATCGGTCATGGTCCGGCGCGTCGAAGTAAGCGACGCGCCGGAAGCCACCGTCACAACCACGCAACAATAATACAACGAAAGTTTGAATCCATGAAAAAGCGAATCATCTTTGTTTGCGCGTTGCTGGTGCTGCCCGTCTACGATGGGAACCTCACGCTGGCAGGCGGATTCCGCGGCGGCGGCGGTGGTCACGGTGGCGGCGGCGGTGGACGCGTCGGCGGCGGCGGACGATCGGCTAGCATGCCACATCTCGGCGGCGGCGGTGGCGGAGGTCGGCCCTCGATGCCGTCGCGTCCCTCCATGCCATCGACTCGGCCTTCCATGCCATCACGTCCTTCGATGCCGTCGACGCGACCTTCAACGCCATCTCGGCCATCGACTGGCAACCGGCCCAGCCTGCCTTCGTCACGCCCGGGCGACTCGGGATTCGGCGGCGGCTTTAGCGGTGGACTGAAGCCTTCGAAGCCGAACTTCCCTGGAAATCTCGGCGGTGGCGGCGATCGTCCCGGATCGAACCGCCCCTCCAAACCGCCTGGCAACTCGGGGGATCGTCCCGGATCGGACCGGCCCTCCAAACTGCCCGGCAACTTGGGCGATCGCCCCAGCTTCCCTAGCCTTGGCGGCCACGGACGCCCCTCGACGCTGCCCGGTCAAATCGACCGGCCCGGTTCGGGGAACCGACCCGGCGGCAACGACCGCCCCGGTTCGGGCAACCGTCCCGGCGACAACGATCGGCCTGGTTTCGGCAACCGACCTGGCGGCAATGACCGGCCTGGTTTTGGCAACCGCCCCGGTCACAACGACCGACCTTCGGCAGGGGACTTGGGCGACTTTTTAGGTCTCGATGGCGGGGTACGGCCAGGGCCTAAACCTGGGAATAAACCGGGACACAAGCCGGGACACAAGCCGGGACACAAGCCGGGACACAAGCCGGGACACAAGCCGGGACACAAGCCGGGCCCTAAACCTGGCGATGTGGGCGATCGTTATCCCAATCGCCCCGGCAACCGTCCCGGTGGCCCCGATCGGCCGGGCGATCACCGTCCCGATCACCGCCCAGGACATCCGGGGCACATCCCCCCTGGAACCGCTGGTCGGCCGGGCTGGAACAATCGCCCGATCAACATTGGCAACATCGGAATCGGCAACACGGTGATCAACAACCGTCCGTCATGGGTCAACATCGATCGGAACAACATCGTTTCCATCGAGAAGCGTTGGGACCGGCAGATGGGCGGCCTGCATGGCTGGGCTGGCAGTCGGCCTGGCCGCGTCAATTATTGGCACGGCTGGGGCAACAACGTGCGAACGCGTTGGACCGGTTACCACCATCACCACAACTGGTTCCACGGCGACTGGTGGTATCGGCACCCCAGTGGCGTCTGCCGATGGCACTATTACCATCGCTTCAACGACTATCCGTGGGGCTACTGGTGGCAGCGGCCGACCTGGAACGTCGCGTCGTCGTGGTTCAACTGGACCGCGCCAGCCACCGTTTGGTCGGAACCGATCTATTACGATTACGGCAGCGGCGGCAACGTGACCTACGAAGACAACCGCGTCTACATCGATGGTGAAGACGTCGCGTCGGCGGATGAATTTGCTCAAAGCGCCGCGGTGCTTGCGACCGTTGAGCCACCGGAGTCCGAAGAAGCGGCCGACGAAGCGGAATGGTTGCCGCTTGGAACCTTTGCGCTCTCGACCAGCAAATCGGATGTCGAACCGACGCGGATCATCCAGTTGGCGGTCGACAAATCGGGAGTCGTTTCGGGGACGTTGTACAACACCGAAACCGATGAATCGGCGGCGGTCCAAGGTCGCGTCGATAAGAACACCCAACGCGTCGCGATGCGGATCGGGGAGAGCGACAAGGTGGTCGCCGAAACCGGTCTCTATAACCTGACCCAAGACGAAGTCCCACTGTTGGTTCACTTCGGTCCCGACCGCGTGGAGAACTACATCCTGGTCCGTTTGGACGAACCCGAAGAGGACGAGGATGCGGACGACGCAGGCTCCGACGACGACGATTCGCTCGACAAGGGAATCTTCTAGGTCGAAGTTCGACGACTGACATCGACGAGAGATCTTTGCCAACTCTCGTCGAACGCTCTCGCGCTCCCGCTGAAAGATCGCTCCGCAATGCCGGAGCGATCGGAGCGTGGATCGCGAATTTGCTAGCAAGCGACTGCGGCGCCCGCTCGCCGCAGTCCCTCTGGAACCGGCGGCTTACCACCGCACCGTAGCCCTGCAAATCGCTGCGCGACCGGTTGTTGGGGCGGGTGAATCGGCGACAATCAAGTTTGTCGTCTTTCACACCCATTAATCCAGTGAGCCGGTCGCTGTTACTGCGACGGGCCTCCCATCGACGGAAATTCAAGGTTGAATATCTACGCGCGGCTGTCCACGGTCCTGTTGGTTTTTGTTGGTCTGCCTGTTGCACTTGCGAGTGCCGAGGAGCTGTCGCAGCAGCGAATGCAATCGCTCAAGGCGAGCGATCTCGAAGCGGCTGAGCGGATCGATCGCGACATCCGCTATTTCGCCAGCGAAGAACTCAAGGGTCGCGGCGTCGGGACTCCCGAAATCGCTCAAGCTGCGGAGTTCATCGCCGAGCGATTTGCTAGCCTCGGCCTGCGAACCGAATTGATCGACAGCCAGCCCTTTCAGTCGCTAGCCGTCGATTCGACGACCACGGTCGGCGACCCTGCAAAAAATCATGTGCAGATCGACCGTCAGGGAGCCGCACCGCTGAACCTTCAACTGGGCAAGACCTTCACCCCGCTAGCGCTCGGCAGTTCGGGACAGGTTCAAGCTCCGTTGGCCTTCGTCGGTTATGGGATCACCGCGCTGCAAGCCGGCTACGACGACTACGCCGGTCTCGATGTGCAGGGCAAGATCGTGATCGTGCTCCGCAAAGAACCGCGTTTGGGCGATCCGAACAATCCGCTCGGCAAAACCAGTCCCACACCAGCAGCCTACTTTTCGACGAAGATGAGCGGCGCGATAGCGCACGGCGCCGTCGGGGTGATCGTCGTCAACGACCACGCTTCGGCGATCGAATTGGGCAAGCAAGATGATAGCAATTCAGAGGACGCGCTCCTGGAGGTCACCGATGCGGGCAACGGCAGCGCCGACAAGAAACTGCCAACCGTCTGCGTCTCTCGGGCCGTGATCGACGGCTTGCTGCAGCAGTCGATGGGCCGATCGCTGCTGGATATCGAACAGTCGATCGACCGCGACTTCCGTCCGATCAGCGGCTTGTTGCCGGGCGTGACCGCGTCGATCCAAACCGATCTGCAAACCGACAAGGTGATGGCTCGCAACGTGATCGCGGAACTGCCCGGCAGCGGATCGCTGGCCGAGGAGACGGTGATCGTCGGTGCTCACTACGATCACGTCGGGATGGGAGGCATCGGTTCGCTGGCTCCCGGAACAATCGCGGTTCACAACGGCGCCGACGACAATGCTAGCGGGACCGCCGCGCTGCTGGAGATCGCGCGGCGGCTGAGCCAATCGCAAGAGCCACAGCGCCGCCGGATCGTCTTCATCGCCTTCACCGGCGAAGAGCGGGGGCTGTTGGGAAGCGCTCATTATGTCCGCAATCCGCGGTTTGGCTTGGAGCAGACGGTGGCGATGTTGAACCTCGACATGGTCGGCCGACTGAAAGGGAACGTCCTCTCGATCTATGGAACCGGGACCGCCGAAAACTTTGACGCGATGGTCCGCCAGCTGAACGAGCAGTTTCAATTTTCGTTAGACATCGATCCCAGCGGCTACGGCCCCAGCGATCACCAATCGTTTTACGAGAAGAGCATTCCCGTTCTGCATTTCTTTACCGGGCTGCACAACGACTATCACCGACCAAGTGATGATTTCGACAAAATCAATTTGATCGGACTGACCCGGATAACCGATATGGTTACCGAGGCGACACGTGAAATTGCGACCGAACCGCAGCGGCCCGTTTTCCAGACCACACGGCGAGGAAAGGGGATTCGCAAGCAAAAAGCCGCATATTTAGGTGTTCAGCTTCGCATGTCGGACGATCGGGTAACGATTGTCCAAGTGGTTCCCGATGGGCCTGCGGCACAGGCTGGTTTGATGGTGGGCGACGCTCTGATTCAGGCTGGGGACCAGAAATTAACATCGATCCAAACGGTGTTGGACTATTTGGCGAGGCATGCGGGAGGCGAGACGCTTGAGTTTCAAGTGCTTCGCCAAGGGCAGCCTCGCAGCGTGAAGGCGACATTGGGCGAAAAGAAATGACCGTTTGGGTCATCTTTTGGTCAAATTAATCTTTACGCGAACTGGACAGGTCGGCAGAATAGCCGCCCCGTAGGTCGACTCATGGAATGTGTCGATCGCCGCAGGTTGAGACGCTCGGCCCGTGGCAAAACTACAACGCACCAGACAAGGAGAGCAGACGTGCGGATTACCAAGGCAACGACCATCATTCTCGGTACCCTGTTGAGCATCGCGATGGTGCCAGCGCTGGCATCGGCCCAACAAGCTGCTGGCGGCAAGATCGCTGTGATCGACGTCGCGTTCATCTTCAAGAATTCCGACGCCATCAAGTCCGAAGTCGCTCAAATCGAAAACTCGATGAAGGCGTACGAGCAAGAGATGGCGAACGTTCGCAAGTCGATGCAGAAGGAAGCTGAACTGCTGAAGACTTACAAGCCAGGTTCGCCCGAATACGCTGGCCAAGAAGAGAAGCTGGCTGGAATGGAATCCAAGGTCAAACTGGAAACCATCCGCAAGCGTAAAGAATTGGCGGACGCCGAAGCGCGTATCTACTTCGACAACTACCAAAAGATCCGCGCCGTCGTGAAGCAGGTTTCCGAATACAACGGAATCGACCTGGTTCTGCGTTACAACAGCGAAGAGATGGAACTGGAAAAGCAAGATTCGGTTCTGCGTGGCGTGATGAAGGGTGTGGTCTACCACAGCCCTAAGTTGGACCTGACCCAAATGGTCATGCAAGCCATGGGCACCAAAGTCGCCACTCGCTAGTTTTTGTTTTCGGTCGATATCGGAGTTCGTTCCTATGACTTGTCAGCGAGTCGAGCACACGATTGAAGCAGCTTGCCAAGTGACCGGCCGCGGTTACTGGTCGGGCCAGCAGGTCACGGTGCGTTTCCTGCCGGCTGACCCAGGCTCGGGGATCCGATTTGTCCGCACCGATCTGCCTGGGTGCCCAAGTGTCCCAGGCTTGGTCGGGTTTCGCCAAAGCATGTCGCTGCGAACTGTGTTGAGCAGCGACACCGGGGCTGTGGTCTCGATGGTCGAGCATTTGATGGCGGCGCTTTCGGCGCTGCAGATCGACAATTGCGAGATCCAAGTCGATGCCGAAGAGATGCCCGGAATGGATGGTTCGGCAGCGGCATTTGTCGATGCCCTCAACTCCACAGCTCGCGTCGAACAAGCGACTACGATCCGGCCCTACCGGGTCGATCGTTTGTTGCGAATCGGTTCGGCGTCGAATTGGATCGAGGCTTCACCAAGCGATTCGGATAGTTTCGAAGTCGAATACCGGTTGGATTACGGCGACGATTGCCCGATCCGTCCGCAGACCGCGGCGTTCCAGGTGACTCCCGAATCGTTCGCCAAAGAACTGGCTCCAGCGAGAACTTTTGTGACCGCGGACCAGGCCAAACAGTTGCGAGCCAGCGGCGTTGCTGGACACGTAACGAATCAAGATCTGTTGATTTTCGACGACCATGGGTTAGTCGAAAACAGCTTGCACTTTGAGAATGAGTGCGCACGTCACAAAGCGATGGACTTGGTGGGCGACCTGGCACTGGCCGGATTCCCGCTGATCGGACGTTTTGTATCCCACCGCGGTGGACACGAACTGAACGCTTCGATGGCAGCCGAATTGCAACAATTGAGCTGTCGGTCGATGAACGGTTCTCGTAAAACGGCCTGAGGCAGTTGCCGCAAGTCGGAATTGCCGTCGTTGGGCAAATGTTGATACGATCAAACGACGCAATGGATGCGTCACTAATTAACTAAACGGACCACCGTGGCCCAAGGAAGGGCTTTCCCCTATGAGCGTCACCATCGCGCACACCGCCGTCGTCGACCCTCGCGCTCAATTGGGCGACGATGTTCGCGTCGGCCACTTCTGCCTTATCGGACCGCATGCTCGCATCGGCACCGGAACGCAGATCGAAAACCACGTCACGATCATGGGACACACCACGATCGGTGAAAACAATCACATCTTTCCCAACGTGGTGATCGGTGGTGAACCGCAGGACCTCAGCTACCAAGGTTCGCCAACGCAGGTCATCATCGGCGATGGGAATGTGATCCGCGAAGGTTGCACGATCAATCGCGCGACCGAAAAAGAAGATGGGATCACGTCGATCGGCGACCATTGTTATTTGATGGCTTACGCCCACGTCGCCCACGATTGTCGTCTGAACGACCGGATCGTGATGGCCAACAACTGCATGTTGGGTGGACACGTTCACATCGATCACGATGCGATCTTGTCGGGCGGCGTCGCCGTCCACCACTACGCATCGGTTGGGGCCTACTGCTTCATTAGTGGACTCTCGCGCGTCAAGCAAGACGTGCCGCCATATATGTTGGCTGAAGGATCGCCCGCCCGCCCGCGAACCGTCAACGTCGTCGGACTCAAACGCAACGACTTCAGCAACGATGAAATCCGCGTGATCACCGAGGCGTTTAAGCTGTACTATCGCCGCTCGGTTGGCGTCGCTGAAACGCGGCAGCGCCTGCTCAACAGCGGACCGATCCAACCGTCGCTGCTGCGACTGCTCGATTTCCTGGAACATCAAACCGGCGGCAAGAATGGCCGCGGACGCGATCGCCGCAAGGCTGCTTGATCGGGCGTCCACCGACAAATCTGCCACTTGGCCCAACGATAACGGAGTAGAGAGAAGATGACTCGATTGAAGCTTGGCGTAATCGGAGCGGGCCACTTGGGCAAGATCCACGCAAAACTGCTCAGCACGATCGACGACGTCCAACTGGTCGCCGTCAGCGATCCCTTCGCCGCCGCTCGGCAAGCGATCGAGGATCAGTTCAGCGTGCCAACTTTCGCCGACTATCGCGATCTGCTGGGACTTGTCGACGGCGTGATCCTAGCCGCCCCGACCGATCTGCACGCGGAGATCGGCAGCGATGTGCTTCGCGCCAAAAAGCATCTGTTCATCGAAAAACCGATCACCACGACCAGCGAAGATGCCGACCGTTTGGTCGCCTTGGCCAAACAAAACGGTTGCACGCTGCAAGTCGGCCACGTCGAGCGGTTTAATCCCGCTTGGTCGGCTGCCGAATCGATGCTCGAGCATCCTAAATACATCGAAGCGGTTCGAGCCAGCAGCTTTCCCGGCCGCTGCTTGGACGTCGGCGTTGTCATGGATTTGATGATCCACGACATCGACCTCGTCCTCTCGCTGACCTCCGCCCCGGTCCAACGGATCGACGCCAGCGGATTGTCGGTGATCAGCGATCACGAAGACGTTGCCGAAGCTCGGATCACGTTCGAATGCGGTCTAGTCGCCAACCTGAAGGCATCGCGAATCAGCCCTGCGGCAGCTCGAACGATGCAGGTCTACGGCCCGCGAGGCTACGCCAACATCGACTTCTCCGGTCCTTCGGCGACCTTGATTCAGCCCGAGGCGTCGATCGCCGAACGGTCGTTCGAATTGACAGCCGCCGGACCGCTGGCCGACTTCCGCGAGCAATTGTTCAGCCATTGGTTGGCTTCGCAGTCGCCGGAGATCCAACCGAGAAACGCGATCTTGGACGAACAGCACGACTTTGTGATCAGCATCCAAAGCGGCAGCCAGCCGACGGTCAGCGGTGCCGATGGCGCTCGCGCTGTCGCCGTGGCTGAACAGGTTTTGGAAGCGATCGACTGCCGTCAATGGCTCGGCGACGCAAGCGAACCGGAACAAGTTGGTGCGTTTGCCACTCCGCCCGAATCGGTCGAAGCGGCCAGCCAACGGATCCATCAACAGCGCAAAGCTGCGTAATTTGAAGGTCGCCGTCTGAGTCCCGATCGTCGGGATCAATGGAAGTCGCGCGATTGGATGTCGACGCTGTCGAATTGTTCCGACAGATCTTCCAATCGGCCGACGATCACGTGGATCACTCCTTTGCGATTCTCCAGTTTGCCGTGGACCAGCCAGAAGTTGCTGGTCCGTGCGATCGTAAAGAACTGCTGCCAAACCTTCGGGAACAGGACCAGGTTCATCGCTCCGGTTTCATCCTCCAGCGTGACAAAGGTGATTCCTTTGGCGGTCCCCGGCCGCTGACGCAGCACGACCAGCCCGGCGACGCGGATATGTTGGCCGTCGCGCATCGGTGGCAACTGGTCAGCTCGAGAGACTTGCAGTTCGTTCAGATGCTCGCGGTAAAACGAGATCGGATGAGCTCGCAGACTCAGCCCCAGCGTGCTGTAATCCGCATGCACCTCTTGCATCGACGACAGCGTTCCCAAGCTTGTCGGGACCTCGTCGTCGTCTCCCGATTCGTTTTCGGCAAACAGCGGCGTCCGTTCGGGATGGTCGTCTTGCGCCAACGATTCCCAGATCGCAGCCCGCCGGTTGGGAGACATCGACCGCAGCGCGTCGGCGTCGGCCAGTTGCGATGTTTGCGCACTGCTGAGCCCCGCACGCCGCGTCAGGTCGGCCAAGCCGGTGAATCGCCCCGATGCGTTGCGAGCGTCGACGACCTGCTGCGCCGTCGACTCCGCCAGCCCGCGAACCAATCGCAGGCCAAGCCGCACGGCGAGCGAACGCGCCGAGTTGCCGCTGCCGCCGGCCGCCGGATCGATCGGCTGCAGCGTGCAGTCCCAGTCGCTGTCGTTTACATCGGGCGGAAGCACCTGCACGCCGTGCTGTTGTGCGTCGCGAACCAATTGCGCCGCGGAATAGAACCCCATCGGCTGGCTGTTCAATAGCGAAGCACAATAGGCGGCTGGGTAGTGACACTTCAGATAAGCCGACGCGTAGACGAGCAGCGCAAAACTGGCGGCGTGCGATTCGGGAAAGCCGTATTCGCCGAAGCCGCGGATCTGCGTGAAGACGTGTTCGGCAAACTCGCCCCCAAAGCCGTTGGCCTGCATCCCTTCGAGCAGCTTTTTGCGGAATTGATCGATCACTCCCGGACGCCGCCAAGCTGCCATCGCACGCCGCAATTGATCGGCTTCTCCCGGCGTAAACCCGGCCGCGACAACGGCCAGCTTCATCGCTTGCTCTTGAAAAATCGGCACGCCCAGCGTCTTCTCCAACACGCCCCGGATCGCTTCGCTGGGATATTTTACCTGCGAACGATCCTGCCTAGCTTGCAGATAGGGATGGACCATGTTCCCCTGGATTGGACCGGGACGGACGATCGCAACTTCGATCACCAGATCGTAATAACAGCGCGGACGCAGCCGCGGCAGCATGCTCATCTGAGCTCGACTTTCGATCTGGAAAACGCCCACCGTATCGGCCGCGCAGATCATGTCATACGTCGCGCGATCGTCCGGTGGGATCGTTGCCAGCGTCAACGCGCGGCCGGAGTGATTTTCAACCATGTCGAAGCAGCGATGGATCGCCGAAAGCATCCCCAGCGACAGGCAATCGACTTTCAAGATCCCCAATTCATCCAGGTCATCTTTGTCCCACTGGATCACCGTACGGCCTTCCATCGCCGCGTTTTCGATCGGGCACAGCTCCGACAGCAGCCCCTGAGTCATCACCATTCCGCCGACGTGTTGCGATAGATGGCGCGGGAAGCCACGCAGCGATTCGACAAGATGCAGGAACCGTTGGCCGACCTCGCTGCCCAGCGGCAGGCCCGCCTTTTCGGCTAGGTCGGGGAAGTCCTCTTGTCCGTAGCGTTCAGCCACTTTGGCCAAAGCATCGATGCAATCCAGCGACACGCCCAACGCTTTGCCGACTTCGCGAATCGCACTCTTGGTACGATACGACGTCACCGTCGCCGTCATTCCGCAGCGATCGCGGCCGTACTTTTCGTACAGATATTGCAGCACCTCCTCGCGGCGTTGGTGCTCAAAATCGACGTCGATGTCGGGTGCCTCCGCTCGCTCGCGGCTGATGAATCGCTCGAACAACAGGTCCATCTCGGCCGGGTTGATCGACGTCACGCCCAAGCAATAACAGACAGCGGAATTGGCCGCCGAGCCCCGGCCCTGGCAGAGGATCCCGCGGCTGCGAGCGAATCGAACCGCATCCCACACGGTCAAGAAGTAGGCTTCGTAGTGGAGCTCCTCGATCAGCTGGGTCTCGTGCCGCAGCATCTCGATCAACCGCTGCGGCACCCCCTCGGGGTAACGCTGTTTGGCCCCGTGCCAGGCCAATTGTTTTAGGTAGTCGATCGCTGAGACGCCGTCGGGGGCGAGGTCTTCTTTGGGATATTCGTACCGCAGTTCGTCGAGCCGGAAGTTGCAGCGGTCGGCGATTTCGCAGCTCCGCTCCAACAGTTCCGGTTGCTCGCCGAAGATCTCCGCGATCTCATCGAGCGAACGCAGGTGGCGTTGGCTGTTGGCAAATCGATCCTCTTGAATCGAATCGATCGTCGTCCCCAGTCGGATCGCGGTGACGAGATCGTGGACCAACATCCGCTGGTGCGAGTGATAGTGAACGTCGCCGGCGGCGACCAACGGCAGCGATGTTTGCCGCGATAGGTCGATCATTCGCGCCAGTTGTTCGCGATCGTCGACGCCTCGTTGCAGCGAGCACAACAGATATCCACGGTCGCCAAACAGATCGTGAAACCGGCCCAAGGCCTGCCGCAAATCGACATCTTGCGTCGGCGAAGCCTCCGTCGCCGCGCGATCCCGCGGCGACGGAACGATAGCTCCCGCCAGCAGCCCTTGCTGGTGATCGACAAGATCCTGCCAGTGCAGTTCGCACTCCCCCTTCTCTGCCCGCAACCGACCGGCGCTCAACAGCTGGCACAGCCGCCCATAGCTCGCTCGATCAGTCGCCCAGACGACAACCGGCGTCGCGTCGGTGAAATGCAATTCCGCACCGATCAACAGCTTCAGCCCAACATCTTTGGCCGCCGTATGCGCCCGCACCACCCCGGCCAACGAATTGCGATCGGTCACCGCCAGCGCACGGTAGCCCAATCGATGCGCCTGATCCGCCAATTCCGCCGGATGCGAAGCTCCCTCGAGAAACGAAAAATTCGATTTGCAATGAAGTTCGGCGTATTGCATCCAATAAAAGAACGTGTTGCCGCAAGGAATGAAAGACTGATATATCTGTGATGGAGAACGGTATACACCGCAGCAGCCCTACCCCATCCTGCCCGCCGATGTTTTTGATTGTCATCGACTCCTCCGGCTATCGCAAGCTCGCTAACGCTTCGCCCCCCCCGACCAGGACCTTTCGGCGGGGCTCCATGCAATCGCACCATACAGCGGAGAAACCGAGTCGAAACATCTCTCCAACTTGGAGTGAGGCATCACTTGCCCCCCAAGGCAAGAAAGGTGTTCGATATCGCCTTGTGGATTGCGTGAACAACCGCATCCACGTTCTGTCAGCATGGTGGCTCATCTGGAACTAGCGAGGTTTATGTTGCCGGCGATAGACGCCAGGTGTCATGCCTTTGTGTTTCCGAAAAACTTCCACCATATATTGAGCTCGGGAGAATCCAGCGCGTTGGGCGATGCCGTCGAGATTGATGTCGGTTTCGCGAAGCAGCCGACACACCTGTTCAACGCGAACGCGAACGATTTCCTCATTTGGTGAACGTCCGAGAAACTGCCGGAATCCTCGTTCCAGTGAGCTACGCGACAGGGGCACTTCGGTCATTAAATCGGTAACGTTCAATCCATCCGTGGCTCTTTCACGAATGATTTGAATCGCTCGCGACAACCACGGGTCGTCGATTGCCACGATATCCGACGATTGCCTTGTCTCTACACCAAGTGGAGCCAGTAGCGCCGATCGAATCTCAAGATCTTCTCCTCGCATCATGCGTTCCAACATGCGAGCTCCTTCGTATCCCAGTTGTTCTCCTGGGAAGCGAACGCTACTTAATGGCGGCGTACTCATGGTGGCCAACAGTTCGTCGTTTTCTACCCCCACGACCGCGATATCTTCAGGAACACGAATGGAAAGTCGGAAGCAGGCATCGAGCAACCAGCATCCCAGTTGGTCTGTACAAGCCATGATGGCGGTTGGTCGCGGAAGCTCGCGAATCCAATCCATCAGTTGACGCTGCTGAGACTCCCACGCCTCCGCTTTCTCCAGTTGTCCAGGTTGACGAAAGACCGAACATTGGAAACCACGTTCGTGCAGGAACGACACAAATTTCTTGCGTCGTTCGACAAAGTAAGGTTCGACGTCCAACGCGAAAACGCCAAAGTGTTGAAATCCTCTTTCCAGAAAATGTTCGGCCACCATCGTCGCGACCAAACCATTGTCGATGCCTAAGTGTGGCAGCTTCGTATTCCACCGCCGTGAGCGAAGTTCCACCGCCGGGATGCCGGTTCGACGAACCGCACTGGCGATCGCATAGCTTCCCGATCGCGTGAGGATGCCATCGCCATGCCAGCTGCGAAGCCAAGAGGGCGGCTTGGAGTCGAGATCGCGCGCCTCAACGAATAACGACCAAGGTTCGTGTTCGTGTGTGTATCGCTTGATGCCACGCAACAGGTCTCGTCCGTAAGTTCGAGACGTTTCAATGATCAGTGCTACACGTCGCATCGCAATTTCCCCTCGCATCGAAACGCATTGTCCCCCTTCAATATCGTCGCACCGACCCTGCATGTTGACCCTAGGACAGGGGAGCGCATCTGCAGCCGCAATGACAAGATACCGTAACTCTTTTACGCAAATAAGGAATGACACTCGGCCGAACGTGACGTTTAATTAAGTCACTCCGCCGAGCCATTACGTGCAACTTAAAGGTGGGTGATCTCGCTTAGCGGTCGAGGACGTTCCTCGAATTCACCTTTTCCTTTCATTCCGAGGTGCCCGATGCTACAGAATCGTCCCCAACCCCGCAGAGGTTTTACTCTCGTAGAACTGTTGGTGGTCATTGCCATTATTGGAATACTGGTTGGGCTGCTGCTGCCAGCGGTGCAACAAGCGCGTGAAGCGGCGCGGCGGCTTCAGTGCAGCAATCAACTGAAGCAATTCGGATTGGCCATGCACAACTATCACGACACTCACGGCAAGCTGCCTCCGGGGTCGCGTTGGAAAGGAGCACTTCCGGGTAACGCAACGACTCCTAAACATCCCTCTGGAGGAACTTGGGTGGATGATCAAAGCTGGTCGCAGCCCCTTCTGCCCTTTATCGAGCAAGACGCGCTCTTTGAATTGATCGATTCGAACGTCAATTGGATGAACAATGAGGCGGGTCAAAACACAAACGAAGCAGCGCGGCGAACGCGTGTGGCAGCTTTCGAATGTCCCTCCGCTGGGATGCTGCTGCACAATCCCACTTCACCGCAGTTTGTCCGCTGGAGAGGAAACTACATCGTCAACTTTGGGAATACCAATTACGGACAGCAAACCAAAGGTTCGGTGACGTTCCGAGGAGCGCCGTTCCGGCAAGGGACCAATCAGCAATTTCGAGACATTCTGGATGGTTTGTCGACCACCCTGCTAATGTCGGAATGCATCGCGATGGACTCCGATCCCATTCATGGCGGATATGCCAGATCCGCAGGAGGTCAGCAGTTCACAACATGGCTATCACCGAACGCTTCGGCGTGCGATGAGATTACGCGGCAAGAGCCAACTGCCGAAGAACAGGCCAGCGTTCAATTCTGCACGACACTTCTAGCCGGTAACTGGACGGCAGTCCATAAGCAATTGGTCGCCGCCCGAAGCAGGCACCCCGGCGGTGTGCAGACGGCGCAATGTGATGGTTCGGTGAGCTTTGTCAGCGAAACAATCGACTTGGCGATTTGGCGTGCGAAATCGACCTCCCAGGGCCGCGAAGTCGTTGCCGGATTGTGATTCAATCACGAACAGCCATTCCCAGAAGAGGAGATTTTGCCGTGTTTATTAGGCGACGAACAAAACCATGTTGCCCGCAGTCGGTGCTGTTTGGTGTTGCGGTTGGTCTACTCACGTTCTCGGGGTGTACTTCGCAAACAGACCTCGACCGCATTCCGGTTTCAGGAAGGGTCACTGTCGATGGGCAGCCATTGAATGAAGGATCCATTCAATTCATTCCTCATGGAGAGACCAAAGGCCCCATGGCAGGAGGACGGATTGAAAATGGAATCTACCAGCTTGCCGCCGACGCAGGACCTTCGGCAGGGCAGCACGTGGTTCGTATCGCGGGTAAACGAAAGTCAGGCCGGAAGATTCAAGTGCCTCCCGACGAATACTCGCCCGAAGGAGCTGTCGTCGAAGAAATGGTCGACGCGGTTCCCGCTCGATATGGCGAGAATTCGGACTTGATTCGCGACATTGCCTCTCCATCGACTGAAATCAACTTTGAATTGGAATCCCAATGATCTTCACTTCGATACTCTCCCGCGAGAATCGATATCCGTTGTGCCTTGTGATGCTCTTGTTCGCCACTTCTCCTGTCGTGGCGAACCCACCAGGGAACGGGAAACCGATCTTGCCCTTCGCTTCCTGGAATTTTGATGATGCCAACAAACGAATGTTTCATGACGCAGGACCCTGGCAACTCGCTGGCCACTCTCGCGACGAAATCGCTTCTGCACCGAGTGGATTTGCGGGACGTCCGTCGGTCATCGAATTTTCCTCAGGCGACAGTCGCTCGCGTGTAGAAATTCCTTTGGAAGATCCAGCCCGGCAGGCGATGGAAAGTTTGTTGGATGGTTCGTTCACATGGCAGGCATGGATCTACGACTCGGCACCTTCTCCCGATGGAAAGACGAACTACGCACTCCTCTACTATGTCGACCACAAGCAATTCACCAGTAATTCCATGTGGTTTTACCGTGCCCGGCAGGATGGAAGTTATCGGTTTCGGATCGTAGATATCGAAGGACGTCAGTCGGGCGTAGAGATTCCTGCCCTCAAGCCCAACGGCGAAGGGGATCGACAATGGCATCACTATGCCGTGGTGGTCGACCGATCGTCGGACGACTTGGGGCAATGGAGCATTCGCGGCTATCGTGACGGAGAGCTTATTGACGAACAACGGTTGCCAGAAGACGTGGGTGCGATTCGGCATCACGGACAGCTGATTTTTGGCAACAGTCACCTTGCCAACGCTCCCTGGCGCGGTGCTATCGACGATGTTGCTTTACTTCCGGTCGCATTGAATTCAGACGAGGTCCGGCAACACTTTCGTGAGAACAAGGATCCCAAGGTTCCGACGGCCGAGGAGCTTGACGCCGAGAAAGAGCACTTCTTCGAAGCGAAGATTCGCCCGTTGCTTATCGACAGATGCACCGACTGTCACTCCGGCGACGAATTCTCTGAATCCCCCTTGGCGTTCAATTCACGCGGCGCTCTCTTGCGCGGTGCTGATTTTGGCCCCGCCGTGATCCCAGGCAAAGGGAGTGAAAGCCTGTTGATCCAAGCGGTCCAGTGGAACCACAAAGCCTTGAAGATGCCACCCGACGAAGGCGACCGACTGACCAAGCTCGAAATCGATGATCTACGACGTTGGATTGACGATGGAGCCTACTGGCCATCAGGCGACGTCGTTCGTGAGGCGGAAATGTCGCTCTCCGAAGTTGGAGAAGAAAAAGTGGAGTCGGACCACTGGGCCTTTCAGGCTCGCACGCGTCCGGACCCGCCAAATGTCGAGGATCCGGATTGGAATCGGACGGCCATCGATCGCTTTCTATTCACCGAAATGTTGGAACAGCAGATCGAACCCAATGGTGTCACAGACAAGAGAACTTTGGTGCGCCGGGCAACTCTCGATCTGACGGGACTTCCTCCAACGCCTGAAGAGGTCGAAGCATTCCTCAACGACAACTCGGGCCAGGCTTTCGAGCGTGTGGTCGATCGCTTGCTCGCTTCGCGTCACTATGGAGAACGCTGGGGACGTCATTGGCTGGATATCGCTCGGTACGCTGACACCCAAGGGGATGTCGGCGACTTTCCCATCCCGACGGCCTACCTCTATCGCAACTGGGTCATCGACGCTCTGAACGCGGACATGCCTTACGACCGCTTCATTCAAGCTCAACTGGCGGGTGACCTTTTAGCAATAGACGCTGACAGTGAGGAAGAGGCGCGAGGGATGATGGTTGCGACAGGGTTCCTGGCACTCTCGCGACGATTCGGCAATACGAAATATGATGACGCGCATCTGATGATTGAAGACACGATCGATACGCTCGGCCGAGGCGTGTTGGGTGTCACGATACGATGTGCGCGTTGCCACGATCACAAGTTCGATCCCATTTTGCAGTCGGACTATTTTGGTCTGTATGGAATCTTCGAGAGCACGCGCTACCCGACCATGGGAGCTTCCAACCAGAAGTCGCCAGCGTCATTGTCCCCCGCGGTCCCCGATCCCGAATTGCGAGCGGAACTCGATCGCTACTACAGGACGCTGGAACGCTACTACTATCAAATCAACAACAAGAACCGCCCCTGGCTGAAACCAACGCTCAAAGAATTTGAGAAGGTCTCGAAGCAACTGAAAGATGCCAGCCTGTCAGATGACCAGCGAAGCAAACTGGAAGAGCGGCGTGATTCGCTTCTTGCATTTCGCGTTGGAGCGTTTCGCGAACTCATGTTGCACGGCATCGGCTGGATCAATCGCGAGAAAAACCGACTCGCCGATAATCCGCCCACCGAAGCCGTGTTTGCTGTGAGTGAAGGGAAGGCCACCGATTCCAAACTGCACCTGCGAGGCAATCCCGAGCAACTCGGCCGCGTCGTTTCGCGACGATTCCCCTTGGTGCTAACCGAAAAACAGGGCGACTCTTCCCAATGGCAAGGCTCGGGACGACTTGAACTGGCCCAATGGTTGACCTCTTCGGATCATCCATTGACTCCTCGTGTCATCGTGAACCGGGTTTGGCAATACCACTTTGGTCGCGGGCTGGTGGGAACGAGTAGCAATTTCGGCGTTAAAGGAGATCTCCCCTCGCATCCGCAACTGCTGGACTACCTGGCCAACACCTTCGTCGAAACGGACAACTGGTCACTCAAAACGCTGCACCGTCGCATCATGCTTTCGAGGGCCTACCAGCTTTCGAGCCAAACGACCGACGAAAGCCTTCAGGAAGATGCCGACAATGTCTATTTAGCGAGATACTCTCGACGAAGGCTTGAGGCCGAAGTCATCCGAGACTCCATGCTCGCAATCAGTGGCAAGCTTGACCATAGCCGCGGAGAAGCATTCCCTTTCCCTCATTGGAAGTCCCGGTCGTATTCCTTGAATAATCCGTTCAAGGCAGAGTATCCCAGCAATCGCCGCACTGTCTATCTCATGACGCAGCGATTGTTCAGACAACCGCTCTTCACATTGTTCGATGGCCCAGATCGCAATCAATCGACCGAGAAGAGGACGATTTCGGCCTTTCCAACCCAGGTTCTCTTCTTGCTGAATTCACCTTTCGTGCAGGAGCAGGCCGAGGCCTTCGCGGCAAAGATCGTTCGTGCAGCGCCACGCTCACCGGAGACCATCGAGCTCGCGTACCAGAGCGTCTACGGAAGAGGCCCCACAGCCGCAGAAGTCGATATCGTGACACAACAAGTGCAGGCACTCACAACTCAAATTCTCGAATCGGGTTCGAACGACTCGCAAGAGGCACGTCGATCGGCATGGACGGCCGTCGCCAAATCGCTCTTCGCCAGCAACGAGTTCCTGCATGTGGAGTAAAGCAAACATGAAACCCAACTCATTCTCACTCAGTCGTCGTTCAGCCCTTCGCTGTGGATTAACGGCATGTGCTGCGCTAGGTTCTGGAGGCACATCGACTCAGGTGCTGGCCGCCAATCGAGACCAATCGATTCAGCACTTCCCTGCCAAGGCCAAACATGTAATCGTCCTTTACATGTCCGGGGGATTTTCACACGTCGATACGTTCGACCCCAAGCCACTCCTGGCGCGCGAGCACGATCGTTCTATCGGCCTTGAATCCGAGAGCACGGTTTCGGGAATGCCAAAGGTCGATCGGTTTCTGAAGGCTGCTTCGTGGAAGTTCCGTCCGAACAAAGACTGCGGTACCGAAGTGAGCGATCTGTTTCCTCATATCCGCGAGATCATGCACGAAGCGGCGTTGATCCGTTCGATGAACAGCGACCACCGAGACCACGGGGAAGCAACGCTTCAGCTTCATACCGGGAGCACGTCTGTCGCGATGCCCAGTGTCGGAGCGTGGTTAAGTTACGGCCTGGGGTCCCTCAACCCGCAACTTCCTTCTCACGTCGTGTTGTCGGAGCATCGCCCCTACAACGGCCCGCAGATCTGGGATGCAAACTTCCTGCCAGCGTTGCACGGCGGCGTGCGCATTTTACCGGGCAAAGAACCGTTGCCTTTTTTAAAGTCTCCGAATCCTGACATGATTCGAGAATTTGAATTTGATCTCCTCGCAAAACTGAACCAACAACACGTCCAGCAACGACACGACGATGGCCAACTTTCGGGAAGGATCGGTGCCGCCCAGTCTGCACGCGGACTGCAGCAAGCCGCTCCGGAGGCATTGGACCTCTCGAAGGAATCGAAAGAAACGCTTGATCTTTATGGCTCAAAACCTGGAGACGTCACGTCGTATGCTGCGCAATGCATCATGGCGCGTCGATTGGTCGAACGAGGTGTGCGTTTCGTGGAAATCATCGATGCGGTGGGCAGTTGCAGTGACAACTGGGACGCCGCCCACCGTGACATTGCGAGCCACGCCAAATACGCGAAACGTGTTGATCAACCTGTCGCGGCTCTCATTTCCGACCTCAAACGCATCGGCCTCTTGGAAGAAACACTGGTTGTGTTTTGTACTGAATTCGGCAGAACTCCCTGGGCCCAAGACGGCAAGGGAACTAAGAGCCGCAGCCACCATCCCCAGGCATTTTCGTGTTGGTTGGCCGGAGGCGGCGTCAAGCCGGGCGTTATCCATGGTCAATCGGATGACATCGGGAACTTAGTGGAAGAGGACATGGTTCACATCCACGACTTCCATGCCACGATCCTACGAATCATGGGCTTGGATCATACACGGCTGACCTACCGCCATGCCGGACGAGACTTTCGACTCACGGATGTCCACGGACATGTTGTCGATCAAATCTTGACTTGATCGACAAGCAACACCCACGACCTCTCTTCGACATTCAAGCTAATTCCTAATTACTAATCACGACCCTCGATTGAAGATTCTATGGCAAGCAATATTTTAATGCCTATCGGTGACGGCACCGAAATGATGGACACGCTGTACCCTATCTTCCGTCTTTCGGAAGAGTGTTTTGAAGTTGTGGTCGCGGGTCCCGAGGCACGCACCTACCACGGAGTAATGCATGAGATCCCTCCTGCGGAAAACGTGCCATGGGACATCACGCGGGAACAGCCGTCCTATCACATCCGTGCCACGGAGGCTTTCAGCGACATCAAGCCAAAAGACTACGATGGGCTCTTTCTTTCTGGCGGCAGGGCTCCAGAGTACTTGCGATACGACCAGGATCTGCTGCGAATCATCAAGCACTTCTTTGACGAGAACAAACCGGTGGCGATGGTCTGCCACGGAGTCGAGCTTGCCGCTGCCGCCGGTTGCTTAAATGGCCGCAAAGCGACGACGGTCGCCAAGTGCGCCCTAGACATCACCCAGTTCGGTGGCGTCTATGCCGACGAGCCGTGCGTTATCGATGGTAACCTGATCTCCTGCCGAACATGGCACGACTATGCCTTAATTTTTAAACCGTTCCTCAGCGCGTTGGAAAAATCCCGAGTGATTCAAGACAACGGATCCAATGAGCAAGTTCATGCATAACCGCAATCAGCAAACGGAAATCGCATCCTCTGCCAATGCTCGCGTTGTATCGCGGCGCGATGTTTTGCAGAGGGCAGTCGCTGCGGCCGGCACCATCGCAGCGTTGCCAGGTGTGGGCCTGGGCGAGGAAGCCACGTCGACTCGATGCACGTTGGGATTCAGTACCTATGGCATGAAGTCTCTCAAGACGGAACAAGCCATCGATGCAATCGCCGAGATTGGTTTTGATGCGATCGAAATCGCGGTTCGTCCCGACTGGGAATCCGCTCCTGCAAACATGCCGCCCAAACGCCGCACTGCGATTCGGAAGCAGCTCTTCGAAAAACAACTACGCCTGAGTTCGTTGATGGAGCATCTTGAACCGAGTCATGATGACCGAGTGCATCGCAAGCATCTGGATCGCTTGAGTCAAGTGTTTGAGTTGGCGGAAGCTTGGCAGCCGAACCAAAAGCCTTTGGTTCAAACCACGCTCGGTGGGGGGCACTGGGATAAGCGTCGCACTTTTTATGTCGACCGCGTTGGCGATTGGCTTGCGACGGCCAAAGAACATGAGATCGTGCTCGCGGTCAAACCACATCGCGGCGGTGGGATGTCCCGTCCCAGCGAAGCTGCCTGGCTGATCCAGCAATTGGGCAATTCGCCCAACTTGAGAATGGTATACGACTACAGCCACTATGCGTTCCGCGATATGCCGTTAAACGAAACCGTGGCAACGGCGTTGCCCTACACGGCGCATGTTGCTTTGAAAGACGTACGGCAGCGAGATGGCAAAGTCGATTTTCTATTGCCGGGAGCTACAGGGAATGTCGATTTCCCAAACCTGTTTCGCCAGTTCTATACGGGCGGTTACCGTGGTGACATGAACTGTGAAGTGAGTGGGATGGTGTGGGGCAAGCCCGGTTACCAACCCATCGAATCGGCGCGGCAATGTTATGCCTGGATGTCTCAAGCGATGCAACAGGCAAATGTGCCGCGCGTTTAGTCGCCGCCAGCATCCCCGCCCCGATCTCACCCACCGGTATCCAATGAAACCCCAACCCGTCTCAACAACCTCCCGCACGCTTAGCATTCTAGCGGCCGCGATCGTTGTTCTTGCATTACTCATGGGGGTTGGCCCCGGCGTTTTGCTGGTCAATCGACCCTCGATGTTCCTTGGCTTGCCCCTCGTCTACTCCTGGGGTATCGGATGGTACTTCGTGATGTGTGCGGTGGCGATCGTTTCGTATCGATGGATTTGGCGTGGTGAAATGGCTGACGAAACCACGGATGAGGACGATTTCGTATGAATGATCTTCCCCACATCGCAACGCAAACCCAGTCGCTTGGTTGGATCCCTTTGGGGGTCCTGATCGTGTACTTGATCGTCCTGCTGCTCATAGGACTCGTCGGATACCGCCACAGCAAAACCGGAGAAGAGGACTACTATTTGGCCGGGAGAGGTCAGAGCTGGATGATCTCCTCCTTGACGATCATGGCGACCTTCTTCAGCTCTTTTGCCTTGCTTGGGGCCCCAGGCATGGTTTATCGCGAGGGAGTTGTCTTTGCGTTGGTAAGCCTCAACGTTCCCATCGCGGGTTTCTGTGTTTACCTGCTCGGCTCGCGAATTTGGCTAGCCGGTCGCAAGCACGGTTACGTGACCCAGGCAGATATGCTTTGCGAGCACTACGATAGCCACTTGCTCTTGCGTCCACTCATTACATTTGTCGGTGTGTTGTTTGCGATTCCCTACGTCATCATGCAATTGAAAGCGGGCGGCGAACTCGCATCGGTTCTGTTCTCCGAATATGACCATGCCTTTGAAATAGGCACCACGGTATTGGCTGTCATTACAGCCCTTTACATCATGATCGGTGGGATGCGCAGCGTCGCGTGGACGGATGCATTGCAATGCATCCTGCTGGTTTTGGGAATGATCCTCGCAGGCATCGTGATGGTCGTTAGCCTCGGCGGCCTGTCGGGTTTCCGGGATGCCGTCGCAAGCCTTCCCGAGTCTTCGCTTACGGTGCCTGGCAATAGCGGATTTTGGCAGCTGCCGATGCTCTTTAGCGTCTGCATCCTGATGCCGATCGGAGGAATCATTCAACCGGCACAGTGGATGCGATTTTACGCCGCGCGCGACCGCGACGCGCTGAAGAAGAGTGCTTTGATCTTTATCATTCTGCTGACGGGCTGCTTTATGTTTGGCATCATGCTGGTAGGGCTTGGAGGGCAAGCACTCTATCCGCTGCAGATCAGCGAGGCAGGGATCCAGCCGGCACCTGGGATTGAGAACTACGACCAAATCCTTGTGGTCATCCTTCGCGATCATCTTCCAGCTCTGTTGGGGCCAGTCATCGGAGTCGCCTTTGCGTCTCTGACAATTGTCGCGATCATGGCCGCAGCGATGAGTACCGCAGATAGCAATCTACACGCATTAAGCGCTCTGGTGACCCGGGATATCTACGATCGATTCATCCGGCCACAGGCTGGCGAACAGGAACGCGTTTGGGTTGGGAGGTTGGTGATCTTGGCAGCGACAACGGCCTCGCTGTTGGTCGTATTGATTGCCAGTCGTCCCGAGAGTGGCATTTCGGGCTTCATGGAAATGATCGTCGACTTGGCGCTATTCGCGGTTGCCTTCAGTGTTCAACTTCTCCCCATGACGATCGACGTGCTGTTCCTGCGACGGGGAACCGGCACCGCCGCCTCGTTAGGGCTGATCGCTGGCTTGCTGACCGCCTTCCTCTTCACTTCGCTCTTCCCACCCCTTGCCCTCTGGCTGGGGAATCCGGGGCTCGATTTCCTGCTCTCGATCGTTCAGCAAGCCAAAACCTATGTCCCTGTTCACGCTTCCGCTTGGGGCCTCGCCGCCAACGTCTTCGTCTTTGTCGGGGTGAATCTTTTCTGTAAACGATCGACACCTGAGAGCTCACAGAAGATGTCTGGTCCAGTCAGCCAATCTGAACCACGCAGCCCGATTCGCACTTGAGCTTCGCCCTGTGGAACCCAAAGCTCAAAACCACTGAGATTTCTCACCACGGATTATTTCCCACCTTCAATCTCTTTTGCCCGGGGAGCGGCTTCGACGGCATCCAGATACGCCGCAGCGGGCTCGCCGTTGATGGTTTCAGCGTTGGTATCTGGTTCAGAGGGGAAAGATCGGAGACGCGAGTTTGCCGGATGTTGAGTCTTCGTCCCCAAAGCACTGGCAGAGCCAGTGGCACCCAGGGCCAGTCCAGGTAAGTGGCTACCCGACACACCGGCAGAGCCAGTGCCACCCATGACAAACCTGGTGGCCACCTCCGAACAACCCCAGTGGCAACCCGAAAGCTCTCATTGCAATCCAGTTGCGTGTGCCACTGGCTCTGCCAGTGCTTTGGGGACGAAGTCTCAACGTCCGGCAAACCTATTGGTGCTGCCAACGAGATGTGGGTTGCCAATCTTGAAAAGTATTGAGGGTGGGCAGGCTGCTGGACCCGACAAGCAGCAGCGACATGGACGAAGTTGAATCGTTGGTCCCCGATGCCAAGCGTAGCACTTCGGTCGTGATGCACTGGCAGAGCCAGTGGCACTCAAGCCCAGTCCAGGTAAGCGGCTACCCGACACACCGGCAGAGCCAGTGCCACCCATGACAAACCTGGTGGCCACCTCCGAACAACCCCAGTGGCAACCCGAAAGCTCTCAATACAATCCAATTGCGTGTGCCACTGGCTCTGCCAGTGCTTTGGGGGGACGAAGTCACAACGTCCGGCAAACCTTTTGGTGCTGCCAACGAGATGCGGGTTGCCAATCTTGAAAAGTATTGAGGGTGGGCAGGCTGCTGGACCCCGACAAGCAGCAGCGACATGGACGAAGTTGAATCGTGGGTCCCTGATGCCAAGCGTAGCACTTCGGTCGTGATGCACTGGCAGAGCCAGTGGCACTCAAGCCCAGTCCAGGTAAGCGGCTACCCGACGCACCGGCAGAGCCAGTGCCCCCATGACAAACCTGGTGGACGCCTCCGAACAACCCCAGTGGCAACCCGAATGCTCTCACAGCAATCCAGTTGCGAGTGCCACTGGCTCTGCCAGTGCTTTGGGGGGACGAAGTTTCAACGTCCGGCAAACCTTGAGTATCACCAACAAGATGCGGCTCAAATTACAACTCCGACGACTCGGGCAATTGCACCTTTTGACTCACGGGGTCGGGGCACCGGGCCGAACGGCACCCCGACACCACCGTCTGTCAATTCCATCTCGATTTCAACGCAAATCGTCGGGCAGCTGGATCTACAGGGTTCGCGTGATAATCACCACGCTCAGTCCGCTGGCCTGGACAATGCAAATTGCTGGAGCTTCGCCCAGCGGAACCCAACGACAACAACGCCCTGTCTCTCAGTCGCGAGTTACCTTCGATCCCCACCAGTCTTTGTTCGGTTGGAAATCTTCTGCGAGGAATCGGGCGTGCTGACGTTCCAACGCCGGTTTGCGTTTCGATTCGATCTGCTGTTGTTGCTGTTCCTTCTTGGCCGCGTCGAAACGTGGGTCGGGTTGGGGGATCCGAGCTCCTGTCGCCTCGAGCCATGCATCCAATTGGACTCGTAATCGGCTCGCCAGTTCGGGCTGCTTCGTCGCTCGATCGGTTTGTTCTCCGATGTCGTCGGCGAGATGGTAGAGTTCGTCGCGGCCATCTTCATAATAATGGATCAGTTTCCAGTCGCCGTCGCGGATGATCGACGACGGTTCGCCACCTTGGTTGCCGTAGTGCGGGTAGTGCCAAAACAGCGGTCGGGATTCGATCGATCGGCCGCGCAACAACGGCACGAGGCTGACGCCGTCGATCCCTTTGGGCGACGCGAGGCCGGCGAGTTCCAGGAGTGTCGGGTAGAAGTCGGTTCCGATCACCGGCGTGTCACAGTGGCTGCCAGCCGCGGTGATGCCCGGGGCTTTGATGTAGAACGGCTCGCGAAGGCCTCCTTCCCATTGCCGTCCCTTGCCGCCGCGGAAAGGGAGGTTCGATGTGGCAAAGGCATCGCCTGAAGAGACGCCGCCGTTGTCGCTGGTGAAGATCACGACGGTGTTTTTGTCGAGTCCGGTTTGCTGCAGCGTGTCCAACACGATGCCGACGGCGTTGTCCATCGACTCCATCATCCCGGCGTAGATCGGACAATCTTGCACCTGGCGAACGGGGAGCGTGCGATCGATCAGAAACCGTTCTTCGGGCTGTTCGCCAGCCATCACTTTGTCGCGATATTTTTTCCACAGTTCCGGCGTCGTTTGAATCGGGCCGTGGACGCTGTAGAACGAGAGGAAAGCGAAGAAGGGGCGGTCGGCTGAATCGCGGATGAAGCCGGCTGTTTCGTCGGCCAAGCGGATCGGCAGCGATTCTCCGGCTGGGCCATCGGTCAATTTTGGGTTCTTGTACGGCGAGAAAAATCCGCCGGGCGGACTGCCGCGATGATGGCCGCCGCGATTGATGTCGAAGCCATGGTCCTCGGGCATCGATCCCTCGCCACCAAGATGCCACTTGCCGGCAAAAAATGTGGCGTAGCCCGCGTCGCGTAGCGCTTCGGCGACCGTTGTTTGGTCCAGTGGAAGGTTGTGTTCGTATTCGGCTGGCAAGACACGATCGTTCCGCCGCCACTTCAGCCCGCTGGCCGCACCGATCCAATCAGTGATCCCATGCCGTGCCGGATAGGTTCCCAACATGATGCTCGCTCGCGAGGGGCTGCAGACTTGGCAAGCAGCGTAGCCCTGCGTGAATCGCATCCCGTCGTTGGCGATGCTGTCGATCCGCGGCGTCTCGTAAAACGAGCTCCCTTCGCCGCTGAGATCCTTGCAACCGAGATCGTCGGCGAGGATGAACAGGAAGTTCGGCTGTTCGTTTTCCGCAACCGCGGGGAGAGCCAAGCCCAGCAGGATTCCAATCGCAAGCAGTCTCATCACAGTCTCGCCTCTGCAAATTCGTATCAACCAGTCGGGACCCGATCGATTCCTATGGGAAGTCGCATCGGTCCGCCCAGTTTAGCTGAAGTGCGAGGTGGATGTTTAAAACACTTGCCGGTAGAGAATCACAGATGCTTCGGGATGCCACGGGCTTGGCCCGTGCTGCGTAGAAAGGCACTGGCCGAGCAAGTGCACCCGGGCGGATGGTTGCAAAACAGTCGCCGGTTGAGAATCACAGATGCTTCGGGCTCGGCCCGTGCTGTGTAAGGGGTAAGAGCACTGGCGGAGCCAGTGGCACCCGGACGGAAGGTTGCGAGAACCGTTGCCGGTCGAGCATCACAACTGCTTCGGGGTGCCACGGGCTCAGCCCGTGCTGTGTAAGGGGTAAGAGCACTGGCCGAGCCAGTGGCACCCAAGCGGATGGTTGCAGGAACAGTCGCCGGTTGAGAATCACAGATGCTTCGGGGTGGCACGGGCTCGGCCCGTGCTGTGTAAGGGGTAAGAGCACTGGCGGAGCCAGTGGCACCCGGACGGAAGGTTGCAGGAACAGTCGCCGGTTGAGAATCACAGATGCTTCGGGGTGGCACGGGCTCGGCCCGTGCTGTTTAGGATCTAAATGTCACGGCCGAGCCAGTGGCACCCGGACGGATGATTGCAAGAACAGCCAGCTGGTCGAGCATCACTGCTGCTTCGGGGTGCCACGGGCTCAGCCCGTGCTGTGTAAGGGGTAAGAGCACTGGCCGAGCCCGTGGCACCCAAGCGGATGGTTGCAGGAACAGTCGCCGGTTGAGAATCACAGATGCTTCGGGGTGCCACGGGCTCAGCCCGTGCTGTTTAGGATCTAAATGTCACGGCCGAGCCAGTGGCACCCGGACGGATGATTGCAAGAACAGCCAGCTGGTCGAGCATCACTGCTGCTTCGGGGTGCCACGGGCTCAGCCCGTGCTGTGTAAGGGGTAAGAGCACTGGCCGAGCCCGTGGCACCCAAGCGGATGGTTGCAGGAACAGTCGCCGGTTGAGAATCACAGATGCTTCGGGGTGCCACGGGCTTAGCCCGTGCTGCGTAAAAAGGCACTGGCCGAGCCAGTGGCACCCGGGCGGATGGTTGCAAAGACAATCGCCAGTAGAGAATCACAGATGCTTCGGGGTGCCACGGGCTTGGCCCGTGCTGCTTAAAAGTTAAAAAACACTGGCCGAGCCAGTGGCACCCGGGCGGTCAAACAATGTGAACCAGTTGTTTGCCCAGGTTCTCTCCTTCGAACAGGCCGATGAACGCTTGCGGTGCATGCTCGATCCCCTCGCTGACCGTCTCTTCCCACACTATTTTTTTGGCTTCGATCAACGAGGACATCTCCTCGACGAATTCGTCTTGGGCATCCATGTGGTCGCGGACGATAAAGCCTTGCATTCGCAAGCGTTTGGCGATCACTTTAAACAGATTCCGCGGCGCGACAGGCGGTTGGGTCGCGTTGTACGTGGAGATCATTCCGCATTCGACACAGCAACCAAAGTCGTTCATCACCTCGATCGCTGCCTCCAGATGATCGCCACCGACGTTGTCGAAGTAGACGTCGATGCCATCGGGAGCGTGCTCCGCCAAAGCCCCTGCCAGATCATCGGTCTGTTTGTAATTGATGACAGCATCGATGCCGGTCTGCTCGCGCAGCCAATCGATTTTCTCCGACTTGCCAGCGCTGCCGATCACCCGACAGTCTTTCGCTTTAGCCAACTGGCAGACGATCGATCCGACAGCTCCCGAAGCGGCGGAGACAAAAACGGTGCTGCCAGGTTGCAACTTGGCGATCTTGTTCAGCCCGACCCAGGCGGTCATCCCCGTCATTCCCAACGCGCCAAGATAAGCCTGCGCCGGAGCTCGCTTAGCATCGACAACCACGACGCCCGCGCCGTCGGACTTCCAGTACTCCCGCCAACCGAGGTTGCCCAGCACCATCGCCCCGGTCTTGAACTTCGGATGCCGCGATTCCACCACTTCGCCAACACATCCGCCTTCCAACGGCTCGCCGATTTGGAACGGTGGCACGTAGCTTTTCCCCTCTTTCATCCGGCCTCGCATGTAGGGATCGACCGACATCCAATGGTTCTTGACCAGGAACTCCCCCTCGCCGATCGGTGACAATTCAGCTGTCTTCAGTTGGAAGTTGGCTTTCGTCGGCATCCCGTCGGGACGCGAAGCGAGTTCGATCTGTCGCGATCGCGTGGCTTGCGTGGCGTTGGTTGACATCGAGGTATCCGTTATACAAGAGGTTGGGTGATGTGTTGGAATGGCGGACGTCGGCGGCGTAATCACTTTTTGCCGAGGTGAATCAACTTCTTATTTACAAACTCCAAGATCCCCAAGTGCGACAGTTCGCGACCGTAGCCGGAGTTCTTGATTCCGCCAAAGGGAAGTTCCGCTTGCGACTTGGTCGGTTGGTTGATGAAGACCATCCCGGTCTCGATCTTTTCGGCGACGCGTCGGCCGCGTTGCACGTCGGCGGTATAGACGCTGCCGCCGAGACCGTACGACGAACGATTCGCCAGCTCGATCGCTTCCGCTTCATCTTTGACGACATAGACCGTCGCAACCGGACCAAACAGTTCCTGATCGAAAGTCGGCATCTCGGGCGTGACATCGGTCAGGATCGTCGGGTTGAAGTAAGCTCCTTCGCGATCGGGCCGATCGCCTCCGATCACGACAGTCGCTCCGGCGTCGATTGACGATTGCACCTGTTGCTGCAGTTTGACAGCAGCCGATTCGGTCGACAGTGGCGAGAGCGTCGTTTGCTCGTCCATCGGGTCGCCCATCTGAAGCGTGGAGAGCTGTTTTTTGAAGCCCTCCAAAAAGCGTTCGGCAACCGCTTCGACAACAATAAAACGTTTCGACGCGACGCACGATTGACCGGCGTTGACCATCCGCCCTTTGACAGCCAGTTCGACAGTTTTTTCGAGGTCGGCGTCCTCCAAGACGATAAACGGATCATTGCCGCCGAGTTCCAAGACGCTTCGTTTTAGGTTCTTCCCCGCCAGCGCCGCGACCGCGGCGCCCGCCGGTTCGCTGCCGGTCAGCGAGACGCCTTGGACCCGCCGGTCCGCGACGATCATCTCCACAAACTCCGACGGGATAAACAGGTTCGTGTAGACGCCGTCGGGCAATCCGCAGCGCGAGTACAGATCTTCGATCGCCGCAGCGCACTGCGGGACGTTGCTGGCGTGTTTCACCAACACCGTATTGCCCGCCATGATGTTCGGCGTGGCGAAACGGACGACTTGGTAGAACGGGAAGTTCCACGGCATCACGCCCATCAAAACGCCAAGCGGTTCGTAGTGGATGTAGGCATCGGCGTCGGCGACCTCCATCGGTTGGTCGGCCAGAAAACGCTCGGCTCCGTTGGCATAAAACTCCGCGATCTTCGCACAGTATTCGATCTCGTACTGACTCTCCGAGATCCGCTTGCCCATGTCCAAGGTGATCATCCGGGCATATTCGTCGGCATCGGCTCGCAGCAGGTCGGCGAACTTCAACAGACACCTCTGCCGCTCCGCAAACGTCGTCTCTCGCCACGATTGGTAGGCCTGATCGGCAGCCTCGATCGCATCGAGCACGGCATCTTTATTGAGCGGTTCGAATTCGTGGATCGTCTGGTTCGTCGCGGGATTGATACTTGCGATCGACATGGTATTCACCTTTGGGTGGTTGGGATTAAGAAGCGTGAGAGACGCTCTGCATCTTCGCTACAAGTTTGCGTGTCGCGATGCGAGGCAGAAAGCCAGCCGATGTCACCATCAGCCGATTCTTCCAACCGGGGATCACGACGTCGTCGTTCTTTCGATAGCCGCGATAGCCCGCCGCGGCAACATCCTCGGCCGACATCGCCGCCGAACTAAACATGTCCAGCTTGCCCATGCCCGAATCGTCACCGAAACCTGTCTCGGTTGGCCCCGGTTCGAGACATGTGACGTGCAGCCCCGTCTCCGAAAGCTCCTCGCGAAGCCCTTCGGTGAACGACAGCACATACGCTTTGCTGGCGTAATAGACCGACATGTTCGGACCGGCTTGATACGCGGCGATCGAACCGACGTTCAAGATGCCTCCCTTGCCGGTGGCCAACATCGCGGGAAGCAACAGCCGCGTCAGACGAGTCAACGCGACGACGTTGACCATCAACATATCGGTCTGTCGGTCGACGGGCAGTTCGGCAAACCGCCCCAACGCACCAAAACCAGCGTTGTTTACGAGCGTGTCGATCTGGATCTCATCGGTTCGCAGCCGCTCACACAACCGATCGACTCCATCGGTTTCTGCGAAGTCGCTGCGGATGACGGTCGCGGCGACACGATGCGTCTCGCGAATCTCGACCGCCAATTTTTGCAGCTTCTCTTCGCTGCGAGCGACCAGCACGACGTCGTCTCCCCCGGCGGCAAACTGTTTGGCCAGTTCCCAGCCGATGCCGGATGAGGCTCCAGTAATCAATGTGGTCATTTGTTTTCCCAGCGACTCGAGTTCGAAAGACGTTCCGGCAAAGCGACGCCCGTCAAAGACAGGCCATTCAATCGCGTGGCAGCAGCGGCTAGCAAGACTCTCCCGTGCGATTGTCGTGCCAATATTCAATATCCCCGCATGAGCGATCGATTTCTAGTCTTTCGACAAGACGTTGCATGTAATTGAATTCGTTGGGATCGCGATGGTTCGGTCGGTCGGCATTCGGTTTGCAGCTACCCAAGTCCAGTTGATTCCAATTTGCAAACCACAGCCCCGAGGATACTCATGTCGACGACGACCCAAGAGACGACCCTTCGCACCCTGAAAGCAAGCGATCTGAAAGAGCTGGCGAACGTCTGCGCCGACCCTTGCGTTTCGATCCTGCTACCGACGCACCGCACCGGCCGCGAAGTCCAACAGGCTGCGATTCGGCTCAAAAATCTGCTCGCTCAAGCGTCCGATCAACTCAAATCGCCCGGCCACGACTGTTCGATCCTCGACCCCGTTGTGTCATTATCAACCACGACCGACTTCTGGCAGCATCAGGCCGATGGGCTGGCGATCTATCTGACGACCGACCAGTTGTGGGCTTTTCAATTGCCACATTCCGTGAAGGAACGGAGCTGCGTGGGTGATTCGTTTTTCTTGTCCCCGCTGGCGCCGCAGCACAGCCGCGATGGGCACTGCTTCGCCCTGACGCTCACCTGGGATGACGCGAAGTTGTACCGATGCGATGGCGAGTCGATGGAGTTGGTGGAAACCGATGGGCTGCCGGCGAAGTTTCACGATCTGGTGCTGCCTCGCGATCCCGAAGAGAACCTGCAGAACACCAGCCACCGCAGCGTCGCCGACACGCCCGGCACGTCGACGGCGATGTTCCACGGCCACGGCGAGGGAGAGGACAAAATCCGGGCCGATCGCCAGCAGTATCTGACGCGCGTCGATGACCTCGTCAGTTCCGCGGTCTATAACTCCAACCTGCCTTTAGTCGTCGTCGCCACGAAAGAAGTAACCGGACACTTCGCAGCGACTACCGATCTGGCGATCGATGCCAAAGTCGACGGGAGCCCGTCGCGGTGGAGCGATGAGAAATTGAACCAACAGGTCTGCGACGCGATGTCCGATCCCGCAGGGCAGGCACAATCGGACTTCGCAGAACGTTTCGGGGCCGCAGCGGCTCAATCGCTCGCATCGAGCGACATCACCGAAGTCATCTTTGCCGCCAAGCATGGGCGGATCGATTCGGTCATGGTCTGCGAAAAGGAATCGGTCGACGACCTGGTGAATCTCGTTGTGATTCAAACGCTGCGTCATGGCGGAACCGTCCTGCGAGGAGCCAACGATTCGATGCCCGGCGGTCATGCCGTCGCCGCGATCTATCGCTTCTAGCAACCGCCAGAAAGCCCCTCACCCCCCAGCCCCTCTCCCCAAACGGGGCGAGGGGAGCGAGACAAATAAGAAGCCTCTCTCCCCACATGGTGCGCGAAGAAGCGAGTCGCCCGAACTGGCACCTCTCCCCCGGGCTTTGCATTCTTGAGCGGATGTGGCACGAGAATTGCTGCGGTTCGAGTTGGTTCCGGTTGCGTTACGACGCTCGACCGGGTGGCAATTTCACATACAGGAAACCTTTATGTTCTCGATCATCGGCTGGATCTTCTTTGGGCTACTCGTCGGCTTGATAGCTCGTAGCCTCGTTCCCGGCACGCAACCGATGGGCTGCTTCCGCACGATCATGTTGGGCGTTGCGGGCTCTTTTGTCGGCGGGGCGATCGGGTATTTGCTGCAGGGCGGTTCCGCGGTCCAATCGAGCGGTTGGATCGGGTCGATCGTTGGTGCGATCCTATTGCTGGTGATTTCCGTTCGTCGCAGCAAGTTCATCGATTAGGCCCCCGCCGACTTCCGATATAAACGGTGAATATCAAATGAATAAAACAGTAGCCTTAGGATCGAAAGCGATTCCGATGACAAATGAACTAATCGACAACCGGTTGCCCGATTCGGCAACCGACGAGCTCCGCGAAGCCAAGCGGATTCTGGAGCACCACGGGATCGCAGACCGTTTGACCGAGATGATCGGAGCTCCGATCACCGCTTCGCTGAGGCTGTTGCCCGACGTCGCCGAAAACGCTGTCTACGCTGCGATCGACAAATCGTTAAACGTCGCGTTGGATGTCGCTCTCCGCACGCTCGGTGACGACGCGGGCAAGACGGGCAAACCTCGCTTGTTGACGCACAAACTGTTGGCCGGACTATCCGGAGCCGCCGGTGGCGCGATGGGTGGCGCAACGGTCGCCGCCGAATTGCCCGTCTCGACGGTGTTGATCCTCCGCAGCGTCGCCGACATCGCTCGCAGCGAAGGGGAGGATTTGTCGAGCGTCGAATCCCGCCTGGCCTGTCTGCAAGTCTTCGCGCTGGATCCGGGAGCGAAGTCGGAAGTCGACGACGATACCGAGATCGGATACTTCGCAGTTCGCGCGGCGATGGCCAAACAGATTCGCGACGCTTCGCAGTACGTACTGAAAAACGGCTTCGCCGATTCCGCGGCCCCGCCGTTGGTCAAACTAGTGGCTCAGATCGGCAAGCGGTTTGGCGTCGTTGTCAGCGAAAAGATCGCAGCTCAAGCGATCCCCGTGATCGGAGCGATTGGCGGCGCATTGATCAACAGCTACTTCATCGACCACTACCAAGACCTGGCCCGCGCCCACTTCACGATTCGCCGCTTGGAACGCGCTTACGGCCAAGCTGTCGTTCGCGAGTCTTACGGTACGTTGACGTGATCCCCGATTATCCCGACCAGACCAACGTCCTGGTCGTCTCCTATCTGACGATCCGCCGCGCGATCGGTGTCAGCGGGCTGCTGCTGCCGCTGGTCCTGGGCCCTGGAGGCTGGCTGTTTGGAATTCCGTTTCAGCACAACATCAGCAGCTACTATCACACCGGGATGCGTGACATCTTCGTCGGCACGCTGTGCGCGATCGGTATTTTTTTGTACTGCTACCGCGGTTATGACTGGATCGAAAACTGGACCGCCAACCTCGGCTGTGCTTCGGCGCTCGGCGTGGCGCTTTTTCCGCTGGACTTCAACAGCGACCCGCTGGTGCAGAAATCGCTGACCGGGTACCTGCATACGTTCAGCGGCGGCGTCTTCTTCCTGACGCTCGCCTTCTATTCGCTGTACCACTTTCCCCGCGATTCGCAGCGGGAAGCCGAACCGCACCTGCAGGAACGACGGTGGATCTACCGGGCCAGCGGGATCGTGATCCTGATCAGCTTGGTCACGATGGGAGGATTCCTGTTCGTCTTGAATAGCCAATGGAAGCAAACGCTCAACGATTACAACTTCCTGTTCTGGATGGAGTGGATCGCGATCTGGGCGTTTGCCGCCGCCTGGCTCGCCAAAGGACGCACGATCATCGCCGACATCGCCGTCGACGTATTGGCCTACGCCAATCAATTGATCCCCAAACGCCGGACGGGGAACGATCGGCCCCAATGAGCAGAAAAAGCACTCCAACCAGCCGCTGCGACCCGGCGATTCGCGGCGGATCTCATGTCAGCCGCCGCCACATTGGACCGGATCTTCAGCGGCGATGTGCCGATTATTTTGGAAGCCGATGCGTCGATCGCCGCCGCTTCGCCCGGGATGGCGGCCCGGGCGGTTTCCTGGACAATGCTTGCAATTGCCGGCCGGTTCGGGATGCGGGCGGCCGCGTCCCAGCGGCTGAACGTCGACCAGTAGCGTGCTAGCAATACCGACCAGAACTCACATTTTCATCGCGGACCTGAATTAGTCATGCCCGATTTTCAAGACCGCTTGCGGCAGCTGAGCCCCGAGAAACGTGCGCTCCTGGAACAGATGCTGCTCGAAAAATCGCGGCGTCGGCCGGCGCAAACTGCTCCGACGACCAAGATCCCGCGGCGCCCCGCCGATGCGCCGCAGCTGCTCTCTCAGGCCGAACAGCGGTTGTGGTTCGTCGATCGACTGGAACCGGACGATCCGTTTTACAACATGCCGCTGGCCGCGCGGATCACGGGGCCGCTGGATCGGCAGGCCTTCGCGCGTTCGATCCAGGCGATTGTCGATCGCCACGAAACGCTACGGTCGACCTACCACTTGGTCGATGGCCAACCGGAGCGGCGGGTCGCCGAAACGCTAGCGATCGAGCCGCGGTTCGTCGACGAATTCGAAGACCTTCCGCGACAACTGACGCTGGAGAGCCGAGAGTCGTTCGACATCGAGACCGGGCCGCTGTTCCGCGCGATCGTCTACCGGATCGCAGAGGAAGAACATGTCGTGCTGTTAGTGATGCATCACATCGTCTCCGACGGCTGGTCGATGATCGTGATGCTCAAAGAGATCGCGGCCTTCTACGCCGCTTTCCAATCCGATCCCTCGCGGCCGATCGACGACGCGTCGATCCTGCCACCGCTGCCGATTCAGTACTCCGACTTTGCCTATTGGCAACACTCGGCGATGTCGGAATCGCGGATGGAGCAACAGCTGGAATACTGGCGAACCCAGCTGGCCGGAGCTCCGATGGCCCTCGACTTCCCGACCGATTTCCCGCGGCCGGCGACGCAAGATTTTGATGGGGCCACGCTGCCGTTGGAACTGCCGCAGGCGTTGACGCTGCAGATCAACGCGCTGGCCCAGTCGATGCAGTGCACCCCGTACATGGTCTTGTTGGCAGCTCAAGCAACACTGCTGTCGCGGTTCGCGCGGCAGAGCGACGTCGTGCTGGGAACCGCCGTGGCCAACCGCACCGAACCGGAACTCGAAGCGTTGATCGGGTTCTTCGTCGGCACGCTGCCGCTGCGGATCAAGACCGCTGGCAACCCGACGTTCCGCGAACTGTTAGATCATGTCCGGCAGGTCACTTTGGGCGGCTACGATCACGCCGATCTGCCGTTCGAGCGGATGGTCGAAGAGTTTGCTCCGCGACGCGACCGCAGCTATTCACCGATCTTCCAATCCGCTTTGGTGATGCAGAATCTGCCCCGCGACTTCAACCACGGCCAGACGACGATCCAGCCAATTCCGATCGACAACGGAACGGCTAAATACGACCTGACCTTCTTCTTGTGGGAAGAGACGCAGCGGTTGATCGGTCACGTCGAATACCGCACGCGGCTGTTCCGCCCCGAGACGATCGCTCGACTGATCGACAGCTTTACCGTCCTGTTGACCGCTGCGGTCGCCGATCCCGATTGTGGCATCGAT
Source organism: Rosistilla ulvae (assembly GCF_007741475.1). Lineage (NCBI taxonomy): Bacteria > Pseudomonadati > Planctomycetota > Planctomycetia > Pirellulales > Pirellulaceae > Rosistilla > Rosistilla ulvae. The sequence goes on along the minus strand of NZ_CP036261.1, from coordinate 7,091,681 downwards.
CTGTTGCCAGCGGTCTCGCCCCAGCAGCGGCGGTGCGTGATCGACGATTTTAACCCGCCCGTCGTGGAGTTCGTTCCGCCGCATACGGTGCACGAACACTTCGATCTCCGCGCGGCGACCGATCCCGACACGGTTGCGGTTCGGGCCCAGGGAGATTCGATCACGTTTGGCGAACTGAACCGGCGAGCCAACGCATTGGCGGCGACATTGGTCGCCCGAGGCGTCGGCGACGAAGCGACCGTTGTCGTGGCGTTGCCCCGATCGATCGACGCGATCGCATCGATGTTTGCCATTTTCAAAGCCGGCGGGACCTACGTTCCGATCGATCCCGCAGTCCCCTTCGCGCGGGTCGCGTCGGTCGTTGGCGACGTCGCGGCGACGCTGACCATTGCCGATGAAGACCTCTGTTCGGAGCTAACGTTTGCCGGGATCACGTGTTCCACCGTCGCCGGCTTGTTGGAATCCACAGCCTCCGCGCCGGCCGAAGCGAACCTGGCCGGACGCGCCACCGCGACCAGCCGCGCCTACATCATCTTCACCTCCGGATCGACCGGAGTTTCCAAAGGGGTGCAGATCGAACATCGCACGATCGTCAACTTCATCCTCGCTCAGATCGAACGGATGGGAGTTACCGACAGCGATCGCGTGATGCATGGCTTTTCGCCAAGCTTCGACGGTGCGATTTCGGAGATCCTGCTAACGCTGCTCAGCGGCGCGACGTTGGTGATCGCCGACGCCGATACGATTCGCGATCCGCGTCTGTTGACCGCGATGCTGCAAGACGAACAGGTCACCGTGGCAAAGTTTCCCCCTGCCCTGCTGTCGATGCTGCACAGCGATCAGCTTCCCAATTTGAAGATCGTCGCTTCGGCTGGCGACAAATTGACCGGCGAACTGGCGCGGCGTTGGGTGCCGGGCCGACGGATGTTCAACGGCTACGGACCGACCGAAGCGACCGTTGGCGTGTCGATGATGCTGATCCCCGATCCGTGCAGCGACGATCGGCCGCCGATTGGTGGCCCGATGCGGAACATGCGGATGTATGTTCTCGATCCGCAAGCCCAGCCGGTGCCGATCGGGATGCCGGGAGAGATCTACATCGGCGGCCGAGGCGTCGGTCGCGGCTACTTGAACCAACCCGAACTGACAGCCAAGGTCTACGTTCCCGATCCGTTTGTCGACGATCCGACGGCGCGGATGTATCGGACGGGCGACCTGGGCCGCTGGTTGCCCGACGGCGTGGTGCAGTTCCTTGGCCGCGTCGACGATCAGATCAGTCTGCGTGGTTTCCGCATCGAACCGGGCGAGATCGCGGCGGCACTGGAGCGTTTGCCACAAGTTCGCCAAGCGGCGGTGGTGCTGCGAGGCGAAGCTGATTCGGGACAGCTGGTCGCTTATGTTGTGCCCGAGTCGGCCGACAGACAGGATTCCGCGGCGCAATCGCTCGAGCACGCGCATGTCGACAGTTGGAGCGATCTGTTTACCAACGCGCACCGCGTCGCGCCACCGGTGCTGAACCCCGAGTTCAACATCACCGGTTGGATCAGCACGTTTACGGGACAGCCAATTCCGGGCGATGAGATGGTCGAGTGGGCCGATGCGGCGGCGCGGCGAATCGAAGATCTGCAGCCTCAAAACGTGCTGGAGATCGGCTGCGGAACGGGGCTGATTCTGTTGCGGATCGCTGGCCAATGCGATTCGTACGTCGGAACCGATCTGTTGGCTCCGTCGTTGGAAAACGTGCGGCAAGCGTTGAAGAACCGTCCCGAATTGGCGGGCAAAGTCGAATTGTTCCATCAGCCGGCCGACGATTTGGAAAACCTGGCCGATCGCCGCTTCGATCTGATCGTGCTCAACTCGGTCGTCCAATATTTCCCCAGCGTCGACTACCTGGCTCGCGTCATCCAACAGGCCTCGCGTCTGCTGGCTCCCGGCGGACGGATGTTCCTGGGCGATCTGCGGAACTACCGTCTGCAGTCGGCGATGGCGACGGCGATCGAACTGCAACAGGCTCCCGACGCGCTGTCGATCAAGTCGCTGCGGGACCGCGTCGCGGCGCGGATCCAGCACGAAGAGGAACTGTTGATCGACCCACGGTTGTTCGCGGCGCTCAAGTCGCGAATCGAAAACTTGACCGGCGTCACGGTCCAGTTGAAAGATGCCACCGCCGAAAACGAACTCAGCTGGTTCCGGTACGACGTCGTGCTGGAGTTCGATCGACCGACGCCGGCCGAGGATCGGCAGCGGATCGAATTCACAGACGACTTCGATTTCGAATCGTTCTCGCGCCAGTTGGCTCAATCGCCGCAGCAGGCTTTTGTGCTGCAGGGTGTCCCCAACGCGCGGGTCGCCCGCGACGTCGCGATCCAAAACAAACTGGCCAGGTTTGTCGAGGACCGAAGCGTTGGCGAACTGAAGCAATCGGTCGGCGAGATCCCGACGCAACATCCGCAAACATTCTGGAAACTTGCGACCGAGCTCGACAGGTCGGTCAATCTCTCCTGGAACGTGGACGATCCCGCAGCCTTCGACGTCACGATCGACGCGGCCATCAATACGGCGGAATCGGTGCCGGCGGTGGCTCCTGTGGTTCCAGGCACGCTGGTCGGGCTGGATGGGCTTGGGCAATTCGCCAGCAACCCGTTGGCCAGTCGGACGCAACAACAGTTTGCCAAACAGGTACGCGATGCGTTGAAGGATCGGCTGCCGCAATACATGATCCCGTCGTCAGTGGTTACGCTGAACGAAATCCCACGGACGATCAACGGCAAGCTGGACAAAGACCGCTTGCCCGCCCCGGCGGGACGCCCGGAAGGTGCCGCGGGATTTGAGCCACCGGCGACTGACGAGGAACGATTGATCGCGGGGATCTGGGAAGATCTGTTGGATGTTCGTCCGATCGGCCGCGTCGACAACTTCTTCGAACTGGGCGGGCACAGCATGTTGGCGGTCCGGATGATGTCGGAGATCGAACGCCTGGCCGGGCATGCGATCCCGCTAGCCGCTCTTTTCCAAGACCCCACGGTGGCGCATCTGGCATCGATCCTCGGACGCCCCGAATCGGCCATGACCGCATCGTCGCTGGTCCCTCTGCGAACCAGCGACTCCGGCGTCCCGTTGTTCTGCATCCATCCGGCCGGCGGAACCGTCTTCTGCTACCTGGACCTGGCCCGCAGCTTGTCGCAAGACCGCCCAGTCTATGGACTGCAGGCGGTCGGTGTCGACGGCAGCCACCCACCGCAAGAGACGGTGGAGGAGATGGCCGCGCATTACGCGAAAGCGATCGAGCAGCAATGCCCCGAGGGAATGTTGCACGTCACCGGATGGTCGCTGGGAGGGAACATCGCGTACGAAGTCGCTTGTCAATTGAAAGCGATGGGACGCGAGGTCGGGATGCTGGGGCTGATCGATTCGGGGCTGATGGACGACAACTCGACGCTCAGCGAAGAGGACTTCCTGCCGCTGATCATGGCTCTGTTCCCCGGCGCCGAAGCTCATTTCTCGTTGGAAGAATTGCGGAAAAAGTCGCCAGCCGAACAGCTGGCCTACTTCACCAGCCAAGCTGCTCAGGCGGGGATCGTGCCGGACGAAGCCTCCGATTACGGCCAAAACGTCTACCAAGTCTTCCAAGCAAATGTCAAAGCGGTCCACACGTATCGGGCCCCAAAGTTTGATGGTCCGCTGACCCTGATCCGCCCCGCCGAACAAGCGCGGACCGGCAACCTGTTCGACGACACCGCTCTGGGGTGGCAGTCGCATGTCACCGAAGTGCGGAACGTCCAGGTCCCAGGCGACCACGCTCACATGCTGCAGCCCCCCGCGGTGGAAGTGCTAGCAAAATCGCTGGAGACGATCATGCAGCAGACCGAACAGACTGGCCGCTAAAAACAAATGCTTATCCGTGGCGGGGCGTCGGTATGGGCACCCTTGCGGATCGGCAGATGGCGTTTCGCTGCAAAATCTGGCTGTCCAACGAGGATGTCGGCGATAAAAATAAATATTCTTTCACCGCCGGAATCGCTCGTCATCAGATGACTCTAAGTCGACTGATTTGCCATTGAATGCAGTTTTGCCAGCTCAATGGCGATCAAAGCGTCGGGCAAAACTGGCGTGAAAGCCGCACGAATTTGGGTGGTTTGCAGATTGTCGGCCAATGTATACGCATTGGCGTGGACAATGGTTCGGTGGGTCGCTAATATTTCCCTCGGACAGCAGCTGAGTGGTTTTCCGACACATTGGGAAATCGAAAGCTTGGAGATGGCTTTGGCAGCATGTCCACTTATTACATCTCTAAACCTTATACTGAGTGCATTCGTCGATTGGCGAGTGCACTTTTTTTATTGCCTGAGACCGCTTTCTCACCCTCCCTGGCAATACGAGCGCGAAGCGCAAGCGAGTGAATCCTCAATTCTCTGTGAAACGATACCAGCACGAAGCGCAAGCGAGTGATTAACAAAACTCTTCACTCCGCGATGATACCAGCACGAAGCGCAAGCGAGTGACAGGGAAATCCACTCGCTTGCGCTTCGTGCTCGTATGGGGACCTCTAACTCTCGTGCCCCGGTGCCATGGGCGGATGGTTCTGCACGAACGACCGCAGGCACTCTTGGAAGCGGAGCACTAGCTTGCTCTGGAATCGATACGGGTTCCATGCCATCACGATCTGACGCGTCGGTTGGTTGCCGGCGAGCGATCGGTAGATCCGCCGATCCGAAGCGTCCAACGCCCGAGCCATCGCGGGGATCAAACTGATCCCGTGTCCCAGCGTCACCAGTTCCTGGACCGATGCCAGTTGGCTGGTCCGTTCGACCGAGACCGGCTGCATCGCCTTCTGCTGGCAGAATTGCACGATGTTTCGCGTCAGGCAGTGCGCTTCGCCTAACAGCACAAACGGCATCGCATCGAGATCGGTCAAGTGGATCTGAGGTTTGTCGCGCAGCGGATGCTGTGGCGACATCACCAGCAGCAGCTCCTCTTCGAACAGGTCTTCGAAATCTAGATACTTCGCGTCCAACGGGCGAGCGAGGATCGCGAGGTCGGTCTCGCCATCGGCCAGCTGTTTCAGCAGGACCTCGGTCGTATCCTCCTGCACGCGAACCGTCGCCTCGGGACAGGCTTGGCCGAATTCGCGCAGCAGCGGCGGCAGGAAATAGGGGACGATCGTCGGGATGCCTGCCAGCCGGATCGTCCCGGTTTCGCCATCGTCGGTGATCTCGCGATGGACGTCGTCGACCAGCGCTAAGATCTGGCGAGCCCTCTCCTGCAGGATGTGCCCCGCGTCGGTCAGCGCGATCAACCGTGGTTGGCGTTCAAAAACCGGCTGCCCCAGTTCCTCTTCGAGCCGCGCGATCGAACGACTGAGCGCCGGTTGAGAGAGTCCGATCGCTTCGGCAGCGCGGGTGAAGTTGCCAAACTCGGCGACCCTCAAGAAATTGCGTAGCTGATCGAGTTCCAAAGCGACCTCATTGCCAAAGGTTGGCGGAATGATTGAGAACAGAATGCGCGGCGTCGAATACATATCATTCTGCCCCCATCATTCTGCCAACCTTCCCTCTGTAGGGTAGCAAAATGTCTCCGAGGGCGAAGGTCGAGCGTCCTGCGACTCAGCCCGCAACCGCGAAGGTGCCGAGCGTTAGCGCACCGCTGCGGGGATCGACCGCTTGGTTGGCGAAGCGGAGTGGTTTGCCTGAGGGCATCGGGTTGGGGATCTGCAGTTGCAGTTGATGTTTGCCGGCGGGCAGTGTTGCCGGATCGAGCGTATGTTCGAACGTCTTCCGCGCTCCCGGTTGGATCATGCGTGGCGACCAATCGGTCGCCAGTTCCCCAATCAACTTTTGATCGCTGGCGATCTGCAAACGGACGGTCCAGCCATGGTGATAAAACGGAGCGATCCCGCGGTTTTCGACCGTCACTTGAACCTTGACCGATCCGTCGGGCTGACGCTTCGCCGCCGCGGCGACAACTTGCAGGTCGTAGCCCATTTTCTGAACCGCCTCGATCGCCCGCCGATAACGATCCGCATCGGCTTTCTTGCGACTCAACCCCGTGTCCATCATCCAGGTCGCGTGCGTTACGTCGCGGCACTCATCGAAACTCTGCGATGCGGCGGTGCAAGGTTCCTTATCGAAACAGCAGCCCCAGACCTCCGGCCGAATCTCGCCTCCGATCGGCGCGGTCTGCCAGCGCTGCGACAAACCAGCGTGCAACATCTTGGGCCAGAAGTACCAATCGTCCTGCTTCCGCCCGGTGGGGAGTGTCGAATGAGCGAACGAGTCGTCGTGGTATCCGAAGGGATAGGTGGTGCTGTCGTAGTAGAGTTCGTCGTTGGGGCCGGCGGGATAACGCAGCAGAACCGGTGTCTTTGGGAACGCGGCGACATACGCATCCAAGATCTCACGCTGCACCTGCTTGCTGGCCCACAGTTCGGACTTCGGATAGGTGTGCCATTCGCCCCACGTCCCCAACAGCCCCGCGGTGATGTAGGCCAGGCGAGGGTCCCCGTCGTAGCGTGCGCCCCAAGCGGCGATGAAATCGGTCATCGTTTTCCGCAGGTTGGGATCTTCGTAATCGGGAGTCTCGATCGCGGCCGGTGGGTGTGGCGCGGTGTTGGTGTTCATGTAATAATGAACCTTCAATCCGCCGTCGATCAGAAATTGTGGGATCAGGTTTTTCCTGCCCGGGTATTCCAAGAAGACGCGGACCACGGTCTGCCGGCCGCGCGACGCGATGTCTTCGAGCATCGCATCCATCGGTTGCCAGTCGTATTGCCCCGGCCCGGTCACCAGCTTGGCAAGCGGCAGATAGTTGAACTCCATGCTGTACGGAAACCGATCCGCCGGCGGATCCTGATAGGGAACCAAACCTTTGAGCGGATTGTCGGCGGGGCCCGGGGAGTAGCTGAAATCGGCGGGCGTGAATCGCCACGATGCCGTTGGCTGGGCAAGCGTTGGCGATGCGAGGGCGGCCAGCAAAAGCAAGGCGATCGAAAATGGGAGGCTTGCAAACGGGCGAGTTCTGGTCACGTGGAATCTCCGGTGGTGGCAGCGCGATGTGCCGCAGTCGCCCCTGGTTGCCCTCCTACTTCGCAACGACTTCGATTCGATACGGTTGCGATTGTACCAGTGTCTTGCGCGCCGCAGGTTTTGCCAAGGCGGCGATCTCTTTGTCCGCAGCCGCTTTGGCAGCGGTGATCTGCGCCAGCTTCGCATCGAGAGCCTTCTGTTTTTCGGGATCCTGCTCCGCGGCGCGTTCCGTTTTGGTCGCCTGTTCGACCGAGTCGAGATGCTTGCGGTACGCGACAGCTCGGGCATGAGCCGGTTGGTTGGGGATCACGCTGACCGCGGCGTCGGATTGCAAATAGAAATCGTAAACGCCCGGCTTGGCATCTTTGGGAACGGGGATCGCATAATCGGCGGTCGCGGTTTTTTCATCGATCGTGATCTCGGGAACCTTCCAATTCGCGGCCAGCCCGATCGCTTTGAACTTCAGCGGCGTCTTAAAGTCCATCCGCCGCGTGACGTTGCACTTTACCGTGTGCGTCTCTTCCGGCTTCACCTGCGGCGTCGCTTCGGGATGCGTGAGGTCGACAGATGCGTGCGACGAATCGCCCGCCAGGGAAAGTATCAGCGTCGATGTCGTCCGCGCCGCGGCAGCAGTGGTCGTGACGTTGGCGCTTGGACCAACGCAGACGACCGGGATCGCTGTCGTTTGAAATTCCGTATCTCCCATCGTGGCGGTCGCCGTGACGGTGATCGGCGTCGCATCAAACGCAGCTTGTTCGGCAGCCGACAACAGCAGCGTCGTCGCGTTTTCGCCAGCGGAGATGATCGATGGCCGGGCGATGATGCCGTCGGGAAGTCCAGCGGCTGCGACCTGGATCTCGCCCGCGAAATCTTCGCGATCGACTTCGACAACCAACGGAATCGTTTCTCCCTTGCGAACGGCTAAGGAATTCGAAGGGTAGTGATTGGCGTTGTCGATCCGCAGCTGTTTGACCAGCGCGTAGGCGCGGAACTGGGGCCGCGGCGTCCGCAGCGTCAAGCGATATTGGATCGGTGGGCCGTCGTTGGCGGCACTGAATTGATCGCCGACGCGAATGTAAAACGGACCATCGCGATCGGCTTTAAACGCTCCCGAAGGATCGACGCTGGAGCGATGATACGGATTGGTTCGCTCTTTGTCGCGGGCCGGATGGTCATCGAAAAACTGGACCTGCACCGCGTTCTGTTTTCCGTCTGCAGCGGTGTCGACGCGGAAGATGCCCAGCACCGGATCGCAGGTCTGCCCAAGCCGACTGGCGAACAGGTCGACCTTCACCGTCTGGTCTTTCTTTGCATCGAAGCGATACCAATCGGCATCGCGTCCCGCCCCAAAGACCCCCGAGACTTCGCTGTCGATCGCGATCGGCATCGCTTGCGGATGCGAATCGTTTGGTTCCTGTTCGACGTTCACATCGACATCGGTCAGCGCGATGCTGTGCCCGTCGACTCGCAGCGTGTCGTCGAGAAAGCGATCCATCGTTGCGGTGGTTGGTCGACCGACGGGCGGAGTGGCTGCTGCGACTGCAGGAGCGGTGATCGTCCGCTGCGCTGTCTGCCATGGGCCTGTCTTCCCCGTCGGTTCTTGGAGCCCCAGTCCTGTCAGCGTGATCGTTGTTTCGGAGTTCGCTTTGGCCGCGATCGGTTGCACCCAACGGACGACCGGGCCGCGATGCAGTTTGATCGCAAAGAAGGCGTTGTCGCCGCCGGCAAACAGATGGTCGGAGATGGCCAGGTAGTATTTGCCTGGAGCCGGCGGGGTGAACAGCACCACTGGGTCTTCGCGAGTCGGGTCGGTTGCCGCTCGGACCAGCCGCCGTCCCGATTCGTCGAGGACTTCGATTTCCAGTTCCGACGCGGAGTCGATACTGCCAGCAGCGGCTTCGATCACGATCGGGTCTTTGGAATCGAGTTGGAACGCGATGTAAGCGAATCCGCTGGCGCGAACCGTTCCGGTGACCCAGCATGGCAGCGTTGCGACGGCAGCTTTTTCGAGCGTGCTGGTGTCGGCTGGCATCGTCACGACGGGTAGGTCGGTGACGATCAATCGCAGCGGATTGCTGCTGCCGTGAAACCCGTCGGCGCGGACTTCGTAAACGCCCGGTTTCGCTTTGGCGGTGATTTCGAAGTGACCGTAGTCGTGCTCGGTAGCTTCCGCGGCAAAGGCTTTGCCAGCGCGTGATTGCAGCGCCGCGGTGATCGCTGGGTCGGAGAACCACAGGCGATCGATATCGACAAGATCGCTGCCGACCAAACGTGTTTTGGTTGGTTGGTCGACCTGGAATACCGGCGGCTGGATCGCTCGCAGATGACCGATCGGGTATTGGGCGGAGAGCTGCGTCGACAGTCCGGCAGCAGTTAGCGTCAGCGCAAGGGTCAGGAGAGTTCGCATGTTGGGATGGCCTTGCCGAAGCGTTTGCGATCTTTGGGTGGGGTGGGACTTCAGGTGTCGGTAAGCAGCAAGCAGGGAATTTTCTAGTTTAACCGCGTGGGCATCGCCCCGCGTTTTTCAGGGCCGCGCGGCCCGATGGGCACGCGGTTAAACGAAAAAATACAATACGACCTGCTTAGCACCGTCGTGATCGATGGTTGAGCGGGCGGGCGAGTGCAAAAAATTTGCAGTCGCCCGATTTCCGCGAGGCGATCAGTGGTTGAACAAAAACTCTTTGGTGTTGATGATCGCCCAGACCAGATCTTCGATCGCAAGTCGGCGGTCGGGTTTGCTGGCCAGGTAATCGGTCGCTGCTTTTGCTTCCGATTCGATCGGCTTCCGCGACAGCGCGGCCAGGTAGAGTTCTTCGACAAGGGCGTCGTCGGCTGATTTCTCAGCCGCCAGCCGCGCGATGCGACCTCCCGCACCGGTCAGTTTGGACTGCACCTCTTTGCTGTTGATCAAGTGCAAGCACTGGGCCAGGTTCGATTCGCCGCTCCGTTCGCACTCGCACGCACTGCTTCCCGCGGGCCGGCCAAAGACCGAAAGGAAGTAGGAGTTGAAGCCGTTGTCGGGCAGTTCGTAGGGGCTGGTTCCCGCGGGCATGCCGGCGAACTGCGTCGGGACCTCGGTCACCGTGTCGATCGCCGAAAGCAAGGTCTCGGCGGCCAGTCGGCGTGGGTAGAAACGCGAGAAGTTCAGTTTGTCGTCGGTGTTCCAGTCGTTTGGTTCGCTGGAACGTTGGTAGGTCTGCGATGTGCAGATCAGGTGCGTGAGCGCCTTTAGATCGTAGCCCGAATCGACGAACCACTGCGCCAGGCCATCCAGCAGTTTTGGGTTGCTGGCCGGATTGGTGACTCGCATGTCGTCTTCGGGATCGACAAGTCCGCGGCCGAAGTAATGCTTCCAGTAGCGATTGACGATCGCGCGGGCAAAGAAGGGGTTGTCGGGATTGGTCAGCCAGTCGGCCAGTTCGGTCCGCGGATCGTCCCAGGCGTCGACCGATAGCGGTTCATTGCCGAGGCTTGTCGGCGGAACGGCTTGCTTGTTCTTGGGATTGGTCGCCGTCGCGTTGCCGGGACGATGCACGACCAGCAACTCGCCCGGCGTGTCTCCCGTCTTGCGGCCGACGCGCGAGAAGAAGGCGGTCAGGCCGTAATAATCTTGTTGGCTCCAGACTTCAAACGGATGGTGGTGACAGCGGGCGCATTGCAATCGCAGCCCCATGAATAACTGAGCCGTATCTTCGGTAAGCGATTCGGGGTCTTTGACTTCACGGTACCAACCGACAGCCGCGTTGCGGTCGGGAGAGCCCGATGCGGTCAGCAGGCCGCGGACCCATTGATCGTAGGGGACGTTGTTGTCGAAGGCTTCGTGCAACCAGCGGTAGAAGGCAAACGTCGATTCGCGGTCGGTCGCTGCGTTTCGCTTGTTCCGCAAAATCGCCGACCACTTGGTCGCGAAGTGCGATGCGTAATCGGGGGATGCCAGCAGGCGATCGATCAGCTTTTCGCGACGTTCTGGATCGGTGTCGTCGATGAACGCACGCGTCTCTTCGATCGACGGCAAGCGACCGACGATATCGATCGTCGCACGGCGCAAGAACGTCACGTCGTCACAGGTTGGCGATGGCGGCAGTCCCAGTTCCTGCAAGTTTTCAAAAACCCAACCATCGATCGGATTGCTCAGCGATTCGGGCGCTGGCACTTCCAGACCCAGAGGGATCGATGCGCGGAACACGCCAACGTGACCTTGGTAGCGAGCCATCACGGCAACCGAACCACTTAGTTTGTCGACCGATACCAGCCCCGCGTCGTCGACTTCAGCCATCGACGTGTCGTTCGATTCGAAGGCGGTCGTCCGCGTAACATCCTGCGTCGAGCCATCGCTGTAGCGGGCGACGACTGTCAATTGTTGAGCGCTGCCACGCTGCATCGTCATCTCCAACGGCAGCACATCGATGCCAACAACCACGGGATCGTCGGGGCTTCCGTAGGGCATTCCTTGAGCGATCCAGCGACGCATCACGCGGTAGGAAGGACTGTCGGTTGCGACCAGCGATCCGCCGCCGTGAGGGACGACGCCCGATGCTTTCTGCAGCAACAGGCTGTGATCGGGAGAGGTCGGGAAGACGCGGCGGTTACGTCCTTCGGCGACTAGCCATTCATAATCTTCCTGCGGTTCAAATCCCAACAGCGACATGCGGAAGCCGTTTTGGCCGCCGCTTTTGCCGTGGCATCCGCCGCCGTTGCAGCCGAACTTGGTGAAGATCGGCGTGATCTGATCGGGGAAGTTGATCGGGACGTCGTTGACCAAGTTCTCCACGCGGACGGCGATCTTCGCGGTCTGCTGCGTCGCGTCGTCGGCTCCCAAAATCGCCGCGGTGACGGTGCAGTCCCCTTCGGCCAGCGTGCTGATGTATCCGGTTTCCGAAACGTCGACGATTCCTTCGGGGTGCGGATGCCATTGCACATCGCGCGTTACGTCGCGGATCTGCCCCGATTCGTAGTGCCCCAGCACAACGCATTGCTGTGCGATGTCGCGGCCGCGGAGGGTGACGATACCATCGACCTCGCGTCCGGTGACGATCTCGATCGATAGCAAATTTCCTGGAGCTCCCATGCCCGGCGGTTCCACCGCAGCGGAGGTCGGCTCCGACGTGGCTGGACTCGCCGCGTAAAGAGACCCAACGAGGGGAAGTGACAACAACGCAATCAGACAGCACGTCGCACGCATGACTCGAAATCCAAATCGAGGTGACGCGGTCTACTGCATTCAAGGTGGGGCGAGGGGCAGGAGACCGCTGAAGGAGGGCATTTAATGGCAGTCGGAGGAGTGATTATCTGCCATCGAATCGCAGATATCAAGTCTTTCCAGCGATTTCGGTGGTTTTCCGCCAGCCGCGATAACGCTAGCAATCTCGTTTAACGGCGGCGGCAACGCCCCACGCACGCGTCCACTACGAGGCCGAGTGCGCTTGCCGATTTGGACGCGCGGCCCGTTGGGCACGCGGTTAAACGATTGGGCGTAACGCGTTGGGTGCGAAGGGCTTAGGCTTTTGCGAAGACGCCGCGGAGGTTGTTGGCTTCGAAGCCGCCGGGGGCGTCGCCGCTGGAGCCGTACATATAGATAGCGGCTTGCACGATCGCCGACATCGCGCTGGAGATCAGCGAAACCAGCAACAGGCCGATTACTCCCAAGACGATCACAGCGATTCCTGCTGCTCCGATCGAAGCTGTCAGGAAGCCGCCGCCAACGATCAAGGCGATGCAAGGGAGCGAGGCGAGGAAGCCGAAAAATCCGATTCCTCCCTTGGCACCCAGCGATTCGCCCCAGGTGCTTTTCAGGATCGTTGCCGATCGCTTGAGGGCTTCGAACGGGCCGGCTTTTTCGATCACCAGTACCGGGACGACAAAGAAGCTGGCCGCCGCCCAGGCCATCCCCAACAATCCTGAAACGATCGCGCCGACCTTCTCGCTGCGACTCTCGATCACTCGCAAGATCACGCCGACGGTGGCGCTAAGCAATGCCCAACCGGCGATCTGGGGCAGTCGAGACATCGCGGCGGAGATGCCGTCCGATAGCGTCGGTCGCTCGCCGTAGAAGCTTTTTACCGCGCATGCGATCAAGGCGGAGTTGAAGAAGACGATCACGAAGTAGTTGACGAAGTAGAAGGCAAACAGAACCGCCAGGTAGAGCGGGTTCTGCATCGGGTCGCCCGCTTCCTGTCCCTGTTCGATGGCGTTTTCCACCGCGCCGGTCATCACCAAGGGGATGGCGAAAGAGATCATCACCAGGGTGCAGCTGATTCCGCTGAGCAGCGGGAAGATGATCAGTTGCTTATCGCGTTGCAGTACGCCCAGGCTTTGTTTGGCCAATGCATACCCATTACTTAATCGTTCGAACATCGTCCTGCCTCTGTGTAAGTTCTGTTGTTGTTTTAACCGTCTGCCGCCCCAGCAGCAGCTCATATTTATAAAAGTAGTTCGTTCACCACGTCAGTGGTTTGCCTGCGCGGAGATCGTCGCGAACCTTCTTGAGAATTACGGGGAGATCAAAGACGCGGCGAGCGGAGTTCTGGTCGGGATCCAAGACAGCGACTTCGATCGCTCCTTCGACACACATCGCCATCGTGCGAACCAGGTCGATTGGGCTCGGTTGCAGGCATTGTGAGTTCTGCAGTTGAGCATTGGTTGCGTATTGTTGAGCTTTGGCTTGGTCGGTGAACATCGCCAGCGCGATCCGATCGTCCTGCATCTGCCAGCAGGCCGGACCGGCATCGGAGAGCAACAGCCAGGGTTGCAGATTCACCGATTCGGAGGAGAGGTCATCCATTAAGAATCGCTCCCGGCGTCGGGAGTTGTGGGTTGGGTGGCGGGCGAATCTTTGGGGCCCAGGCTGTCCAAGTCGGCATCGAGTTTCGCATCGGCCGCCGGTTTGTCCGCCGGTTTGTCCGCCGGCTTCGCATCGGCCGCGTTATCTTTGTCCGCTGGTTTTGCGTTCAGTGCCGGTGAGACGGGGATCATCACCATCCGGATCGGCGTTCCTCGCGGTGGTATGTTTTCGGTGCACGCGCTGAATTCCAGGTACTCCGCGTCTTTGCTGCTCTCGATCGGAACGTCCAGCGTCGCCGAAGCGAAGTTCGAAACGCAAACGAGATCGCCGTCGTCGGCTGAATAAAAGTCGCGTCCGCTGCGGGGATCGGTCCACCATTGGCTGCCCGCGAAGACGAAATCGGTGTTCAGCTGCTCTTTGGTTCCGGTCTTGCAGATCCATTCTTGCGCCTTGGCTCGATGGCGTTTGCCCTCCTTGTCGCGCCACAGCACCCAGATCGCGATCCGATCGCCGGTGGGGGGCGAGAACTTGGGCTGGAACTGAACCGGCCGGCCGGGGGTCGCTCCCACGGCCAGCAACGCCGCGTGGACATATTGACTGCGAGCCAGCACAGCGACCGCCGATTCGTGTTCTTTGGTCCCCGCCGGGCAGGCGAACATCTCCAACAACCCCTCTCGAACGGCGACGTATCCGTCGACGATCACCCGGCGGTTCGGTTTGTCGATCCACAGTCGGGCGTCGGGAGACAACCGCGTTGCACCTTTAGGGGCGTCGAAAGCGGCGATCACTCCTTTGATCGTTGGACTCTCGCTCTCCTCAGGCGTCGGCGGCCGTTGCGGACGGTCGGGATCTTCGCTGGCTGGCAGGTCGGCAATCGGTTTGCTGGTGTCGGCTGGCTGAGCCGTCGCGGATCCGATGCTCGCGAGCGTCAACAACAAACAGGCCAACGAGCGAGGGACCCGCGCAGCGCTCTTTTGGTTGCCGTGTCGCAGTTGAATTAGGTTGGCAAGCATCGGATATCCTTCTCGCGTGGGTGGCAAAATGCAAATGTCGATGGCGATGAAGAATCGCAGCGAACAACGATCTTCGCCCCAACAGGCATTGCATCGCAGGTTGGATCAGAAAGAATAGGCATCGACAGTCCCCGGCCGTAGGGCAAATTGGCCCCACAGGTCGGCAGCAAGTATCTTAGCATCGTATCCACCATGGCGACTACAACATTGACACAACGAACTGAAGCACCCCCAATCGATGCGAGTGAGGACTATCTGATGGACAGCGAAAACGCTTGGGGTGAATTGATCGTCCAGTTGACCCGGCGGCAGACCAGCCGTCGCAAATTGAAGGCCGATCCGGTTTGGGAGATGTTTTCCGACCTGCCGCCCTCCGCTGGCAACGCCGACGTCGACACTGCATTGGCGGATGCCGCCGCTGCCCTGATCGCTGCGGCTCGCACAAAAGAGGAGGCTGCCGAAGCGAAGCCTTCGGATTTTGATTGGTCAGCCGCTGCGGCGGCACTCTCCGGCAGCACGCCAACCGAATCGGATCTGTTGACCTGGGGCTACGTTCTGCCATTGTTAGCCGACACGCTGGGCGAGGCGCAGTGGTGGGAGGTGTTGGGCGTTTTAAAGTCGGCTCGGCAAGCGGCACTCACCGACCTGCCATTCGAAAGTTCGCGGCGAGTGATCCTGGCGGCTGAGCTGGGGTTGGTGTTGGCTTGGGGGCTGAAGAACTTTCAGACCTCGGTTCGTTTAGCCGAGTCGAGCTGGAACGTCTATTGCGAGTACTTGGAATGCGAAGACGATCGCTTGCAGGAGTTGTTGTCGGGCGGAGCCCAGCGGTTGCCGAAAGCGTTGGCGTCGGCGCTGCGATCGATGCAGATCGCCCGCGTCGGATTTAAGCACAAACCGGCCAACGAGCAGCTGGGCGAATTGAACGAGATGGCGGCTTGGCAGTCGCATTTGGTCCGCTGGGACGGTTCGTTGTGTCTGCAGCCGATGGAGACCAAGCTGTCGAGCGATCTGTTGGATACGGCGACGCGGTTGTTGAAGGATCCAGGGCTGCGGATGGCTTACGATTTCGCTTGCCGCACTGCCGACAAGGCTTTGAAGAATAAGCTGACGACCGAAATCGAACTGCCCGAGAGTGGGATGTATTGCGATTCGGCCGGCCTGGTTTCGATGCGTCCTTCGTGGTTCCGACATCACGGATGGATCGTCGCCGATTTTCATTCGCAGCCCGCGCCGCGGATCGAACTGTCCGCCGGCAAGCGGATGATTTTGGAAGGGGCTTGGGAAGCGACGATTCAAATCGATGGCCAGGATTGCCAACCTCGCGGCGACTGGGAAGAGGTCTGTTGGCACAGCGATGACGACGTCCACTACATCGAGATGGAACAGTGTTGGACGCATGGCGTGACGTTGCAGCGACAATTGATGGTCATCCGCGAGGATGGGGCGGTGCTGTTGGCCGATACCGTGTTGTCTCCCGATGCCAGCGAGATCTTCTACCGTTCCAGCGTCCCGCTGGCGGCGACGATGCAAGCGGCGGCGGACGAGGAAACGCGCGAGGTGGTGCTGCACGATAACAAGCCGCGGGCGATGGTCCTGCCGATCGGATTGTCGGAATGGCGAGTCGGTCGCAGCCCGGGGAAGATGGAGGTCGTCGAGGGGCGTTTGACGGTCAGCGGCCGAGGCGAGAGGCGGCTGTATGTTCCGGTGTGGATCGATCTAGAACGCCGTCGATTTGATCGCCCGCGGACGTGGCGGAATCTGACGGTGGCGTCGCGGTTGGTGATCGCCAAGGCGAACGAAGCGGTCGCGTCGCGTGTTCAATTTGGATCGGAGCAATGGATCGTGTTCCGGTCGCTCAGCGAGCACAAGGCTTACACCTTCTGCGGAAAACATTTGGCTGCCGATTTCTATTGCGGCCGGTTCGATCCAAGCGATGGATCGTTGGAAGATTTAGTCACCGTCGAAAATGCGTCGGATTCACAGGATGGGAATGCATGAACAAGTCGATCACGGCCGAACAACAGCGTTTGTTAGCCAGCAACGAGCGGACGGGAAACTGGCAGCGTTGGGGGCCTTATCTTTCGGAGCGTCAGTGGGGGACGGTTCGCGAGGACTATTCGGAAAGCGGCGATAGCTGGCAATACTTTCCGCACGACCACGCTCGCAGCCGCGCCTATCGCTGGGGCGAAGACGGCTTGATGGGGATCACCGATCGCCAGGGACGACTCTGCTTTGCTCTGGGGTTATGGAACGGCCGGGATCCGATTCTCAAGGAGCGGCTGTTTGGGCTGACCGGCCCCGAGGGGAACCACGGCGAAGATGTCAAGGAATGTTATTATTACCTGGACAGCACGCCGACCCATTCGTACATGCGAGGCTTGTACAAATATCCGCAGGCTCGCTACCCATACGAAGACCTGGCGGCGGTCAATCAAAGTCGCAGCCGCAACGAGCTGGAATACGAACTGACCGACACGGGAGTCTTCGACGAAGACCGCTACTTCGATGTCGATGTCCGTTACGCCAAGCGGGCTCCAGACGACATGCTGATCCGCGTGCTGATCACCAATCGCGGACCCGACGCCGCCGTCTTGCACGTCGTGCCTCAGTTGTGGTTCCGCAACACGTGGACCTGGCATTGCACTCACGAAGGCTGCACCGCGCGGCCTCATCTATCGTTGAACGATGACGGGCGGATCGTCTCGCGACACGAGACGCTTGGTGCGTTCCAGTTTGCCGCCGACACGGGGCCTCAAGGCGAGGAACCAACATGGCTGTTTACTGACAACGAAACCAATGCTCACCGGCACCCCGACCTGCCCTGCGAGAGCGAATACTATAAGGATGCGTTTCACCAATACGTGATCGAAGGGGATACCAAAGCGGTTAATCCCAAGCAGCATGGCACCAAAGCGGCTCCCTATTATCTGCTGCGGATGAAGCCGGGCGAACAGGTTCAGTTGCAGTTTCGGCTGGCGGGCAACCAGGACATTCCTAGCGGCGATTGGTTTGGCGAGGCGTTTGACGCCAGCTTTGAAGAACGGGCGTCGGAGGCGGACAGCTATTACGACAACGTGATCGCAAAATCGCTGAGCCCCGAAGAGCGGAACATCTCGCGGCAGGCGTACGCCGGGCTGCTGTGGACGAAGCAGTTCTATCACTTTGTCGTCGACACCTGGCTCAACGGCGATCCCAACGGACCGCCTGCTCCCGCGTCGCGTCAGAACATTCGCAACAAAGACTGGCGGCATCTGTTCAACCGCGACGTGTTGAGCATGCCCGACAAGTGGGAGTATCCGTGGTTCGCGGCTTGGGACAGTGCATTCCACATGATCCCGATGGCGCGGTTGGATCCGCATTTCGCCAAAGAGCAGCTGATCCTGTTCTTGCGGGAATGGTACATGCACCCCAACGGCCAGATTCCCGCGTACGAATGGACCTTCTCCGACGTCAATCCGCCGGTCCACGCTTGGGCTTGTTGGAGTGTCTATGAGTCGACTGGAGAACCCGGCAATCGCGATCGGCTGTTTTTAGCGCGGACCTTTCAAAAGCTGCTGTTGAATTTCACCTGGTGGGTCAATCGCAAAGACCCTCGCGGGCGGAACGTCTTCTCCGGCGGCTTCTTGGGGTTGGATAACATCGGAGTCTTCGACCGCAGCAAACCATTGCCCGATGGCGGCTACATGGAGCAGGCGGACGGGACCGGGTGGATGGCGTTTTATTGCGGCACGATGCTGCGTATGGCGTTGGAACTAGCCGACAATAACCCGGCTTACGGCGACATGGCCAGCAAGTTCCTGGAGCATTACGTGGCGATCGCTGAAGCGATGAACTCGATGGATGGCGACGGTCTGTGGGACGATCAGGACGGCTTCTATTACGACCATCTTTACATCAAAGATCACGGCACGCCGATGCGGATCCGTTCGATCGTGGGGCTGATTCCGCTGTTGACCCCGGTGATTTTGGATGAAGCAGTGATCAACCGCCTGCCCGGATTTAACAAGCGGATGAAGTGGTTCTTGGATTCCAAGCCGGATCTCCGCGATCGGATGACGTATGCGGAACGGAAGGATCCCAACAGCCAACAGCCCTGCCATCGATTGCTGGCGATTCCGTCGGAGGCTCGCTTGCGGCGGTTGCTGTCGATCATGTTGGACGAATCGGAGTTCCTGTCGCCGTACGGAATCCGTTCGCTCTCGGCGGCTCACCGCGAAGATCCGTTTGTGTTCGAATTGCACGGCGTCCGCAACGAGGTGCAATACGTTCCTGGCGAGAGCGATTCGTGGATGTTTGGTGGCAACAGCAACTGGCGCGGGCCGGTCTGGATGCCGTTGAACTTCTTGATCATCGAATCGCTGCGGACCTATTACCAGTTCTGCGGCGATACCGTTCAACTGGAATGCCCGACCGGTTCGGGGCAACTGATGACGCTGTTGGAGATCGCCGAAGAGTTGGAGCGACGGTTGACGACGCTGTTCAAAGCCGACGACGAGGGGAATCGCCCGATCCACGGCGGCGAAGCGCGATATGCCGAGGATCCCGCATGGAACGATCTGGTCTTGTTCTACGAGTACTTTCATGGCGACAACGGTCGCGGTCTGGGGGCGAGTCATCAAACCGGATGGACCTCGTTGGTCGCGACGATGTTGGATCATCAAGCCCAATCGACGTCGAAACGCTCCTAAAAACAAAAGGCAATCCGATGATGAAATCCGTTCCGATGTTGCTGGCGATCCTGTTGGTCCCAGCGTTTGCTGTCGCTCAGAATCGGGTGCAGCCCGAGCTGATGGAGGTTCCCGAGATCCGTTCGTCTTGGGACGATCTGACCGAGGGGATCGCGACGAAAGAGGACTGGATCGCGCGTCGCGAGGTTCTGAAGCGGCGGTATCTGGATCTGTTGGGCGACCAGCACAAACCGGAAAAGCCGCCGCTGGATTTGATCGTTCACGAAGATGTGGTCGTCGACGGTTTGTATCGCCGTCAGTGGATCAGTTATGCCGTCGAAGCGGACGAACGCGCCCACGCTTATCTGGGAACGCCGCTGGAGCTCGACGGAAAGGCTCCCGCGATCGTGGCGCTGCATGGTACGTACCAGCACGGCAGCAAGCGGGCGGCGGGGCTGATCGACAACCCTGACAAAGCCTATCTCGATCATCTGTGCCGTCGCGGTTATGTCGTGATCGCGCCGGAGCACTTCGTCTCGGGCGAGCGGACGCCGGCCGCGGGCCCTTACGACACCGCCGCTTTTTACGAGAAGCATCCCCAGTGGACGGCGGTCGGAAAATTCACCTACGAGCACTCGATCGCCATCGACGTTTTGCAGAGTCTACCGCAGGTCGATCCCCAGCGGATCGGAGCGCTTGGGCATTCGTTGGGAGGCCACGGCACCTTTTTCCTGGCTGCTTATGACGATCGCATTCAAGCCTCCGCGTGCAATTGTGGAGCGTCTTTCTTTCGGCACAATCCCAACGTCGAAGGCTGGGGACGCAACCGTTGGTACATCTATTTCAAGCCGATTCGCGAGGGGCTGCTGAAAGGTGAACTGCCGCCGATCGACTTCCACGAGATCATCGCCTTGATCGCTCCGCGGGCTTTTCTGGACGTCTCCGGTTTGAACGACGGCCATATTCCAACGCAGAAACAGCGACTGTTGATGCTGATGAAAATCATGGATGTCTACGAACTCAATGGGGTGCCTGAGAACCTCGGCTTCTACGTTCACGGCCGCAAGCATTCGGTGGCTCACGAATCGCGGCAATTGATCTACGGATGGATGGACGCGCATCTGAAACCTGCTGAAGCGACGCAGACGCACCTCGTCGTTCCCGCCGCCGAGGAATGATTTCCTGGCCAAGTCCACGCAAATCAGCCGCTACCGCGTGGCGGTTGGTAGTTCAAGTCGATCAAGTCTCGGTCGAAGAACGACGCGGTGACGGATCGCGGTGGGCTGGGTAGAATGATGTTGCCGGAGACCGCTCCGTCTGCTGGCTGCTGTTTCACGCCGGCTTGGTATTTTTCTGAGCCGCCGAGTCCCATCGCTTACCAAATCATCCGATGACTGAAACCATCTTCTCCAAGATCATCCGCAAGGAAATCCCCGCCAAGATCGTCTTTGAAGATGATCTCTGTCTGGCGTTTCACGATATCGCTCCCAAAGCTCCGGTTCACGTGCTGGTGATCCCGAAGAAGGTGATCCGCAGCGTTGCCGATCTGGAGCCGGAAGATCACGCGTTGATCGGGCACTTGTTTGGCGTGATCCGCCAAGTCGCCGAGCAATTGGGGCTGGAGAAAGGTTATCGTGTGATCACCAACAGCGGCCCCGAGGGAGGTCAGGAGGTGCTGCATCTGCACTTCCACGTGCTCGGCGGCCGGCAACTCACCTGGTCCCCGGCGTAACCCAACCCTCACGGAACCCAATGCCTGACAGCCCGCTTCCCGAATCATCTCCTCACGCTTTGCCCGCTCGGCCAGCGGAACAGTTTCTGATCCAACAGTTCAGCGAAGGCAATCTGCTGCCCGCGGCAGGCGATGTGTTGACCACGTCGTTGGGTCGCGCTCAATTAGCCGCCGTGTTGGCTGCGTCGAACCAATACAACCGCGTCGATTGTTGGTACATCGATCTGTATCAAGCGAACCATGCGCGGGCTCACCATCCCGAGCCTCCGGCGTCGCTGAACATCGTCTGCGAACCCGATCCTCCCGAACATCAGTACGATCTGGCGGTCCTGCCGCTGGGCCGCCGCGGTGAGACCGAACTGGTTCGCGACCAGTTGCAATCCTTCTTCAATGCGTTGAAGATCGGTGGCCAGTTGTGGGTCGCTGTCGACAACCCGACCGATAAATGGGTGCATGAGCAGATTCTCAAGCTGGGCGTGAAGCCGACGACCATCTCCGGCAGCGATTCGATCGTGTACGGTTGCGTGAAGACGGCGGAACTGAAGAAGCAGAAGAACTATGGCTGTGAGTTTGCGATCCGCGATCGCGGCCGGTTGCTGAAGGTCTACTCCCGCCCCAGTGTCTTTTCGCATCGGCGGATCGATCCGGGAGCGCGACATCTGATCGACGCGATGCCCATCGAAGCGGGAATGCGTGTCTTGGATCTCGGCTGTGGTGCCGGGACCGTCTCACTTGCCGCTGCGACGGCAGCTGATGATGTGACGGTCCACTGCATCGACAGTAATTCTCGCGCGGTGCAGTGCGCATTGGCTGGGGCCGAATTGAATCAGTTGACGAACGTGACGGCAAGCGTTTCGGACATCGGGCAGATCGACGCCCCGGGGAGTTTCGATTTGGTGCTGGGTAATCCGCCCTACTACGCCGATTTTCGGATCGCGGAGTTGTTCATGTCGACCGCGCACAAAGCGCTTCGCTCGGGCGGACGCGTCGTCTTGGTCGGCAAAGACGAAGAATGGTACACCGACCAGATGCCGGTGTTGTTTCACAGCATCGAGATCCAGCCGGTTAAAGGATACCTCGTGGCCAGCGGAACCCGGTTGTAGAAGGTCGCCTTTCGCTCCGCGAAAGGTCGTACGCGGACAATTTACTAGCACGAAACGCAATACTAGCACGAAGCGCAAGCGAGTGATTCTCGAGTGATAAAAGTGTGCGCGTTCACTCGCTTGCGCTTCGTGCTAGTATTGGTAACGCTGCATCCCAGGTGCTGGATTGGGAGCATGGGCTACAACTAAATCGACGCCCAAACGTTTCACGCGTTTCGAGATTTTTGGTTGGTCGCCTTTCGCTCCGCAAAAGTGCGTGCAGGAACAGTGTGTTTGTAAGGCGGGCCTGGCTGGGGTGAGTTGTGTGTCCGGTTTCTTTAAATTCTGCTTGGGGATTGGCTTGCGGTCGCCGAGAGGGGCTGTTTTGCAGGGGGGCGGTGTCGGTTGGTTTGTGTGTTTTCTTCCGTCCGCTGGGGCTGTTTCTTGCCTGGGGCACTGCAGGTAGCTTGCGACAGGGGCGTTGATGAGATTCGCAAGCTCTCGAAAGTGATCGTCGTCGATGGCGAGGTGCCGTAGCCAAGAGTGGATCGGATGCGCGGTAGCGGTGGGAAGGTGCTTCAAGTCATACCCCGTTTCATCGGAATGCATCTTGGTGGTGCAGGCGTATTAGTTTTTGCCGTCATTCTTTTAGCTACTTCATTATCACACCAAACACAGGTGCCTGGTCCCGACGAAGCCTTGGCACGAGTTTGTTACCTCAATCGGGCCCCGGTCGGAGGCCAATCTCTGTGGCTAGTCGTTTTCGCGAACTTCTTGCTCTCAATCGGCCTCCGTTTGCTTTGCCAGCATTTTTTTTAGCACCCTCCCCTTATTTTGGTTGATATCACATGTCTGACGTGTTACTATCGCCCCTGACTAGGCGGAAGTTGATCAGTTTTATTACAAGACAACACGAGAGAGTTGCTGAGCTTGTCTCTGCTGCTTTCACATCCTCCTAGGGGAATCGGCATGAAGTTTTTTAAGAGGGATCTAGTATCTTTCCGTGCGGGCTTTACGCTCGTCGAACTGCTCGTCGTTATTGCAATCATTGGTATTTTGGTTGGATTGTTGCTGCCGGCGGTTCAAGCGGCGCGTGAAGCGGCTCGGCGGATGCAATGCAGCAACAATTTCAAGCAGATTGGTCTGGCGCTGCACAACTATCACGACACCTATCGGTCGTTTCCGCCGGGTGAACTCACCGTGAGCCGGCTCGGCGTGCTGGCTCTCATCCTGCCACAGATCGAGCAAGGCCCGCTGCACGATCAGCTCTCTGCTGCAGGCGCCTACATTGGTCGAAACACCACTGCGGCACCGGCTTGGCATAGCAACCCGGCCATTGTTTCGACCGGCACTGTTCCCCTGGCGAAGACGGTAATCCCTGCCTACGTCTGCCCATCGGACCCCAGTTCCGATCTGAACGAGCGGATGAAGTCAAACGACAGCGGCGCATTCGCCAAGGCGAACTATGTCGGTGTTTATACGGCCGTCAGCTACGACGCCGCTGGTGCAAAGACCGCTGATCGCAAAGCGACCTTCTACGAAGACTCGAAAGTCCGGTTCCGCGATATCACCGATGGAACCAGCAACACGATTGTCATGGTCGAACGTGCCGGCATGGCGCCTTACAACAGTTCGATGTGGATGGGGTGGCATAACCTGCCCGGGCCGATCGACAATAGCTACCAGTTTTCAATTCGAACGCGAATTAATCGGCTTTCCAACGACACGAATTACCCGATCCATGGCACCAGCGCTTACGCGGCCAGTAGCGCCCATCCCGGTGGTGCCCAATTCTTGCGTGGTGACGGATCGGTCACTTTGCTTCCCGAGACGATCGACCTGCCAACGTATGCCGCGATGGGGACGATCGACTGGGGCGAGGTCATCGGCGAATACTGATTCGTTCGATGAAACGCAAGCTTGTGGCGTTATTGGAATCGAACCAAAGTCACGCCGCAGCTTCTCACAAATACACCAAATAGCGACGATCGTTTGCGTCGCTATTTGGTGATCCAATTCATGCAAAGCAACGTCGTCTCTTTACGATCGGTCTAAAAACTTGTACACGCTAGATAAATGGAGCGGAGCTGGAATGCATCGAGAGCGCATTATATTGTCGCTGATGGTTTGCTTGGTCGTCAGTTTGGTCGGGTGCGGCCAAGATAGCGGGCCAGCCTTGGGGAAGGTCAGTGGAACCGTCACACTCGGCGGGCAGCCGTTACCCGACGCCATGGTCAGCTTCTACCCGACCTCGGGCGAGCGATCGGCCCACGGCATGACCGACGCGGCTGGCCACTACACCCTGATGTTCACCGGCCTCAAAGAAGGCGCCATCGTGGGTCCGCATTCTGTCAAAGTTGAGACCGGTGTGCAGGTCGGTGAGGAAGAGGTAACTCCTGCCGCAAAGGTCGTTCAACTGCCCGCCAAGTACAACAGAAACACGGAGCTGACCGCCGAAGTCGAAGGTGGCTCAAACACATTCGACTTTGGATTGCAATAGCTTACGCCTGGCGGCTATCAGTGGGGGATGTGCTGCACGGTTGAGCGTTTTGCTCGCCGGAGCAATGCTGAGGACGAGCTTCGTAGGCACTTCTGCGAAGCTCGCTCTTGTAGTCAAATTTTGCGTGGCGAATCGAGTTTTTTGGCTGCGCAGCTTACGTGGACCTGCAAATCGTGAAAATCGACGCCCCTGAATCGCAGTGGTCCCTGCTTCCGCAATCGTAAGAGAGATAAGTGAGTGGTTTGCGCTTCAGTGGAGCTGCGTGCGATTGCGTGACGCCGATACGCAGCGGAACCGAACGGCCGCCGATGATGTGACGGTCCACTGCATCGACAGTAATTCTCGCGCGGTGCAGTGCACGTTGGCCGGAGCCGAACTGAATCAGTTGACCAACGTGACGGCAAGCGTTTCGGATACCGGGCAGATCGACGCTCCGGGGAGCTTCGATTTGGTGCTGGGCAATCCACCCTACTACGCCGATTTTCGGATCGCGGAGTTGTTCATGTCGACCGCGCACAAAGCGCTTCGCTCGGGCGGACGCGTCGTCTTGGTCGGCAAGGATGAAGAATGGTACACCGACCAGATGCCGGTGTTGTTTCACAGCATCGAGATCCAGCCGGTTAAAGGATACCTCGTGGCCAGCGGAACCCGGTTGTAGAAGGTCGCCTTTCGCTCCGCGAAAGGTCGTACGCGGACAATTTACTAGCACGAAGCGCAATACTAGCACGAAGCGCAAGCGAGTGATTCTTGGGTGATAAAAGTGTGCCCGTTCACTCGCTTGCGCTTCGTGCTAGTATTGCTGGCGTTGCATCTCTGGTGCTGGATTGGGAGCATGGGCTACAACCAGACCGACGCCCAAACGTTTCACGCGTTTCGAGATTTTTGGTTGGTCGCCTTTCGCTCCGCGAAAGAGCGTACGCGGACAATTTACGAGCACGAAGCGCAATACTAGCACGAAGCGCAAGCGAGTGATTCTCGAGTGATAAAACGGTGCGCGTTCACTCGCTTGCGCTTCGTGCTAGTATTGTTTGCGCTGCATTCCGGGGGGATGGGCTCAACACGGCGATCAACCGTTTCAATAATTTCAAGCTCAACGGCAGGTAGTTCCGCAGAATGGACGCACGTTTCGACTGGATCGCTAAACGACTGAAGCAATTCGATGGCGAAGGGGCGACGCGGCGACTGGCGCCTCGGCAGTCGCAGCCCGGCCGGATGGTGATCCAATCCGATGGCATCAACATGGTGAACTTCGGGTCCAACGATTACTTGGGATTGGCGGCGGAGCAATCGACGCAGCGGCCTGAGCATGGATCGATGGGGAGTGGTGCGAGCGCACTGGTCACCGGGTTTTCTCCCGTTGCGTTGCAGTTGCAACAACGACTGGCGAAGTGGGAAGCGACCGAGAGCTGCGTTTTATTCCCAAGCGGATTCGCAGCCAACTTGGGGACGATCTCCGCTTTGGCCGAAGCGGGGGATCTGATCTTGAGCGACGCCGCCAACCACGCGAGCATCATCGACGGCTGTCGATTATCGAAGGCGCAGCGATTCGTCTACCCGCACAACGACACGTCGGCCGTCGCCGCGCTGTTGGAAACCCATCGGCGGCGATTTGCGCGGGTCTTCATCGTCACCGATAGCGTCTTCAGCATGGATGGCGACTTTGCGCCGCTGGAAACGTTGTGCGATCTGGCCGACCGATACGATTCGATTCTGATCGCCGATGAAGCGCATGGAACGGGAGTCTTTGGCGATTCGGGGAGCGGGCTGTGCGAGCACTTGGGAGTCAAGCATCGGGTGCCGATTCGGATCGGCACGCTCAGCAAAGCGATCGGTGCGATGGGCGGGTTTGTTGTCGGGCCGCAAGTCGTCACCGAATATCTGGTGAACCGAGCCCGATCGATGATCTACAGCACGGCCCTGCCACCGGCGCTCGTTTCGGCGGCGCTTGCCAACGTGATCCAGATTCAAGAGGAACCGCAGCGGCGGGCGCAGCTGTTTGAACTCTCCCAGCGGTTGCGCGATCGCGTCGCCAGCAAGTGGCGGCTGCCGCCGATGTCGACTCCCGGGCAGATTGTTCCGTTTGTTGTTGGCAGCAACGAGGAAGCGGTTCGCGCCTCGCAGCGGCTGGCCGATGCCGGTCTGTTTGTTCCCGCGATTCGGCCTCCCACGGTTCCCGCGGGGACGGCGCGATTGCGGGTGAGTCTGTCGTCGAGTCACAGCGACGAAGAGATCGATCGCTTGGCGGAGGCGTTGTGCGGGCTGCGATGATCGGCAGCGCGGCATCACATCGATCGGCGCCCTGGGCTGGCGAGATCTACTCGCGCGGACGCAACTGATAAAACAGCGCCTTCTTTTGATCGGGCAGCGCGTAATCGAAGCCGCACGATTGCAGGAACCGTTCCGACGAACTGATCGCCATCACCTCCATCACTCCCAATTCCCGAGCTCGCATCGCACAGCGGCGGACCAATTCGTGGCCGATCCCTTGGTTGCGGAACCTTTCGGAAACGGCCAGGCACTGAATTTCGGCCAGCTTGCGGCTGTAGATCTCGACGGCGGCAAATCCGATGCAGACATCGGCTTCGAAGGCGACGAAGCCGTGTTTGCTGAGCACTTGGACCTCTTCCTCGCTGCGGCGCAACAACAGCCGATCGGCGAAGAAGGGTTCCAGGAATTCCCAGATCACCGCAGCGTCGTCTACTGCCGCTTCACGAATGGTTACACTCATCAAGATACCCCGAAGATTACGCTCGACGTGGGTGCGGTTCGCAACACCAACGCTGAATCACTTGTTGATAGACTTCCACGCCACGATCAAGCTGCTGCAGATCGATCCATTCGTCCACGGTATGGGCTTGAGCAATATCGCCAGGCCCGCAGACGACCATCTGTTCGAACTCGCTGAAGATCCCCGCATCGGTTCCGTAACATACGGTTTTCGGTTTTTCCGCCCCGGTTAATTCAACCATCTCGCGAACGAAAGGGGCATCGGAGTCGATCCACATCGGGCCGCAACCGTTGATCCGTTGGAATGTGATCCCCAGCTCCGCGGCTTTGGCTTGCACTTGAGCGACCAATTCGCTGCCGTCGATGCCGGGCATCGTTCGCAGACTGCCCCAAGCCTGGCACTTCGCAGGGGTCACGTTGATCGCGGTTCCGCCGCCGGTGATGCCGATGTTCCAGGAGAGGTCGGGCGGATCGAAGCGGCTGTCTTGCAGAGTGGGATCGCTTTGCGTTTGTTCGTAGATCGACTTCAGCAGCTGCAGCATCGAGATCATCGGCAGCGTGGCGTTAACGCCGTCGCGCGTGCTGCTGTGCCCCGCTTTGCCGCGGCTGGTCAGTCGGAAGCCGTCGATCCCTTTGTGGGCGTGGACGATGTCCAGCGAAGTCGGTTCGCCGATCACGGCGACCGGTTGTTGTTCGACCATCTGGCGATACAGCTGCGACTGGTCAACGACGTTCCGCGCGCCGCCAAACCCCGTCTCCTCGTCGGCGGTGACGACGATCCACAGCGGCGCTTGCTGTTGTGTTGTTGTGACGCTTTCGGCGGCGATCAACATCGCGGCCAGCGAGCCTTTCATGTCGCAACTGCCGCGGCCGTACAGCCGCTCGCCCTCGATGATCGGATCAAAGGGATCGTTGCTGCCGGGGCCCTGCCAGTCGTCGACTGGGACGACATCGTTGTGCGCGAAGTAGGCCATTCCGCCCACTCCCTCGCCACGGCGTGCGACCAGACTGACCTTCGTGACACCCGCGGGGTCGATGTAAGAGACGCGTTCGGTGGTGAAGTCCAACCGATCCAATCGCTGCTGAATAAACGCAGCGACATCTTCGTTGCAGCGGTGGCTGACCGATGGAAAACGAATCAGATCGGACGTTAAGTCGACGACGGGCGACATCAAACAAACCTTTCGAGGTGGCGACGGAATGGAACAAGAGAACCTTGGGAGGTCAAAAGGTTCGCCCGCGCGTGAGGATATCGGTCGCCGAGGCGGTTGTCGACGGGCAGGTTGTCGTTAAGGAAAGATCGCTTTGACTTCCGCTTCCAATCCGGACACGTCCGCGTCAGCCGATTGCCCGGCAACACGTTGCCAATCCTTGAATGCCAGCTCGCGATCGGCGGGTGTCGCTTCCTTTTGAAGACACTGCCAAGCGGATCTAAACGTGGTCACCAAGGCGTCGTCTTTAGGCAGCGACAGCGGAGCCAAGGCGTTGGCAACCACGGCGGGAAGCGTCGCTCGCGGGTAGGTCTTATTGCGTCCGGGAAGCCGCAGCGTCAGTTCGGTCGGGGTGACTTCGACTACCGCGACGGTCAAACCTTCGCGGATCTCCAACGTATCGAGCGGTTGGTCCAAGCTGCGGTCGATCGCAGCCTGATACTCCCCAGCGTAGTGAACCAACCGGCGGCGAGCCGATGCCGATTGTTGTTGCTCGGGTGTCTGAGCTAGATCGTTTGCTTTTTCAGCCAGCGGCATCATTTGATCCCAGTCGCCGGCGGCGATCGCGTCGCGGGCCTGCTTCGCTGCCGCCGTCGCGGCTTGAATCATCGCCGGTGAAGGGGCTTCCGGCTCGGGAGGTTTGGTTGGCTTGGGATCTTCGGCCATCGGGATCTCGTCGACGGTTGTCATCTCCATCGAAGGGGACATCCCCATCGGCTGATTCATCCCCATCGAGGGCGACATGTCGTTTTGGTTGAAGCTTCGGCCTCCCAATCCTTCACCATTGTCAGCGGCTCCATCGTCGGTCAGCAGGACGCCCATTCGGATTCCCGAATCCTCTTCGGTCGACTGCGTCGGTGAGCCTTCGGGCAACAAATCGCCCATCACGTTGTCGCGTGGTCGCTGGGGGGCGGCCGCCGGAGCAGCAGCGGGTGCGGCGGGACGTGTCTGAGCAATTTGAGCTGCATGGTTCTTTTCGCGGTCCATCAACAGCTTGACGCAGTATCCCATCGCCCCAAACAAACTCAAGACGAACAGCGTCATCAAGACGCCTGCAACAGGGAACCCACGCTTGCGACGCACTCTCGTTTTCGGAGTGTTGACGATCGCATCGCTAACGACAGCGGTTCCCATCGATCCCGGATCGCCCATCGGGTTCGGTGCGGTTTGTCCAAAGGGATTGCCCGTTGCAGCAGCCGTTGCGGCGGTCGCGAGATCGTCGTCGGCGGCGGCCAGCGATTCTTCGATTTCTTGATCGAGTCGTTCCGGTTCGGACGACAATTGCTCCAGCGCGGCAGCCATATCAAAAATGGAGAACGGGTCGGACTCGGGAAGCCAGCCGGCCAACGGATCGGTTGGCGCTGTCGTCGCCGCGCCAGCCGCGGCCATCACCGGTCGCGATTCCCCGACAGCAACCGAATCGAACGTGCTCTGCAATCGGCTGTCGTATTTGCCCTTTTGCTGTGGATCACCCAGGATCTGTTGAGCCTTGTTAACGCTCTTGGCTGCCTGAGCCCATGCGGTTGGATCGGCGCTCTCCTTGGCAGCTTTCAAGCTAGCAATCCGCGTTCGGATCGCCGCTCGAATCGTCGCGTCGTCCGACTCCAGCACCTCGAGCCCGAAGATCTGGTAGGCGTTGGGTCGCTCGATTCGCGGGTCCAGCCCCAGCAATTGGTGCATTTCGGACATGGAAGGCCTTTTCTTGTTGTCTTGTAATGTGTCTCGAAGTCGCATCGTTCCGACGCGCCAGATCGGATCGAGTTCCATCGCGCGGCAGCTGTCGCTGCATTTGAGCTGTCCGTGGAATCCACAACATGGTCGGCGAACAGCCAGCGTTCGAACCATCAATAATAGCCTGAATCGCTGTTTTTCGCGAAGCGTCGTTTGAAAAACTCGACGTCTAGCCCGATTGGCCGCTCGTTATATCCCCACCAAACCAGCCTGGCCGTTTTCCGGGTTGACATCGCCCCGCGGTTTCGGCGAATAGATTGACTGGGTATAGCCGCCCGCTGGGCGATCGCTTCGGAAAGCGTTGTCGATCGATCATGCAGTGGGCTCAAGAAATCAAGGAATAGCGCGCGGGATGTCAGAAATGAAAGAAATCAATCGCCGTCAGTGCCTCGGCGGTCTGCTGGTCACAGGAGCCGCAGCAGGAGTTGCCTCATGTGGATGCCGCAGCGCCCCATACACTGGCCGCAAGCAGTTGTTGATCTATCCCGAAGGGAAGGAGATGACGCTGGGATCGGAAGCTTACGGGGAGGTGACGAAAGAGACTCCGTTGAGCGAAAACCCGCAATACACCGCGATGGTCCAACGCGTTGGAGAGCGGATCGCGGCGGTCGCCGGCCGCAGCGATTTCCAGTGGGAATTCAAGACGCTGCAGAGCGAAGAGCAGAACGCCTTCTGCCTGCCCGGCGGCAAAGTCGCCATTTACGAGGGGATTCTGCCGGTCTGCCAGAACGAAGCGGGGTTGGCTGTCGTGATGGGGCACGAGATCGCCCACGCGTTGGCTCGGCACGGCGGGGAACGGATGAGCCAAAACGCGGCGGTGCAAGGTGTCCAGACTGCGGCCAGCTACATCCTGCAGAATCAGGAAGAGACGAAGAAGGAGATGATCTTCAAAGCCTACGGGATGGCGACCGAATATGGCGTGCTGCTTCCTTTCAGCCGCAAGCATGAATCGGAAGCCGATGAGATCGGGATCACGCTGATGGCCAATGCCGGATACGATCCTGCGGAAGCTCCCAGATTCTGGACTCGCTTTGGCGCCGCCGGTACGGGGGAGAAGCAGCCAGAGTTCCTGTCGACCCACCCGTCGGATGAACGCCGGTCCCAAGATCTCGAAGCATTGTTGCCCGGTGCGCGAACCTTATATGAACAGGCTGCCGACCAGGTTGGGTTGGGCGAAGCGATCTCCTGATCCGCCGACAACAGAGCTTTGTTCATTGCAAACAGAGTTTGGGGAACGGGGCGAGGTTCGGAAATCCGCAGCGTTTGATTCTGACAAGTCGCCCCGCCGCAGGTAAGCCCTGCTCGACGCTTGTTTGCCGACCCTGCCACTGCTCGCCGGGATGGTGGGGGAACTGCAAGCCAGGGCGTATCGCTTGTTCACACGGGAGCGTCTCTGGAAATGGTAACCCGACGCGTCAGCGAGGAATTCACGCGGTGCCTCGCTGACGCGTCGGGTTATCAAACGCCCTGAACCTCCAATCCGATTGTCGTGCATCCACTTGGGCGAAGCGTTAGAATACGGGCTTTCCCGCTCTCTTTCTACTTTTGCTCCCGGGTGCATCGCATGGGTCTGTACCGTCACAGCGGCCGCGTTCCGATCGCTGGATTGATCTTATGCAGCTTGCTGCTGGCACCGTTGGCGATTTTTGGGGGGGCGGCCTATAGTGCCGCGATGGTTTTCCTCCCCTTCATCAAGCTGAAGTGGCTGATCAGTCTGCTGTTTGCTGCGGCTGTCGGGTTTGTCGTCGGGAAGGTTTGTGAATCGGGAAAGATTCGCAATCGCGGCTTTGTGATTTTGGCCACCGTTATCACGATGGGCCTTGCCTACTACGTATCATGGGGTGTGCAGCGTTTTTGGTTGGTGGTAGGTGAGTTGGGATTTGATGGCGCGATCGACAACGTCGGCTTGGCCGATTTGTTGCCGATCTCGCTGGCAGCCTGGGTTACTTGGCTGTTCGAAAACGGATTGTGGAGCATGCGCGGGGGAGCCGACACGATCAAGGGTTGGCCCTTGGTGGTGTTGTGGGGGATCGAAGCGGCGACGCTGTTTGTCACCAGTTGGACGCTGGCACTTGGCACGTATGGCTTCCGGCCATTTTGTGAAGCCTGCGAACGCTGGACGACGTTGGATGTGGGGATCGCCGAACTGCCGGTCGATGCCGACGATCCGGCTTGGGCGGAGGTTCGCGACGGTCGATTCGAAGCCTTGCGTCATTTGAAGATCAATCCCGCCGAAGACCGACACGCCCGCATCGATTTGGCGACCTGTCCTGAATGTGAAACGGGGGATCACGTGTTGATCTCGGGGGTCGTCTACGCGGTCGATAAAGAAGGTAATTTGACGGCAACCGAGACACCGATCATCGAGTATTTGCATATGACGCGGGAAAAGACGAACGAGCTGCGCGAGTTTGCGGCGGAGATGAACGAAGCTGTCGAGTTGATGCGAGCCGATGAAGAGGCGTTGAGTGAAGAGGCGACCGATGAATAGGTTTGCGGGGGCAGAACAGGACGAATTCGCTTGAGTACGAGGTTGATGTTGGAGTAAATGCTTGGCTGACGAACGAAATTTTGGTGTCGATGCATCCAAAGCGGCTGCGGCTCGCGATCATCATACGACCGAACACGGGTACGTCACCGCTCACGATCCGTCCGTCGACCGCACTTTGTTGTTGCCCGGCATGCAGGTCGATCGTTTTGTGATCCAGCAGGAGGTCGGCCGCGGCGGATTTGGGATCGTCTACAAGGCATTGGATCCCAACCTGGGAAGGCACGTCGCCATCAAGGTCCCAAGAGCCGACTTTTTGACGGCCCCCACCGATCGACTGTATCGGGAAGCGAAGATTGTCGCGACGTTGGATCACGCGGGGATCGTGAGAGTCTACGAAGCGGGGAACGACAGCGAGACCTCGTTCATTGTTTCGCAGCTTTGCGAAGGGCCTGATCTGCACACCTGGATGCTCGATCCAGCGAACCGATTGTCGTTTGTGCAGGCTGCCGAATTGATCGGCCAGTTGGCCGATGCGTTGAGCTATGCACATGCTCATGGCGTCTTGCATCGCGATGTCAAACCGGGCAACGTGTTGCTGTTTCCGCTGGCAACGCCGACGTCGACCGATGAACCACTGCCGGGCCACGTATTGCCGTTCCAGCCACGGTTGACCGATTTTGGGCTGGCGTCGATGCAATCGAGCGATTGGGCGATCACTCGCAACAGCGTTGCGATCGGCACCCCGCTCTATATGGCTCCGGAGTGTTTCGCTCGCGGTGACCAGACGCCTGGTGAGCCCGCCGACATCTATGGTCTAGGAGCTGTGCTGTTTGAACTGTTGATTGGCAAGCCGCCTGTCAGAGGTGAGCATTTTGGGCAACTGTTGCACAGCATCACCAACGAGGTTCGCGAGTATCCGCATCAACTGGATGCTCGGGTTCCGATCGATCTTTCGATCATCTGCAACAAATGCCTTCGCAAAGATGCCGAGGATCGGTACGCGTCGGCCGGCGATTTACGCGACGATTTGAGACGCTTTCTGCAGGGGCAACCGATCGACGCCCGCGTGCCCACGTGGCGCGATCGGTTTGCCAAATGGTGCCAACAGCCGCAGCGAATTCGGCTCGCCGGTGCGAGCTCGTTTTGGTTCCACTTGATGCTTGTCCCTTGGTTGGTAGGCCAGTTGTTGCTGCTGGGGAGCATGGGAGCGATCCCGCGGGATATTTTAGTTCGCAGTCTGATCGATGCCTTTTGGGTTTCCGTCGTCCTGCACCTTCCCCAGGTCTGGCTCGGCTATCGACTTGCCAAAGGAAGCCGCTGGCCCTTTTGGCCCTCTGCGATCACCAGCGTTTTGAGCCTCTGCGTGTTTGCAGCTTCCGCATTTTCGCAGCAAGCATTGTTCGACTATATGTACCCCTCATCGGTATCGAAAGTGGCAACCTTTTCTCTGCTGATCTCCGCTGGCAGCATCGTCCTGGGGTGCTACGTGCTCGCCATCCCGGCCTATTTGCGATCTCGCCGCCACGCAGCTTGACCGGTTTCTTGCAATCGCCCTTGTCTGTGTCATGCTGGTTGGTAGCCCGACCGTTCGCCGATCCGGTAGAATGTTCGGGCAACGGTTCGATCCCCCCAGCAACCGTCCCCATCCGATTCCCACCCGTCGCCCCCTGCGACGGACGCCCGCCTAACCTTCGAGAGTTTGCCCATGTTCGATCGACGCTGCCTACTTGCGCTGGGGGTTGTACTTTTTTCTATCGGTTCGCTTGCCGCTGCCCCGTCGCGTCCCAATGTCGTCTTCATCCTGACCGATAACCACGGCGCATGGACTCTCGGTTGTTATGGTAACCAAGAGATCAAGACGCCGCATCTGGACAAACTGGCTGCCGAAGGCGTTCGCTTCGACAACGCCTTTGCCGTCAATCCGGTCTGTTCGCCCAACCGGGCAACGCTGCTGACCGGCTTGATTCCCAGCCAACATGGCGTGCACAGCTACCTGCACGGCGGACGCTGGCAGTCCGGACCTGACGCTCGCAACACGATCGCCCCGTTCATGTCGGTCCCTGCGGTCTTGAAGGAATCCGGTTACGCGTGCGGTTTGGTCGGCAAGTGGCATCTGGGCGGCAACATGAGTCCGCAGAGTGGGCTGGACGATTATTGGATCACCAAGCCTGTTGGCGGCAGCGGCACGTTTTATGGCGACCAGGTGATCGAAAACGGCAAACAACGCAGCGAACCGCAATACACCACCGATCTCTGGACCGATCACGCGGTGAAGTTCATTCGCCAACAGGCGGCGGTCGAGAAGCCGTTTTTCTTGTACCTCGCCTACAACGGTCCCTACGCTTTGAGCAATCTGTTGTTGCGCGAAGGAAAGAACCGACATGCCGAAGCGTATCGCGGGAAGAGCTTGGATTCGTTCCCCGATGGCAAGCCGCATCCATGGCAATACAACAACAAAGACTTCCAAAACAATCCGGTCTCGATCGCCCGCGTGGCGACCGAAGTCAGTGGCGTCGACGATGGCGTTGGCGAGATCATGCAGACGCTTGCCGAACTGGGAATCGATGAAAACACCATCGTCATCTTTACCGGAGACCAAGGCTGGGCCGGTGGCCACGGTGGGCTGTTTGGCATGGGCGATCACACGCGTCCCACTATGGTGACCGATCCGATGATGCAGGTGCCGTTGATCTGGCGTCACCCCGGTGCGATCGATGCGGGGAAGACCAGCGATCTGCTGACCTGCAACTACGACTTTGCCCCCACGCTGCTGAACTATCTGGGACTCGGCGATTCGATTCCGGAATCGGCCAATCTGCCCGGCCGCGATACCAGCGGCGAACTGCGCGGCCAGCCGTTGCAGCGTTCGGTCGACGATGCGGTCTTCTTCGAATTCGAGACGCTCCGTTCGATCCGCACCAACGACTGGAAATTGATCCGACGCTTTCCCAACGGCCCCGATGAACTGTTCGATCTGAAAGCGGATCCCGAAGAGCAATACAACCGGATCGCAGAACAACCGCAAGTCGCGGGCGATCTGTCGGCGCGGCTGGAGCGATTCTTCAACGAGCACGCCGATCCGAAGTACGACCTCTGGAATGGAGGGGATGCGCAGACGGTGCTGTTCGAGCCGGTACCGGAAAAGAAGCAGCCGTTGCCCGCCGTCGAACCGCCAGCCCTGTCCGAGGGCTACGCTCCGGCAGAGCTCACGGTTCCCGAAGGTTACAGCGTCGAACTGGTCGCCGGTCCGCCGATGATCCAGCATCCGATGATGGCTTCGTTCGATGATCGCGGGCGATTGTTCGTCGCCGAAAGCGCGGGGCTGAACCTGCGCAGCGACGACTTGGAAGAACAGCTGCCCAATTCGATCGTGATGTTGGAGGATACCGATCGCGACGGCCGGTTCGATCGACGCAGTCTGTTTGCCGACAAGATGACGCTGCCGATGGGAGCCGCTT
This sequence comes from Rosistilla ulvae, assembly GCF_007741475.1. Taxonomy (NCBI): domain Bacteria; kingdom Pseudomonadati; phylum Planctomycetota; class Planctomycetia; order Pirellulales; family Pirellulaceae; genus Rosistilla; species Rosistilla ulvae. The sequence goes on along the minus strand of NZ_CP036261.1, from coordinate 7,055,266 downwards.
GGCACGCCGGGTCGCTGTACGTCGCCGCTCCGCCAAATATCTGGCGGCTGCAGGATACCGACGACGATGGCGTCGCCGACGTCCGCGAGAAATTGGTCAGCGGGTTTGGGTACAACGGAAACGCGGCGAGCATTCACGGTTGCTTTGTCTCGCCCGACGGCCGGATCTATTGGTGCGATGGCCGGCACGGACACGAATTCAAAGACGACGCCGGGAACGTGACCAGCAAGGGGTCGGGATCTTATATCTTCTCCTGCCGTCCCGACGGTTCGGATGTTCGAGCCCACTGTGGCGGCGGGATGGACAATCCTGTCGAAGTCGACTTCACCGAAACGGGCGACGTTTTTGGTACCGTCAATATTCTCAAGACCTCGCCTCGCGAAGACTGCTTGGTCCACTGGCTGCACGGCGGCACCTATCCTCACTCGCAGCGGGTGTTAAGTGAATTCAAGCGGACCGGCGATCTGTTGGAACCGGTTTTCAGTTTTGGTCACGTCGCCGTCTCGGGAATGGCTCGGTATCGCAGTGGCGTGATCGACCGATCGTTCCGCGACGACATCTTTGTGACGATCTTCAACACCGGCGAGGTTGTCCGCTGCACTTGGAACGAAGAGGGATCGAGCTTCCGTTCGGAGATGTCTCCGTTCCTGAAGTCCTCGTCCCCCGATTTCCATCCGACCGACATCTTGGAGGATGCCGATGGCAGCTTGTTGGTCGTCGACACCGGCGGCTGGTTTCGCATCGGTTGCCCGACATCACAAATCGCGAAACCGGAGCAGTTTGGCGGCATCTATCGGATCACTCGCGATGGCGTTACAAACCTTCCCGATCCGTGGGGGCATGCACTCGATTGGCAGGATCCGCCGATCTCCGACTTGGTGCGACGATTGCGAGACACGCGGTTTAAGGTTCGTGAGCGAGCGATCGCCGAATGTGCGGCTCGCGGCGACCAAGCCGTTGCGTCGCTGAAGTCGACGATCGATCGGCAGCCTTATCCCGACGGACGCCTTGGTGCGTTGTGGGCGCTAGCGCGGATCGGCACTCCCGCCGCTCAAGCGGTTGTTCGCCAGGCGTTGACCAATCGGTTTGCACCGATGCGAAAAGCGGCTTGCCAGATCTTGGCGAGTAACCCCGATCCCGAGGCAACGGCCGGCCTGATCGAATTGTTGCAAGACGATTCGCCGCAGATCCGCCGCGTGGCGGCGAAGGCGTTGGGGCGAACCGCCGATCCGGCCGCTGTCGGTCCGCTGTTGGCATCGCTATCGCACAGCGTCGATCGTTCCGAGCAGCACGCGATCATCTACGCATTGATCGAGATCGATGCGATCGATCCGACGCGCAAGGGGGTGGTTGCCGATTCGGCTGCGACGCGATTGGGAGCACTGATCGCGATCGACCAGCTCGACTCCGGTTCCCTGACTGCCGAAGAGATGACGCGTCTGTTGGATGATCCCGACGATCCCGTTCGCGCCGCGGCGCTGCAGATTATTCGCCAGCATGCAGAGTTCCGCGACGCGGCGCTGGCGACGTTGCAGCAGTGGTTCGGCGACGGTCGCGATGTCACCGAACTGCTAGCCGCCTTCCTCTCGGATCCCTCGATCGCCGCCTGGGCTGCGGAGCAATTCAGCTCGCCGTCGTTAAACGACTCGCAGCGCCGCGAATTGCTCACCGCGATCGCCCGCGCCGAATCGCCTCATTCCGCATCGTTGGCATCGGTGGTCGTCAAACAGTTGGCCGACGCGGAGGATTCGCAGCGGATGCTGGTGATCGCCGCAGCCGGTAAATTACGCAGCCCGCAGATCGCGGAATCACTAGCTGCGATCGCTCACGATTCCAGAACTTCGACCTCGGTTCGGTTGGCCGCTGTCGCCGCCGCTGCGGTGACGAACAAGTCGTTGGACGCCGAATCGTTTGAGTTGTTGATCGAGACGCTGGCTGATGAAGCTGCCGGCACTGACGCCAGTAGTGCGGTTGCGATCCTCAGCCGCGCCTATCTGACCTCGCCGCAACTGATCCAGCTCAGTCGCCATCTGCGTGGACTCAGTCCCACATCGTTGGCCGATCTGTTGGTCGCCTACAGCCGCGACCGGAATCCCGAGGTGGCGTTGGCGCTGATCGAAGCGTTGCAATCGTCGACTCACGGCGGGCTGTTGTCCGAAGCACAAGTCACCGTGGCGATCGGAGGGCATGCTCCCGAGGTGCGAGCTGCTGCCGATCCGTTGTTGGAACGCATCCGCCAGCACGCCCAGACGACTTCGGAAAAACTGGCTCGCTGGAAATCAAAGCTCTCCAGCGGCGATCCGGTTCGCGGACGCGAGGTCTTCTTTGGCAAGAAGGCTCAGTGCGCCAGCTGTCACCGCGTTGGCGATGCTTCGCTTGCCGGCGGTGCTGTCGAGGGCAATCCGATCGGCCCCGATCTGTCGCGGATCGGCCGGATTCGCGGTTCTCACGATCTCTTGGAAGCGATCCTGTTTCCGTCGGCCAGTTTTGCTCGCGAGTTTGAACCGTACAGCGTGCTGACCAGTTCGGGCCAGCTGCTCAACGGACTGCTGAAGCAAACCGGATCGATCGACACGGTGACGCTTCAAGGAGCGACGGGCGATCCGATTGAGATCGATCGCGACGAGATCGAACAGATGAAACCGGGCAGCGTTTCGATCATGCCGCAAGGCCTGCACGAATCGTTGACCGACCAAGAGATGGCCGATCTGATCGGGTATCTGCAGTCGCTGCGTTAGGCGGTGCGATTGGAAAGCGGTTTTATTGCGTGCGATCGGCTAAAGCCTTTACTCCAGCGCTTTAGGGCGTGAGGCTTTGGAAGATGGTTTCCAGTCGGTCGCGGGCTGCTGCCGCTTGCGGATCTTGGTTGTCCGCATCGGGTTCGGCGGGAAGCGATCGGGCGTCTTTTAAAGCGTCCGATTGGCGGAACAGCCGCCACGATCCGTCGAAAAGATTTTCTTCTTTGCCGATCCCTTGATGCGTCCATGGACGCGTTGGTCCAGGTTGGCCGTGGATTTGAGCGGCGATGCTGTGCCCGTCGATCGACAGTCCCTCGGGGATCGATGTTCCCGTCAGTTCGCAGAACGTCGGAAACAGATCGACGACGTCGACCAGGTCGTCGCAGACCTGCCCCGCCGGAACGCTAGGTGGTCCCCAGACGATCAGCGGAACATGAGTGCCGGTATCGCCGAGTTTGAACTTGCCGCCGTCGACGTTCCCGGCGCGGGTGTGCCGCGTGTGACGTCGCTGCCCAGGTTCGCTGGCTCGAGGATTAGGAAAGTCCTCCTCGTGCGTGCCGTTGTCTCCCATGAACAACACGTAGGTGTTGTCTCGCAGTCCCATCGAATCGACAGCATCCAACAGGCGGCCGACCAGATGGTCCATGTAGTGAATCATGTGATCCAGTTTCGCGGGGCGGCCCAACCGGCGATCCTCCGGCGTGGCGATGATCGGATCGTGCGGAAGCATTTCGTTGTGGACGATCAGAAACGGTTGCTCTTTCGCTTGAGCGTCCCGCATCTGGTCGATCACGTAATCGACAAGCACGTCGGGGCCAAAGCGGTCGGCGATGTCGTCGCGAACCCGGCCGTCTTGATTGAGCGTTGGGTTCCAGTGCCGCAGTGTCTTCTTGCCCTGCAGCCAGATCTGCCAGACGCACCACGAATCGAAACCGGCGTCGCGGATGTGATCGGGCCAATATTCGAGTGTCGCCAGTTGCCACTTGCCCGTCACGCTGGTGGCGTATCCTGTCGACCGGATCGATTGAGCGAAGGTTGGCATCGCTTGGAAATCGACAGTCTTTTTGGTCCCGCGGTGGACCGGCAATACGATCGTGTGTTGGTGTCGCGTGGTGTAGAGACTGGTGTGCAAGCTGACTCGCGTCGGCGTGCAGACGGGACTCGCGTAGGCGCGGGAGAATCGAAGCCCTTCGGCCGCCATCGCGTCCAGCCGTGGCGTCTGGAAATCGAGGCCGCCGTAACAGCCCAACGCCTCGTAACCGATGTCGTCGGCCAGAATCAAAAGGACGTTGGGACGGTCGTCGGCGGTGAGCGGCGTCGACAGCAAAAGCAGCAACAGCGGAAGCGTGCGGAGCGGAGTTGGCATCGGCTTGGGCATCTATAAAAGAACAACGGGCGAGCGACATCTCACAGCGCCACGGATCGTGCAGCGACCGCGAGAAAAGATTGGAGTGCCAGTATATTAGCAGCACGCCCAAAGTCGAGCTTCGCCCGCAAGCCGCCCGATCCTCCAACGCTTTCGCCCGCTGGACGCCCTACTGCGCGGCGGGGTTGTCGTAACGCTCCAACGATCGCGGCCCAACGGTTTGAAGCGAGTTGCTCGCTTCGCGGACTCGCACCTCCGGTCCGGTCACGACGATCAGCAACGCTCCATCACGCACCCGGGCAGCATATCCCGACGCATCCTCCTCTTGCACGCCATGGTTCTCCATCGCGCTCCACACACTGCCACCAACCGCTCCCGCAGCCATCCCCACGATCGGCCCGGCGAGCAGCATCGGGCCAACCATCGTCGCGGTGCCCAACAGGCCTCCCAAGGCCCCGCCGATCAACGCACCAACTCCCGTCGTCTTGCTGCCCGGCGGTTGAACTCCTGTCTCTTTCCCGGATCCGGACAATTGGGCGAAGCTTGGATCGGTCACTCGCGTGATCGTCGATACCTCGTCACGCGTGTAGCCCGCTTTCTCCAAAACCCGAAGCGCGGTAGCAAAATCGTCTCGGTTGTCGAACTCCGCGATCACGCAGTATTCGGCGTCGTTCTGCTGGCTGGCCTCCGGTTCTGCGTCAGTTGGCGGGGATTGCTTCGGCGTCATTGTCGCTGCGTTTTCGGGAAACTCCATCGGCGGGTGACGCGTTGGAGTGATTCCGCCGGGGACCTCGACGTAGATTCGTTCTCCGCAATGAGGGCATCCAACCGCTCGATCGTCCACCTCCCGATGGCACTTGGGACACGCGGTGTGATTCAGCGGCGGTTCTTGATGTTGTGGACACATGGCAATTGCTCCTCTTTCCGACTCGATCGGTTCGAAACACGGAGCGTTGTCGACTGACAACATCACCGGCTGCGTTCAGCGCGGTCGCTCCGCAAATACGCACCCGCGGAAAAGTAGAGGGCCATTGTCCCGTTGCCTTCCGCAGTTGCATTTAGAACGTTATGCATTTTGCGTGCCGCCGGGCGAGATCGTTGCTGTCTGGTATCGCACCGCTTAGCTTTGGCCGCAAAGGTGATTGCAATCCGCAGTATCAGCGACCAGCGCGGTCGATCAGCCAGCAGATCTTTGGCCGCAACCGCTTCGGTGACGCAGGCTCGCCGCCGGGGAGACGCAGCAGCAATTGCTGCGTGAAAGAGAGAGGGCCACGAGTGATTGTGGGGCCAGCGGAAATCCAGCCGAGGTGCAAACGCACGGCGATAAGAATGAAGGGTGAGTGATTAAAAGTTCGCTGGGCTTTCTGCCTGCAGTTGCTGCGATGTCACAGCAACCGCACGGCATCCTCGCCTGGCCAGCGGATCGACTTCCTAGTGGTTGATCCGGAAGTTGGTCTTGAGGACCGCGTCGTTGAAGTCGCGGTCGCCAAGATTCTTCAAGTCTTCGATGCCGATCACTGTTCCGCCATCGTGCGTATCGGTGTAGCGGAAGTGGTCCTTGCCATCGAGGTTGAACTGGGCATCGGAGAAGAAGACGTCGGCATGGACCGCCCTCCCGTCGGCTATCAGACCGCCGTGGCCGTCGAAGTCGAGCGACTTTGCACCGGCGAAGTTGCTGCCGTTGGCGATCACGAACATGTGCAGATCTTGATCGACGTTGTTGGAGACCGTGCCAGCCGCTTGATGGTTGGTGTTCCCTACAAGAACTTGGAAGTTCGTCGGTTTCCCTTGAGCATCCAGTTCATAGGTTCCAATCACGTTGTTGAAATCAGCACCCTCGGAAACGAAATCCAGTCGACCCGTCTGATTGGCTTCGCTGCCGTGACCTCCGGTGTCAACTTTATCCTGAGTGTTGTTCTCCTTGGCGTCCGCGTCATGCGGGTTCTCCACCTTGGCCGCCGGCTTCGCATTGTGAGCGTCGTTACCAGCATCGACTTGTGGTTCGTGAGGATCGTCGCCACTCGGGCCATTGCCGATGTCCAAGATCTTGCCACCTTGAACCTTCACGTTTTCGATGTTGTCGAAGTGGATCTCGAAGCTCATCTTCTGGTTGGTCAACGCTCCGTGGCCGTCGCGAGCCGACATGATCGTGTTGATGCTGATCTTGCCGTCGGCGATCGTGATGTCCTTTTCCGGGATGTTCGACAGATCGATCGTGTTGTGGCCATCACCGCCATCGACAGTGAACTTGTCGCCGTTTTCGGCGCCACTGAAGGAGAAGTTGTCATCGCCCGTGGTGCCGATCACCTTCTCGATGTTCTGGAATGTGACCTTCTCACCACCCACGTTTGCTACGCCGCTGGCGACATTAATCTCTGCTGGCTTATGCGCGTCAGGTGGCAGTTCGGAAAGGTCCAGCGTGTCGTTGCCCGCACCGCCGTTGACCTTCACGTTTCCAGCTTTGGCGACGATCACGTCGTCACCCGCTCCGCCATTGGCGACGTCGTTTTTACCAGCGATGATCTTGTCGTCACCATTGTCGCCGTTGAGCGTATCGCGCGTTGCATCGTCGCTGCCGTCGATGACGTCGTTGCCTTTGCCACCTCGCAGCGTATCGGATCCTTCGCCGCCGGTCAGAGTGTCGTTGCCTTCGTTTCCATCGATGACATCGTTGCCGGCACCACCTTCGATGACGTCGTCACCTGCTCCGCCGGAGATGCGATCGTTCCCATCGCCGCCATCGATCTTGTCGTTGCCGTCACCGCCGTTGATCGTATCGACTCCCGCTCCACCATCGATGTGGTCGTTCCCATCGCCACCTTCGATCTTGTCGTTCCCATCGCCGCCGCTAAGGTTGTCGTTCCCCTTGCCGCCATCGATCACGTCGTTCCCTTTACCGCCGTCGATGACATCGTTGCCGTCGCCGCCGTTGAGCTTGTCATTGCCAGCTCCGCCTTCGATCTTGTCGTCACCCGCTCCCGCATCGAACTTGTCAGCGGTGTCACCGCCGACTTGATGGTCGTTGCCATCGGTGGCTTGGTTCTGTTCATGGCGAGCGACTTCGCCTTCGATATCCAAGACCTTGCCACCCTGAACCTTGACGTTTTCGACGTTGTCGAAGTGAATCTCGAAGCTCATCTTCTGGTTGGTCAACGCACCGTGGCCATCCCGAGCTGACATGATCGTGTTGATACTAATCTTGCCGTCGGCGATCGCGATATCCTTCTCTGGAATGTTCGACAAATCGATCGTGTTGTGGCCATCGCCACCATCGACAGTGAACTTGTCGCCGTTTTCTGCGCCACTGAAGGAGAAGTTGTCATCTCCCGTCGTGCCGATCACCTTCTCGATGTTCTGGAATGTGACCTTCTCACCACCCACGTTTGCTACGCCGCTGGCGACATTAATCTCTGCTGGCTTATGCGCGTCAGGTGGCAGTTCGGAAAGGTCCAGCGTGTCGTTGCCCGCACCGCCGTTGACCTTCACGTTTCCAGCTTTGGCGATGATCACGTCGTCACCCGCTCCGCCATTGGCGACGTCGTTTTTACCAGCGATGATCTTGTCATCACCTGCGTCACCGTTGAGCGTATCGCGAGTTGCATCGTCGCTGCCGTCGATGACGTCGTTGCCTTTGCCACCTCGCAGCGTATCGGATCCTTCACCGCCGGTCAGAGTGTCGTTGCCTTCGTTTCCATCGATGACATCGTTGCCGGCACCACCTTCGATGACGTCGTCACCTGCTCCGCCGGAGATGCGATCGTTCCCATCGCCGCCATCGATCTTGTCGTTGCCGTCACCGCCGTTGATCGTATCGGCTCCCGCTCCACCATCGATGTGGTCGTTCCCATCGCCACCTTCGATCTTGTCGTTCCCATCGCCGCCGACAAGCGTGTCGTTCCCCTTGCCGCCGTCGATCACATCGTTCCCTTTACCGCCGTCGATGACATCGTTGCCGTCGCCGCCGTTGAGTTTATCGTTGCCGGCGCCACCTTCGATCTTGTCATCACCCGCTCCAGCATCAAACACGTCCGCGTTGTCGCTGCCGACTTGATGATCGTTGCCATCGGTCGCTTGGTTCTGTTCATGGCGAGCGACTTCGCCTTCGATGTCCAATACCTTGCCACCTTGAACCTTGACGTTTTCGATGTTGTCGAAGTGGATCTCGAAGCTCATCTTCTGGTTGGTCAACGCTCCGTGGCCGTCGCGAGCCGACATGATCGTGTTGATGCTGATCTTGCCGTCGGCGATCGTGATGTCCTTTTCCGGGATGTTCGACAGATCGATCGTGTTGTGGCCATCACCGCCATCGACAGTGAACTTGTCGCCGTTTTCTGCGCCACTGAAGGAGAAGTTGTCATCTCCCGTCGTGCCGATCACCTTCTCGATGTTCTGGAATGTGACCTTCTCACCACCCACGTTCGCTATGCCGCCCGGAACGTTGATCTCCGCTGGCTTATGCGCGTCGGGTGGCAGTTCCGATAGGTCCAGCGTGTCGTTGCCCGCACCGCCGTTGACTTTCACGCCGCCAGCTTTGGCGACGATCACGTCGTCACCCGCTCCGCCATTGGCGACGTCGTTTTTACCAGCGATGATCTTGTCATTGCCGGCGCCACCGTTGAGCGTATCACGCGTTGCATCGTCGCTACCGTCGAGGACGTCGTTGCCGTTGCCGCCGTTGAGCGTATCGGTCCCAGCACCACCGGTCAGATGATCGTTGCCGTCACCGCCGTTGATCTTGTCATTGCCGTCGCCACCGGTGAGGAGATCATCCCCTTTGCCGCCGTCGATCGTGTCATTCCCCGCACCGCCGTCGATCTTGTCGTTGCCATTGCCACCGTTCAAGATGTCGTTGCCAGCTCCACCATCGATGTGGTCGTTGCCGTCACCACCATTGATCTTGTCATTGCCGTCGCCGCCATTAAGGAGATCATCCCCCTTGCCGCCGTCGATCGTGTCGTGACCTTTCCCGCCATCGATTTTGTCGTTGCCATTGGTGTCGACGAGTTTGTCATTTCCATCGGTGCCCGTCTGGACCAAAAGGTCAGCTGCAACATCCTTGGCAGGTGCGACAGGTTCCGCGGACGTGACGACGACTGGATCGCTTGTGTGACCGACCGACGCGACTACTTTCTCAACAATCACTTCCTTGGCAGGAGCGACAGGTTCCGCGGGCGTGACGACGACTGGATCGCTCGTGTGACCGACCGGCTCGACTACTTTCTCAACAGCAACTTCTTTGACTTCTTCTACGACTTCGTCGACGCTAGGAACGGCATCTTTGCTGGGCTGTGGTGCATTGCTGGGGGCGTCGCCAGCGTTAGATTCCAGGACATTGACCTTGAAGTCTGTTTTGACGCTCACCGCATCCAAGTCATTGTCGAAAGCAACAACTTTCGCAGTGAGGTCGATTGTGCCTTTCAGTCCGGGAGCTGGATTAAGTGCGAGGTCATCCAACTGGTCGACGCGAACCAATGCTTCGCCATTGTTGGGTGTGATCACCGAACCGCCGCTGACCAGGGTCGAACCATCGGGGATGCCTTTGATGACGACTGTCGTTTGAGCCGCCGCCTGTGTCTCCAGTTTCAGATCCAAATCGATCGGACCGCCTTCGGTTCCGGCGACATTGCCCGCCGAGACCTTCACATCGGGATCGATATCGATATTGACGACTTGGGTAACATCGCGAGAGACGCCGTTGTCGGTCGTGGTCACACGAACAGTGACATCAAAATCATCGGCCGATCCGGCGGGGGGCACAATTTTTACGCTATTGAAGTCGTTGGCATTCAAGCCGACCTTGCCGTCGATCGGTGTCAGGACGATCCCGCCCGCTTCCACCTTGGTTCCCGTCGGCAGGTTTTCAATGGCAACGGCTGTGATCGTGTCGTCGCCCACGGCGGCTGCATTGATCGTTAGTCCGACCTTCTGGCCGGTAATCGCGGTGTCGGCAACAGCGTTCAATTGGGCTGCTTCGACTCCATCATCGGGGGCAGCGGTCTTTCCGGCGACCACGTCGACCGAGAACGTTGCCACGTCGGCTGCGGCGTCGCCATCGCGATCGGTCGCCAGCGAAGTGACTTTCAGGTCGACGTTCCCTGTGAAATCGTCAGCCGGAACGAATTGCAAGTCGTCCAATTGGTCGTTTTGCACAAGCGTTTGGCCACCGTTGTTCACCAGTTCGACGTCGCCGATTGTCAGAGTTGCGTCGTCCGGTAGGCCGCTGACCAGGGTGAACAGGTGGTCGGCCGCTTCGCTGTCGATATCGATATTCAGATCGATTGCGTCGCCTTGCTTGCCACTGACATCGGAAGCGTTCACGTCGACCGTTGGGTCGATTTCAACAGTAAACGATTCCTGGGTTACCTTGCTGTCATTGCCATCGACCGTCGTCACGGAAATGGTGACGTCGAAGTCATCGGCCGATCCGGCAGGTGGGACGATCTGCAATTCATCCAGTTTGTCGACTGCGACGTCGACTTTGCCATCGGTTGGTTGCACCAACGCATCGCCGATTTGAACTTTCGTTCCATCGGGCAATCCCGATAGCTCGACCTTGTCGATTCGATCACCCGCTTCCGCTTGAGCGCTGATCACTACATCGATCGGCTGGCCCGGAGTTCCCGTTTCGGCACTCACGGCAATCTTCGCATCCTGTGCGATACCATCGCCAACCGAAGCCTCGTTGCTAACGGCGCCCCACGGATTGGTGTCTTTACTCAACAAGTCGTCTTGAGCGTCATCCAGTTCGGTCGCGTCGAAGAGGTCCTTTCCGGGCGGTACGGGGGAGTCGAATAGATTGTCGTCCACCGGTGACGTGGCTTCGAAATCGATATCGTCAAGCACGTCAACTTGTTCCACACCTTCGATCGGACTCGCCGACATCAACACCATCGGCTCCACCGTCTCCAGGTCGGAGACCCAAGGCTGCTGCGGGGCCGATTTGGTCTCGCTGTGGTCTGCAGTGTCGCCCGAGAACGCATTCAGGAGTTTTTTGATTGTGTTTTTCATCGTATCGAATTCGCGGATGTCATTGGGGATGAAGAGTTTGTGGAGCGGGGGGCACGCTTGGTCATCGAGAGACGAAGCGCGGGTGATTGGGCGGCCAGTCGGTCCGTTGGGAAAAATGCCTAGTGTCAACGGAGCTGAACGTCTGGAACGTGGCGATTGTTTTCACAAACGATTTTTCGGCGGTTTGATTTGGCCGGCGACACCGCGCGTCACGGTAGAATGGGCGGTTATTCATGGCACGCCTCGTATACAGCCCACTCCGATATCGCTTGTTCGAAATCTTGTAGGATGACCAGTGGGTTGGTAGGCCCATCCCAGCGTTGAAGAAGTATTCCGCCCCGGTACAACAAGACGCTTGGGATCGTGTCGATCATGAACGCTTCGCTTGCGTCGGGGGCTTGCGTGACGTCGATAGGTTCCACCGTCAATTTTGTTTGATGCGCCGTCGCAGCCGCCTTCAATTCGCACGGAACTACCGATCGGCCTGGTGACCAGTCGGCGTAGAACTCCAGTAAAACAAATTGGTCTTTGCTGTCGGTGAGCGTTTGCAGGTCTGTTCGCTTCATTGCCCAATGCTTCCTGGCATTTCACGCCAGGAGCCCCTGTTGCGCTGTCTTGGCTCGCCAGCAGCCGGCTCCGGTTTGCGCAGCTTGCTCGTCGGCCGAACCGAATCGTGTGAACTAATACCTAGCTTAGCTCACTATTTGCAGTGGGCTCGGAAAAGCGAGAAAAGCACGGCTCGAGAACTTTTCTTTACACTGCGGAAAGTCGCACCGACACGGACGTTGTCGGTGCGGGATGTTGACGCGAAACATCGTCTGTGTGGCGAAATGGCAACGTCGCCCCCAGCACGCGTTGGGGCAGGTGCCGGTTTGCTGTCGGGAAGGCTGGTGGCGATCTCGCCACTCACCCGGTAGCGTTTGGCATCTGATGGAAAAAGCGTAGGAAACTCGCTCCAATCCTTTCCCTGCAGGGCAAAACGTTAATAATGAAAGCCTCGGCGATGAACCCCCGTTCAACGGAACCGAATTGGACGATGCAACCTACGTGCTTTTTGGAGTTCAAACGATGAAATGCTCTTTCTTTGGTCAACAGGCCAGCAAACCTCAGCAGCAACCAAAACGCTCGGTCTGGCGGGCAAACAAGCTCTCTTCGCGTCCACGGCGACTGACTTGCGCGCTGATGCTGTTGGTGATTTCGCCCGTTGCGACAGCTCAAGAAAACGACGTCCCTGCAGCGATTCCCACTCCGCAACTCAAAGCACCGAAGCTTTCGGTCGACGAGACGCTGTTGAACGATCTTAGGCCTGAAAAAAGGCCCCGGCTGGGATTGGTTGTCGAGGATTTGACGCCTCAATTGGCCAAACACCTGCGCACCGACCGAGGTGTCTACGTCGCAAGCGTCGAACAGGATGGCCCCGCGGAAACAGCAGGGGTTAAATCGGGAGATGTGATCGTTCGCGTCGGCGAAACCGAGGTGGCCACGATTGCGGATCTTATGGCCGCCGTGGCAAAGATCGATGGCGAAACGATCTCGTTGACGCTCGAAGGCGAAAAGGGGCGTCGGACCGCGGAAGTAAAGCCGGTGATGGTCGCCGAAGAGCCGATCGAACTGATGGACTTGGACGAATTCGAGGACTCCGCACCGGGCGATCGCGATCCGCTGATCACCGGTGATCTGATCCGTCAATTGATGAATGAATTTGGCCAAAGTCTCGACGGGCGGACGCTCCGCGATCTCGGCGGGTTGGCCGATCAACTGCTGAACGATAACCTCGGCCAGAATCAACCGTTGATGGACCGCCAGTTGAAGATCACGATCGATCGGCGTGGCGACGATCCCGCGGAGATCTTTGTCGAACTCGATGGTGAACAATATAAGACCGATGCCAAGCACCTCGACCAACTGCCGCAAGAGTTGCGGGCAACGATCGCGGAACTGGTCGGCGCTCCACGAACCGGCAAGAGCTTCCGTTTCGGCGGCATCCACATCGACCTCGATGGCCAACGACGGCGGAGCATCGATCCTCCGTCGTTGAAACAGCCGAAAGCTCCGCGAGGCTTCGAACCACTAGACGAAGAAAACGCCGCGCCGTCGCAGATCGACGAATTGCGCCGCGAACTTAACGAATTGCGACGCAAGCTCGATCGCATCCAACCCAACCCAGGTGATTTCGATTGAACGATTCCGCTTTACTAACGGAAACTCCCCACCTTCCGCCACTCTCCCTCGGTCCCGTCGAGATCGGTTTTCCGGTCGTCCAAGCGGCTCTGTCGGGATACAGCGACTGGCCGATGCGCGTGATCGCGCGTCGCGCCGGGGCCTCGTACACGTTGTGCGAAGTCATGCTCGACCAGTTCCTATTGGCCGTCAAACAACGCAATAAGACGCGGCACTTCCTGCACATCAGCGATGAAGAGCATCCGGTCGGCGGCCAGTTGATGGGAGCCGAACCGGAGCAGTTTGCCGCCGGAGCGCTGCGGTTGGTCGAAGCTGGCTTCGACGTGATCGATATCAACTTCGGGTGTCCCGTCAAGAAGGTGCTGGGTCGCTGCCGCGGCGGCTTTCATCTGTCGCAGCCCGAGGTAGCGCTTGAGATCGTTCGCAGGACGCGCGATATCGTCCCCGACCCGATCCCGATCACCGTCAAGATGCGACGCGGCATCGACGACAGCGAACAGAGTCGCGATAACTTCTTCACGATCATCGATGGTGCTTTTGACGCTGGTGTCGCCGCGGTCACCGTCCACGGCCGGACGGTGGAACAGCGTTACAAGGGCCCGAGTCGCTGGAGCTTCTTGAAAGAGGTTAAGCAGCACGTTGGCGACCGCACGATTCTCGGCAGTGGCGATCTGTTTACCGCGGACGATTGCCTGCGGATGATGCGTGAAACGGGGATCGACGGCGTCACGGTCGCTCGCGGTGCGATCGGTAATCCGTGGATCTTTGCTCAGGCCAGAGCCTTGTCGCAAGGGCTCGAACTGCCCGCCCCGCCAACCGTTCTTGAGCAGCGAGCGGTGATGGAATCGCATTACGATCTGATGCAGCAGATGTATGGCGATCGGGCGCCGATGCTGATGCGGAAGTTCGCCATCAAATATTCCGCCAGCCACCCCGAATTCGACGCACTGAAAGTCGCGTTCTCGCGGCTCAAGTCGGCTGAGGAATTTGTCGCCGTGCTCGACCAGTATTATCAACAGGATCGACCCGGACGATATCCTCCTTCGACCGTCCACGCGACGCAGCAGGAATGTTAAGCTGGTCGCTTGTGTTTTTTCGTTTAACCGCGAGCCCATCGGGCCGCGCGGCCCTGAAAAACGCGGGGCGATGGGCTCGCGGTTAAACTAGAAAACTCCGTGCTTGCTGCTTCGTCTCGCTCCGGCGACCGATCACTTCAACTCACCTCGCGACAGTAAGGTTCAAGACGATGGATGTCTCCAGCTTAATCCTCGGCGCGTTGGTGCTGTTGGCCGCGATCCTGCTCCAGTGGCGGACTCCACAGGGCGATCCCGGCGGGGAACCCCCAAGCGAACTCGACACGCGGTACTACAGCATTCGCACCCGCCGCCGACGGCTGGTCCATCTGCTGCTGGGGATCATCGGTTCGCTGAGTATCGCCGCGGGGGTGATCGGCCAGGGGAGCGCCTTCTTTTTGATCTGGGCGGCGGTCCCGCTTGTCGTCTTTCTGATCGTGATCCTGGCGATGTTGGACGCCTACCAGACGCATCGCTATCTCGTCAAAAAACTGCCCGAAATCCAAGCGGCCAGCTTTTCCGATATCGATCCCGAAAAGGGGCTGCGTTGAGTTTGGCGAGCTTGCCGATCAGGCAGCTTGTCGCCGCAGCGGTTTCATCGCGGCAAAGCGGTGAGGCTCTGTTGAGTGTTGGCTGAGCCTGATAGATTAGGCGGCTATGACAACACCGATGATGCGACAATACGAAGAGGCGAAACAGGCGTGCGGCGACGCGATGCTGCTGTTCCGCATGGGCGATTTCTACGAGCTTTTTGCCGAGGACGCCAAGCAGGCGGCCAAGGTTCTGGGGCTGACGTTGACAAGCCGCGACAAGGACTCAGCCAACCCGACGGCGATGGCTGGATTTCCCTATCACCAGCTGGACGCCTACCTGCGGAAACTGATCTCCGCCGGCTTCCGCGCCGCGGTCTGCGAACAGGTCGAAGACCCAAAAGAAGCCAAGGGCTTGGTCCGCCGCGAGGTCACGCGCGTCGTCTCCGCCGGGACGCTGACCGACGACCAATTGTTGGACCCTCGCGAAGCCAACTACTTGGTCGCTGTCTACAAGCCGCCGGCGGAATCGAAGCGAAAAGCGGCCGCCGGTGCACCCGAGGTCGTCGGCATCGCCTGGGCTGAACTCTCCAGCGGTCGCTTCGAAGCGGGGCTCTTCCCGGCCGAGCGTTTGGAGGACGAACTGGCTCGCATCGGCCCGGCCGAAGTTTTGATCCGCGAAGACGACGTCCGCACTTCGTTGGACTCGACTGCCAACTGGTCGGTGACCAATCGTCCCGCTTGGACCTTCGCCTTCGATGAATCGATGCAGCTGCTGTGCCGCCAGTTTGGCGTCCGCTCTCTCGAGGGCTTCGGTTTCAACGATGAACACCGCCCCGCGATCCAAGCCGCCGGCGCCGTCTTCGCCTACCTCAGCGAAACGCAATCGGGCGGGCTGGATCACTTCGACACCTTGATCGCTCACCACAACAGCCCCTCGGTCCAGATCGATGCCGCGACCCGACGCAGCCTCGAGATCACGCGGACCTTGCGTTCGGGATCGCGCACCGGTTCGCTGTTGGATGTGATCGACCAAACCTTGACTCCGATGGGCGCTCGCCAGCTGGGCGCTTGGATTGCGGCGCCGCTGATCGACATCGAAGCGATCGAGCGGCGGTTCGATGCGGTTGCGGAGTTTCGCGAGAGCGAAGCGCTTCGCGAAAACATCCGCTCCACTCTCAAAGGGGTCTACGATCTCGCTCGACTGTTGGGCCGAATCGCCACCGGGCGGACGAACCCACGCGACCTACAATACGTCGGCAAAACGCTCGCCATGCTGCCGCCGCTGAAAGCGAAACTAACGGGCCGCAAAAGTGGACTGCTTCAAACGCTCGAACAGAACCTGCATCTCTGCCCCGAGCTGCGGTCGCGTCTGGAAGCCGCCTTGGCCGACGATTGTCCGATGTCGACAAAAGATGGCGGCTTCATCCGCGAAGGCTTCGATCCCGATCTCGACGCCCTGCGGGAACTGGCCAAGGGAGGTAAGCGTTGGATCGCGACCTACCAAGCCGAGCAGATGGAACAGACCGGCATCCAGAATCTGAAGGTCGGGTTCAACAAGGTGTTTGGTTACTACTTGGAAGTCTCCAACGCCCACCGCGACAAGGTTCCCGAGACGTTTATCCGCAAGCAGACGCTGAAAAATGCGGAGCGGTTCATCACGCCAGAACTGAAAGAATACGAAGAGAAGGTGCTGGCCGCCGACGACCAGGCCCAGATCCGCGAATTGAATCTGTTCGACCAATTGCGAGCCGATGTGCATCAGCACTTGCAGATCTTGCAAGTCGTTTCGGCGGCGATCGCCGATCTCGACGTCTTGGCTTCGCTGGCCGAATTGGCGGCGAAGCGGAACTATGTTCGTCCTAAATTGACCGACGAACCGGTGATGGATGTCGAAGAGGGGCGGCACCCGGTCTTGGACGCCACGTTGCCGCAGGGTGAATTTGTTCCCAACGATATCAAGTCGTCCCCTGAAGACGGGATGGTGCTATTGATCACCGGCCCGAACATGGCGGGTAAGAGTACCTATATCCGGCAGGTCGCGCTGCTGACGTTGATGGCTCAAGTCGGTTCGTTTGTGCCGGCCAAATGTGCAACGATCGGCATCGCCGACCGGATCTTCGCTCGCGTCGGCGCCAGCGATGAACTGAGTCGCGGGCAGAGTACGTTTATGGTGGAGATGGTCGAGACGGCGCGGATCCTCAACACTGCCACGCCTCGCAGCCTGGTGATCCTCGACGAGATCGGCCGCGGCACCAGCACCTACGATGGCCTCTCGTTGGCATGGGCGATCACCGAACACCTGCACGATCAGATCGGTTGCCGAACGCTTTTCGCCACCCACTATCACGAACTGACTCAGTTGTCCGATATGCTACCGGGCGTCGAGAATCTGAACGTCTCGGTCCGCGAATGGGGCGATAAAGTTGTCTTCCTGCATCGCATCGTTCGCGGCGGTGCGGACAAGAGTTACGGAATTCACGTCGCCCGTTTGGCTGGCGTTCCGCAATCGGTGAACGAACGAGCCAAAGACGTTTTGGCTCAATTGGAATCGGATCACCGCGACGCCTTCGACCGACCGACGATCGCGCCGCCGGACGGTCGCAAAAGTGGCAGTGCGATGCAGATGACGTTGTTTGGGTACGTCGATCATCCGCTTGTCGATGAGCTTCGCAATTTGCAGATCGATGCGATGACACCGATCGACGCGCTGCAGATGCTGCAGCAGTGGCAGCAGAAAATTCGCGCGGGCGAAGACACCCCCGAACTCTCGCCCAGCAAGTAGAATGGCGGCTGGAACGGTCTCGCCGGAGATCGTTTTCCGGCCCCCAACCGACTTGACCTGCGAGCTGCCTCCATGAACCTCCGCTCTCTCCTGACCCTCTGCATCGTTGTTGCAGCACTTCCCGCCGCACAAGCCGATCAACCCGAAGAATCGTTCAAGCGTCCCGTCCGTGTCATCTTCGACACCGACATCACCGGCGACGTCGACGACGTGTTGGCATTGGCGATGCTGCACACGTTGGCCGATCGAGGCGAATGTGTCATCGAAGCGGTCACCGTTTCGAAGATCAACCCGCTGGCAGCTCCCTTCGTCGACGCGGTCAATACGTTTTATGGCCGTCCCGACATTCCGATCGGCGCGACGCGCGACGCTCAAAAGCGGGACAGTAAGTACCTGTCGTTGGTCGAGAAACGCGATGGCGGTAAATTTCGCTATCCCCACGATCTCCTCTCCAGCGACGACGCTCCGACCGCTGTCGAGGTGTTGCGCCGCACGTTGGCTGCCGCCGAAGACAGCTCGATCACATTGGTCCAAGTCGGCCTGGCGTCGAATCTCGCCGATCTGATCGAATCGCCAGCTGACGCAATCAGCCCGCTGACGGGAGCCGAATTGGTTCGCAAGAAGGTCCGCTTGGTCTCGTTGATGGCAGGCGCATTTGTGCCGGTCAACGGGAACAAACATTTTCTGGAGGCAAACGTCCGCAATGGGATCGGCGCGATGCAGCGGTTTGTCGATGGATGGCCCGACGATGTGCCGGCGATCTGGAGCGGCTATCCGATCGGCGTCGCCACCGCGTTCCCGCGGGAGAGCATCGCGCGGGAGTTCGAATACCGCAAGCATCACATCGTCAAAGAAGCCTACCTGATGTACTGCGGGCCGAATCACGATCGTCCCAGTTGGGATCTGACGAGCGTTTTGTATGCAGTCCGTCCCGACGACAACTTCTTCGGCCTATCCCCTCGCGGTCGCGTGGTCGTGGAAGACGACGGCTTCACGCGATTTGAACCCTCGGAAACCGGCCGCGATCGCTACATGACACTCTCGCCGAAACAGCGGATCCGCGTCATCGAAGCCCAACGCGGCCTCGTCAGCCAACCCCCGCTGCGCTAAACGATTTAGAGCCCCTGCAAATCGCCATACCCAGGCCGGAGAACCGATCCCGGCGGGGATCATAGACGGTAGCCGGTGGTTTGAGCGCAGCGAACACCACCGGAAATCCACAACGTATCGGCGACAAATGGACCGCGGAGCGGCCCCAGAAGGTAGCCGGTGGTTTGAGAGTAGCGAACACCACCGGAAAACCGATGCCATCAAAATCACCGCCCACAACGGGGTCGCACCTCGATCTGCGATCCCTCCGGGATCACCACGCGTTTCTGACGCAGCATTCCGGAGGTGCGCCGCTGCGCGACGACCTCCGGCTACCTTCTTGCATCCCTTCGGGATCGTCGCATCGGACGCAACCGCACGAGCATTCCACGGGCCGCACCAACGTCCCAACAGCCCATGGACCGCGGAGCGGCCCCAGGAGGTAGCCGGTGGTTTGAGCGTAGCGAACACCACCGGAATCCCAACGACCATCAAATCACCGCCCCCAACGGGGTCGCACCTCGATTGCCCTCGCGGAGTGTCACAATCATTAAAATCGGCCGGACGCTCGATGGGGAGCAAACGTAAACCGATAGATAAGCAAGGTGTGAAGCGAACGAGAACAAACTCACGTCAAATCCTCAATCCGCTGCAACAAATGATGCATTCTCTTGCAAAGAGTCATGCCGCGATCGTCATCGCCTGCATCGTTTCGGTAGCAGGAATCCTCTCGGTCAGGGCTGATGAGAGGCGGGCCTTCTGTGACGATGCGGCGCATTGTTGTGTCGATCCGGCGGGAAAAGACATCTGTGCACGGGAATACTTTTTGGGGGACTGGTGCGGCATCCGTCCTTGCCTGCAAGATTCCGGTATCACTCCGTTTCTCTATTACGATTCGATCACTGCGGCGAATGTTGACGATGGAATCGAAGCGGACCAGGACTTTACCGGGCAGGTTTACGCGGGTGCCGATCTCGATCTGGATACCCTGCTGGGATGGAACCGCACGACGTTGAAGATCTCCACGGTCCAGCGGCACGGCGACAGCATCAGCCCGTCGGTCGGCGGAATCTACGACCCGATGTGTATCTTCGGAGGGCAGGTCCTGTTCCTGTACCAGCTTTGGCTCGAGAGAGAGGTATGCGACAACTGGGCGATCAAAGCAGGTCGCGTCTCCGCAGACACCGATTTCTTGAACGATGGTCTCTACCGATATTCGCTTAGCACAGCGATCAACGGCCCTATTCGCGCCACGCTTCTGGAAAGCACGGTCACGTCGTTTCCGTTTCCTGTTTGGGGTGGCCGCGTCAAATACACGCCCGACGACAAACATCAATTCCAAGTCGGCGCCTATCAGATCGGCGACGGCATGTTCGATTTCACCAAACATGGGCTCGACTTCAGCATCCGCAGCGACGATGGCGTTTCGATCCTGATGCAATACGACTGGACGTCGACGATTTGCGAACGTCCAACGCATCTTTTTGTCGGAGCGGTCAACTCCTTTTTCGAATTCGACAACCACGACGGCGTGGGAACCACCGACTACGTGCTGCGGGTCTATGCGCATCTCGCGGTCGAGGTGTTTCCCAATCTGACAGTTTTTGGTTTCGCTGCCAATTCCGAACAGGATGAGGTCGCGTTGACGCCGCTGCAAATCAGTTTCGGCATCAACGGCAAGGGAATGTTCTCCAGTCGCCCCGACGACCACACGATGTTCTTTGCAACCTGTGGTGATCTCAGCCACGACTATGGCGATTCGATCGGTGAAGCTGTCGACCACGAAATCGTCTACGAAGTGGGGCATCGATTCCAGATCTTGCCCTCAGCCTACATCCAGCCAGCATTGCAATACATCGTCACCCCCGGCGGCACCGGCGATATTGCGAACAGTACGGTCGTGGGCGCGTGGGTCGGCGCCACCTTTTGATATCACCGAACGGTATGGTGCCTATGCATACATCACGTGAACTCAGCGTTCTCAGCGCCTCTGCGTTTCAAAATGAGCGCCTTCAAATCCGCGAGGGCATCAACCCGCCGCACTGTTGCCCCAGCGGCTGCGGAGTGCGTCGAGCAAGACGGCGACGACGATTACGCTGCCGGTGATGATCTGCTTCATCGGGTCGGAGACGCCGATCTGAGCTAGCCCGGTTTGTAGGACGGCGATGATCAACACGCCCAAAAACGAATTGATCACGTTGCCCCGGCCGCCCATCAGGCTTGTGCCGCCGATCACGCAAGCGGCGATCGCGGAGAGTTCGATGCCGATCGCAGCGTTGGGGTCGGCTGTCGATAATCGCGAAGCATAGGTTAATCCGGCCATTCCACACATCACGCCGCTGATCACAAACACACCGATCGCATACGGTGCCGGGCGGACTCCCGACATTCGAACCGCTTCTTCGTTGGTCCCGATCGCAACGCAGTAGCGTCCAAAAACGGTCCGCGTCAGCAGCAGTTGGCCTCCGACGACCGCGGCGATCGCCATCAGGAAGGCGGGCGACAGCGAGAGCCCTGCGATCGGCTGACCGATCGATTCGACGGCCGATCCGATGTATTTGGTTTGCGAATGCGTAACCAGCTTGGTCCCGCCCCGAGCGATCTCCAACATCCCCAGCGTGACGATAAACGACGGGATTCTTGCCAGCACCGAGACACAACCGTTAAACAATCCGCAGGCCGCCCCGGCCAGGATGCAGAACGGAATCGACGCCCACAGCGACCACTGCCAATCGACCATCAACGCTCCCAGGACGGCGGAAGAGAAGGCCAGGATCGAACCGACCGAAAGGTCGATCCCACCGACGACCAGGACCAACGTCATTCCAACGGCGACCAGCGTTAGGTCGGGAATCTGGTTGGCGATCGAGATGAAGGTGCGGGTTTGCAGGAAGTTTTCGCTCGACAACGCGAACACAACAATCAGAAACGCTAGCACGCCAAGCAGGCCGGCGTATTGGATCAACGATCGATAGGCGACTGTGTTTTTCATCAAACGGTGGTTGTAGGGGTGGTTGAGGCAGCTTGCGCCGCAACAGGCTTTCGGCGATCGATTCGATCAGCCGACAGCAACGGAGCTTGGGGATGCAAAGGCGGCTTGCATGATCTGTTCAGTCGACCAGTCGCCGCGAGCGAAACTGGCGACCAGTCGGCCCGCCGACATGACGGCGATTCGGTCGCAGGTTTCCATCAGTTCTTCCAGGTCGCTGCTAACGATCACCAGCGACTTTTCATCGCGAGCCAATGTTTCGAACAGCCGATAGATCCGCCGCCGTGCGGCGACGTCGATCCCTCGCGTCGGTTCGTCGAACAAAAAGATGTCGGCATCGCGAACCAGCCACTTCGCTACCGCAACCTTTTGCTGGTTGCCGCCGCTCAGCGTTCCAACGGTCTGTTCGATGCTGGTGCAACGGGTCTCCATCGACTCGCGCATCCGATCGGCCATCTGCCGCTCGGCGGCACCGCGAATCCATCCGCCTGCGGAGAAGAGTGTCTTCATCGAGGCGAGCGTTGTGTTGGCGCGGATCGATTGGGAAAGGAGCAGTCCGTTTTCCTTGCGGTCTTCGGTGACCATCGCCAATCCCGCCGCTACGGCATCGCTCGGATCGGCGAACCGTCGCGGTGCAGCTTCGTCGTTCAAGTAGACTTCGCCAGCGTCGGCCCGATCGGCGGCGAAGATCAGACGCAGCAGTTCGGTTCGCCCGGCACCGACAAGGCCGGCGATTCCGAGTCGTTCGCCGCGATGGACCGAAAACGAAACGTCGCGAACCCAGCGGCCGCGCGACATCCTTTCGACTCGCATCGCAACCCGATCGGTTTGGTGCGACGCGAAGTCGTCGGCCGCCTGTTGCTGCGTAGTTTCCCCGGTCATCAGATCGACCATCGCATCGCGGTCGACATCGGCGGTCGGCCGCGTGCAGATGAACTTTCCATCGCGAAGGACCGTGATCCGGTCGGAGAGCCTCGCGACTTCGTCCAACCGATGCGAGATGTAGATGATCCCGACGCCCTGCTGCCGCAGTTTGTTCAGCCAAGTGAAAAGCGTTTCCGATTCGCCCGCGCTCAACGCCGCTGTCGGTTCATCCAAGATCAGCAGGCGGCAATCGCGGTCGAGCGCCGTGGCGATCTCGATCATCTGCTGCCGCCCGACGCCCAATGAACCGGTGATCGCGTGGGTGTCGATCTCTTGCAATCCGAAGCGATCCAAGGCGATGCGGGCGCGGCGATGCAGTTCGCCGCGATCGACGACGCCAAACCGAGCGGGCAGGCGGCCGATCATGATGTTTTCAGCGACCGAGAGCGTGGCGATCTGGTTCAGTTCCTGTTGGACGATCTGCACACCCGCCGCTTCGGCCGCCCGCTTTCCCTGGGGCGAATAGACCCGGCCGTCGATCTGCATCGATCCCGAAGTGGATGCGGTCAGGCCGGCGATGATCCGGCACAGCGTGCTTTTGCCCGCCCCGTTGGCTCCCAACAGCGCATGGATCTCGCCAGGGTGGAAATCGATCGACACATCGTCCAAGACCTTGACCGCATAACGTTTGGTCAGACTTCGGACCGAAAGCAACAGCGGGGCACTCACTGCGACAACGACTCTTTCGTGACCAGATCGACAGGCGTCTGCACGTCTTCGGTCGCCGCGGCCGGATCTGCGAGGATCTTCAACGCCGTCTCGATTCCGAAGACCGCCAGTTGGTCGCCGTGCTGGTCGGCCGTCGCCAGAACCTTCTCCTCGCGGATCAATTGCTGGACCGCGCCGATGTTGTCGAAACCGACAACCAGGACCTCGCCCGTTTTGCCAGCCGACTTGATCGCCGCCACAGCTCCCAGGGCCATCGAATCGTTGGCCGCCAGGATCGCTTTGATCTGCGGATGTTCGCTGAGCATCGAAGCGGCGATCGTATTCGCCTTGTTCGTTTCCCAATCGGCCGATTGGCTGGAAACGATTTCGATTCCCGCCTGCTTCATCGCCGCTTCGAATCCCAGTCGCCGCTGGATGCCGTTGAAGGCGGTCGTCTTTCCTTCGAGGATCGCGACCTGATCCCCTTCGGCGAGTGATGCCGCTAGTAGATCGCCGACCTGTTTTGCGCCAGCTTGGTTGTCGGGACCAACAAACGGAATCGTTACCTGTTCGGACTTCAGCACTTCGGCATCCAGGCGATTGTCGATGTTGACGACAACCACGCCGGCCTGGCGAGCTTTGCGAAGCGCCGGGACCAACGCTTTGGAATCGGCTGGAGCGATCACGATCGCGTCGACGCCCGCGGCGACCATCTCATCGACCAACGCAACTTGGCGGCCGAGATCGGATTCGTCTTTGATGCCGTTGACCAACAGTTCGTATTGATCGCTGTTCGCCTGTTGATGCGTTTCGGCTCCCTTTTCCATCGTCGAAAAGAATTCGTTCGCCAGCGACTTCATCACGAGCGCAATCCGCGGCTTACCCGCCGCCGCGGGATCGCCGGAATCGTTTGTCGCGGTTTTGGAAGAGCATCCGCCCGCCAGCGTCATCAGTGAGGCGAGCGTCAGGATCAGCGGAAGGGAGCGTCGTTTGGTCGGTTTCATGATTTTTGACTTTGCAAGATTCGATCGATTTCAGTTCGTGTCGGCATGCCCGGCTGGGCTCCGGGACGCGTCGCCGCCAAGGCGCCGGCGACAGCCGCAAAACCGGCGGCTTCAAACAGGTTGGCTCCTTCGGCGATACGGACCGCCAACGCGCCGGCAAACGCATCGCCAGCGGCGGTTGTGTCGACCGGATCGATCGGCGTCGGGGCGATCCGCCGAGTCGTCGTCCCATCGCTGGCGACGGCGCCGCGGGACCCAAGCGTCAGGATCACCTGCCGGGCTCCGCGAGCGTGCAGGCTGGCGATCGCGCGGTCGATCTCTTCGTCGCTTGAGACCGGATGCCCGACGATCGCTTCGGTCTCCGATTCGTTCGGACAGATCAGATCGACTCGCAGCAACGCGTTGTCCAATTCAGCTGGCATCGGCGCGGGATCCAGCACGATCGTGACTCCCGCCTGTCGAGCGACATCGATCGCGGCTTGCACGGTTTCGAAAGGGACTTCCAATTGCAGCATCAGCACATCGGCGGTGCGGATCCGATCGGCAAACGCCGCGACGTCGTCGGGAGTCAGCTGCGCGTTGGCACCGGGGACGGCAACGATCGAGTTTTCGCCACTGCTTTCGACAGCGACGATCGCCAGCCCGCTGGGCGTTTCCGTTGTGGGGAGCACGCCATCCGTAGCGACCTGTTCGCGTTGCAGGTTCTCGACCAAGCGGCTCGAAAACGCATCGTCTCCAACGCGTCCGATCATCGACACGCTGCCGCCAGCTCGGGCAGCGGCGACAGCTTGGTTGGCCCCTTTGCCGCCGGGAACCTCCGCCGACGAATCGGCGATGATCGTTTGCCCCGGCCGCGGCAACTGGTTGCAGCGGATCATGAGATCCATGTTGATCGAACCGAGGACCACGATCTGTGCTCCGCGATTTGTTGCCTCAGGCGTGCTCATTGCTTCGGCGGCTCGCTGGACAACAGAACCAAGGTTTCAACGACGCGCAGCTTCTGGGCGTCGGTCAGCGTCAGATATTGATGCAATCCATCTTCGGCGGGAGCGAAGGTTGTCAGGCCATTATCGGCGACGGTGACGGTTCCGCGTGGGGAGAGTCCGAAATAATCGCGGTTGGGCCGGACGGCTTGCAGGACGCTGGTCAGATCCCAGGTCGGTCGATTGTGGGGCGGCGGATTGTAAGCGATGTAGGCTTCGGCCAGCGGATGATGCGGCACGTATCCGTAATCCTGCTCGATGCTTTCGTGCGGATAAGCGACGGCTAGCCCGATTTCAAAACCGCTCCAGAGGATGGGCGTTGGCCAATCATTGGCGAGCGATTGAGCTGCCGGAATGTCTTTGACGATGTTGTATTCTTTGTGATCGTATTTGCCTTTCGATCCAGAGATCTGAGTGAACGCGCCAGCCATCGCCGAGACTAGGCGGACCTTCTTTTTGACAAGTGCCATGCCGTCCAGCGGGCTCACGTCGTCCGGTTTTGACTTCAGCAGATCTGCCAGGTTCGTCGAAAAGCCGACTTGAGCGATCACAACGCTGCCATCCTCTGCGTCGGCCAGCGTCTTTCGCAAGACAGTCACCGCGTCGGGAGCGTCTTTGCCCGATCGCAGGTCGTGTGGGAAACGGAATTCATCGCCATCTTTGATCGATGCCAAGCCGTTGAATCGCCCGGTGCCAGGCGTCACGCCGCTGCGGCAGACGCCGATCGGAATCTCTCCCCGTCCATAAAACGTGTTGACCGCATCGGTGAAGGGAGCGGCCATCGGATCGTCTTTGGTGATCGTCACGGCAAGCAGTTCGCACTCGCCGCGAGACTGCAGCGAATGGATCATCCCCAACGCCAGCACATCGTCGACGTCGTTACCGATGTCGGTGTCGAAGATCAGCGGCACCGGACGCTTTACATCGTCGGCATTCGATACAGCCGGCAGACAGCACAACGATGCCATCATCAGCGAAAAGGCGAGATAGCGGAAACGATCGATCATCATGGGAAGAACCTCTGGGGTGTCGGATTTCGTAGCGTTCAACGTTGGGGCGGTTCGCTGGACAGCAGGACCAGCGTTTCGATCACGCGGAGCTTTTGGTCCTCGGTCAGCGTGAGGTATCGGTGGCGGCCGCCGGCCGACGGTGTGAACTGGGTCGATCCATCGTCGGCGACCGCAACGCTGCCGGGCTGGGAGATACCAAAGTAGTCGCGATTGGGGCGAACGACTTGCAGCACGCTGGTCAAATCCCAGGTGGGGCGATTGTGCGGCGGCGGCAGGAAGGCGACGTAGGCTTCGGACAGCGGATGATGTGGCACGTAACCGTAATCCTGCTGGATGCTTTGGTGCGGGTAGGGGAGCGAGATGCCGATCTCGTAACCGCTCCATAAAAGTGGAGTCGGCCAGTGGTGAGCGACCGTTTGCGCCGACGGGATGTCTTTGATGATGTTGTATCCCTTGTGATCCTTCAGCCGCCCGACCGCTTCGGCGGGCTTAGGGAATGCGCCAGCCATCAACGACAACAGGCGGACCTTCTGTTTGACAAGAGCTTCTCCGTCCAACGGGCTCGCGTCGTCTGGTTTTGATTTCAGCAGGTTCGCCAGGTTGGTCGAAAAGCCAACTTGAGCGATCACCACGCTGTGATCGTCCGCCGCAGCCAACGTCTCTCGCAAAACCGAGACCGCATCGGGA
Organism: Rosistilla ulvae; assembly: GCF_007741475.1. Classification (NCBI taxonomy): domain Bacteria; kingdom Pseudomonadati; phylum Planctomycetota; class Planctomycetia; order Pirellulales; family Pirellulaceae; genus Rosistilla; species Rosistilla ulvae. The sequence goes on along the minus strand of NZ_CP036261.1, from coordinate 7,028,251 downwards.
GCATCGTCTCCCGATAAAAGATCGTGCGGGTAGCGGAGCCGCTCGCCATCTTTCTGCGTCGCCAGTTGCGTAAACCGCCCCGGTTCGGGAGTTTTTCCACTGCGGCAGACACCGATCGGAATCTCTCCCCGCCCGTAAAACGTATTGACGGCATCGGCAAACGGAGCGGCCAGCGGATGATCTTTGGTGATCGTCACGGCCAACAGCTCGCACTCGCCGCGCGACTGCAACGCATGGATCATCCCCAGCGCCAACGCATCGTCGACATCGTTGCCGATATCGGTATCGAAGATCAGCGGCACCGGCCGCTTTTCATCGCCAGCAGCTAACGCGGGTAAGGCAACGGTCCAAGCCAACATCAGCGTGGCGACGGCGCATCGAAAACAATCGAACATCAGGTGGGAAACTTTCCAGGGGACGGAGGCGTAGTGGTTGGATCAGCATTGCAATCGGATCACCAAGGGAAGATTGGCTCCTCTTGGCAGTCGGACGTGACAGTATAAAACCGCCGCCACCAAAATGCCATCGCGTGATCGCAGTTGCCGAACGCGAAACCCTATTTCCATCGGGGCATTCCCTGCCTCTCTACTCTCGTCCTTTCCACCCGGCGATCATTCAGACTCCATCATTCTGCCAACCAGAGCATCGTTTGGCCCAATCTCACAAGCATCTGTTGCTGCGGCTTCGGACGATCGCACGCGCGGCCCGATGGGCACGCGGTTAAACAAAAAACGAAGGCCGTTTGGCGCGGGGGTGTCGCGGTGTCGCCTGGGTAACGTTGTTTTGCCGCCAAATCGGGTGCGAACGTTTTTCCACAACAACGGTCAGTGTAGGTGTTGTTCTTGTATCTAGGACAACAACCACGCCCCAAAAATTGAAGCTGTTACGAGCGGGAGTTAACTGATGGAATCGCTGGAAGAGAAGCTGCAAATGTTGCGTGAGAAGTATCCGTTGGTTCCTCATACGTCGGCCGGACAAATGTGGTCGTCGGTGCGGCGCATGAAAGCGGAAAAGGAGCTAGGGATTCCGATCGACCGCCGCACAGGATTTGCGTTTTCAATCGAGTCGGGGTTAGCCGCGAATCAGATGCAGGAGGAAGCGTGGGAGGAGTTTTACGCTGGGCTGTGCGATGACCTCCACCAGCGGTTTCCCGAGTTGTACCGGAGCATTTTTCGCGATGCCGCCGATGCAACCTAACCGCACCGCTCCGTCCCAACGCAGATCGCCCGAGATGCACAAGCGTGCGTGATTCACACGTCGACGCGGACGTTGCCGAGCAAGAGCAAAGCGATTGGGGGATCGTTGCCGATCCGTGGTTTGAACTTGACGGCGGCGGCTTTTTCGCCAGGGGCACGGTGGCTTGGGGTTTGCTTCGTCTGCATCATTGTGTTCGACACGTGCGATAGCTCATGGTACAAAACACCTCCCGGTGCGATTTCCAGGAGGTCATTTGTGACACACACCAAACCCTCGTCTCGTCTTTCATCAACGCTTCGCGCGACGGAGATCTTTCGCGCTCATGGCGGCATGATGAGGATGGCCGATGCCGTGCGGGTGGGGATCAGTCGTCGAACACTCTACCAAATGCGAGACTCTGGACAGCTGGAGCAGCTGGCCCGAGGTCTCTATCGGATCGCAGACCTGCCGCCGCTAAGCGAACCCGACCTAGTCACGGTCGCACAGAAGGTCCCCCAGGGAGTCGTCTACCTGATTTCAGCACTCGCGTTTCATGGGCTGACGACGCAGATTCCGCATGAAGTATGGATCGCGATACCGCGCAATAGCGAACCGCCTCGGCTGGCCTTTCCTCCGACGCGAGCGGCTCGGCTCAGCGACATCGCCTATCAACTTGGGATCGAAATGCAAAATTGCGATGGCGTGACCGTGAAGGTCTACTCTCGCGAAAAAACGCTCGTTGATTGTTTCTGTCGCCGAAACGAGATCGGACTCGATGTCGCGATCGAAGCGGTCAAGGCATACCGGACTCAGAAGCGGACCAACTTTGACTTGGTCATGGATTACGCCAAGAAGCTACGAGCGGCAAAGACGATGCGGCCCTACCTGGAGGCGTTGCTGTGACGCGCGATCTGGCAGCGTCTGTTCGCGGGCGTCTGCTTCGTCAGGCAAAAGAATCTGGCCGCCCGCTGCAAGAATTGCTTCAGTATTTTGCGATGGAACGCTTCTTGTTCCGGTTGTCTCGATCGGAGCACGTCGATCGTTTCGTTTTGAAGGGAGCGCTCATGTTTCGTGTTTGGGGCACACCCCAGACACGTGCGACGCGCGACATCGACCTGCTGGCTCGGGCCGACAATTCAGTCGACTCGATGACACAGATCATGCGGTCGGTTTGCGAACATGCGGTTGCACCCGATGGCGTTATATTTCACGGCGAGAGCGTGCAAGGCATCGCGATCAAAGAAGATGCCGACTACTTAGGCGTACGCGTGACGTTTCTGGCGACGATTCAAAACGCTCGCTTGCCGATGCAAATCGATATTGGGTTTGGGGACGTTGTGAACCCAGCGGCAAAAACGATCGGCTACCCCGCAATGCTCGACTTTGAACCGGCCAAGCTGATCGGCTACCCGCGAGAAACCGTGGTCGCTGAGAAGTTTGAAGCCATGGTCAAACTCGGGCAACTCAACAGTCGCATGAAAGACTTCTACGACATCCTTATCTTGTCCCGGCAGTTTGCCTTCGATGGCGAGTCGCTTGCCACAGCGATCTCCGCGACGTTTCGAAATCGAGCGACGACGGCCAAGGCGAATCCGCCGGCATTCTCCAATGAGTTTGCCAATGATCCAGGGAAGCAAATCCAGTGGGCCAGCTTCATTCGCAAATCCAAGCTTTCGGTTGTTCCCGATGCTTTAGCTGACGCGATTCGTGAGATCGCTGGTTTCCTGAACCCCATCGCAAAAGCAATCGAGTCAAACGAGCCTTTCGCCGCCACCTGGTCTCCCGGCTCCGGATGGATTAAGTCGCAACCGCCCGCCAGCAGCGGGTAGGGCTGTTGGAGGGACAGAGTGAATTTTTGCTGGTGCCGACATCGCTTGCCGTGGATGGTTGGTGGCGGGCTCCGCGGCGACGTGGGCTGTGGCAGAATTGTCCCACGAGAACGCGGGCCCCGGCGATGTTCTGTTGCGATTAGAATACGGTGCCGCGTCTTTAGTATTGCTTCACGTTGGTCGTCTTTCGCTCCGCGAAAGTACGCCCGGGAAACAACGCTACTTTCGCGGAGCGAAAGGCGACCAACCCCAGGCCTGCCCTCTTATTAGAACTGCAACGGGACCCCAACGATGAAGCCCACCTTCCTGCGAACCGTCTGCCAATTGGCGAGCTGCGTTTTTGCTACCGTCATCTTCGCTCAGGCCTTGGTCGCCGCCGACGCGGCGCGGCCCAATATCGTTTACATCCTGGCGGACGATCTCGGATACGGCGATCTGAGTTGTTACAACGAGCAGTCGAAGATACCGACGCCCAATGTCGACCGCTTGGCGGCAGAAGGGATGCGTTTTACCGATGCCCACACGCCGTCGGCGGTCTGCACGCCGACGCGTTACGGAATATTGACGGGACGCTATTGTTGGCGAACTCGATTGACCAAGCGCGTGCTCGATGGACTCGATCCGCCGCTGATCGACGCCGATCAAGTAACGGTTCCCGGCTTTCTTCGCGATCATGGCTACAGCACTCACTGCGTCGGCAAGTGGCATCTGGGAATGCAGTTTACCGATCGGGAGGGCAGGCCAGTGCCAGCCGTTTCGGTCGATCGACGATTTCCGCCGCGACCTGGGCGCGATGTCGATTACGAACAACCGATCACCGGCGGTCCGGTCGACCGCGGGTTTGATTCCTACTTTGGAATTTCGGCCTCTCTAAATATGCCGCCGTTGTGTTTTCTGCGCGACGACCGTCCGGTGATCGTGCCGACGATCGATTCGCCTCGCATGAAGACCGAATTCATTTCGGTCGATGCCGGGATGCGGTCTCCCGATTTCACGATCGCCAGCGTCATGCCGCGGCTGGCGGGCGAAGCGACCGACTGCATTCGGCAAGCTTGCGAAACTCCCGACACGCCCTTTTTCCTCTACCTGCCCCTCACCTCACCTCACCTGCCCGTCGTCCCCAATCAAGAGTATCTGGGGCTCAGCCAAGCCGGACTCTATGGCGACTTTGTTGTCGAGACCGATGCGTTGGTCGGCGCGGTGCTCGATGAGCTGGATCGCTGCGGGATCGCCGACAACACACTTGTCATTTTTACGTCGGACAACGGCGGTCTTTATCACGCCTGGGATGCTGCCGAAGCTGACGATTTGAAACACTACCGTCCCAGCAAACGGGGCGAGTCGGTTCGAGCGATGGGGCATCAGGGGAACCGGCATCTGCGTGGCACCAAAGCAGATATCTGGGAAGGTGGCCATCGCGTGCCGTTTGTCGTTCGCTGGCCAGGGAAGACGCCGGCGGGAACTGTCAGCGATGAATTGATCGAGTTGACCGATCTGATCGCCACCTGCGCGGCGATGCTTGGTAAACCGCTACCCGAGGGTGCGGGGCTCGACAGCTTTAACGTCCTGCCAGCGATGCTAGCCGCCAAGCCACCGCAACCGGTTCGCGAATTTGCAGTCCATCATTCGCTGTGGGGGCATTTTGCGATTCGCCAAGGTCCGTGGAAGATGATCCCGCAACGCGGTTCGGGCGGCTTTACCCGCCCGCGAGAAATCGATGTCAGCAAAGAGGGAGGCCCTGCTGGGCAGTTGTACCACTTGGCAGACGATCCCTCCGAAACCAAGAACCTCTGGGATCAGTATCCTGAGATCGTGGCGGAGCTGAAGTCGCGTTTGCGACAGATCCAAGGTGATGACGTCGCGCGGTGAACTGCAGAGGGTCGTCTTTCGCTCCGCGAAAGAACGTCCGAGAGGCACGCTATTTTCACGCAGCGAAAGGCGACGTTCCAAAAAGCTCGCGGCGGCTTGCATTCTCGACCACTCTGGGACACGCTGGGTGAATCATGATTGAAAATCCAACATCCCACCGAGAAGAAACATCGGAAGCGTGTGAAGCTCCCGATATCGCTGCGCATCTGCAGCTTGTCCGCCAACAACTGCTGAGCGCCCGCGGCGATCAAAAACACTGGACCGGCCGCTTGGCAGCTTCATCGCTGTCGACAGCGACGGCGATCAGTGCGCTGTCGGTCTTCAGCCGCGTCGGCGACGATGAACTTGCGGTGTCGGCACGCGATGCGGTTGCCAAGGGGCTGGTTTGGTTGGATGCCGCGCAAAACGAAGATGGCGGGTTTGGGGATACCGATCGCAGTCCGTCGAACATCGCGTCGAGTTTTTTGGCGTTGGCAGCCTGGCATCTTGGTGACGATCCGTCCAGCCGAACCGAAGCGATCGCGCGGCTGCAGAAATACATCGACGGCGAAGGCGGCTGGGCTGGGCTGAAGCGACGCTATGGTCGCGACAAAACCTTTGTCGTTCCGATCCTCTCGAATTGTGCGATCGCCGGCTTGGTCCCCTGGTCGCGCGTTCCCGCCTTGCCCTTTGAACTGGCGGCGTTTCCGCAGAGCATGTATCGGTTTGTGCAGATGCCGGTCGTCAGCTACGCCATTCCTGCCTTGGTTGCGATCGGGCAAGCTCGTTACCAGCACGCCGGCACCTGGAATCCGATCACTTGGTTGGCACGAGCCGCCACCCGCGGCAAGACGCTGGACGTGTTGCAGAAGATGCAGCCTGAAAGCGGTGGCTATCTGGAAGCGACGCCGCTGACAAGTTTCGTTTTGATGAGCCTGTCGTCGATCGGGCATGCTCAACATCCCGTCTGCCGCGACGCTGTAAAATTTCTGTTGGGCAGTCAGTTGCCCGACGGCAGTTGGCCGATCGACGAAAATCTGGCCACCTGGATCACTTCGCTTTCGATCGGTGCGTTGGGGAAGTCGAGTGCGAACGAACTGGCGCAGTTTGTCGACGACGGGACGCTCGACTGGCTGCTCAGTTGCCAGTATCACGAGCGGCATCCGTTCACCGGCGCCGATCCGGGCGGTTGGGGTTGGACCGATCTCAGCGGAGCGGTTCCCGATGCCGACGACACGCCGGCGGCGATCCTGGCGATCTCCAAGATCCAAGCGTCGGTCGATCTCGATTCCGCGCGGCGGCAGCAATTGGCGGACGCTTCTTTTGCGGGAGTCCGTTGGCTGTTGGGACTGCAGAATCGCAACGGCGGCTGGCCGACGTTCTGCCGCGGTTGGGGCAAGTTGCCTTTTGATCGCAGCGGCAGCGATCTGTCGGCGCACGCGATGCGGGCGCTACATGCTTGGCGAACATCGCTCGAGGGCGAGGCTGGCGGAGAGCCAACTGTCGAACCCGCCGAATTGCAAAAAATAAAGCGGGATGTCGCAGCGGCGATCGAGCGGGGGTTCGCCTATCTCCAAAAGACGCAGCGAGACGATGGCAGCTGGCTGCCGCTGTGGTTTGGAAACCACGACCTTCCCGACGACGAAAACCCCTACTATGGAACCGCTCGCGTCCTGCTGGCCTATCGGGAACTGGGCCGCGACGAAACTTCGGCCTGCCGCCGGGGTTGGGATTTCCTAGTGAAAACACAGAACGCCGATGGTGGTTGGGGCGGCGGCGCGTCGGTCGGCGACTGGTTGCGACAGCGCGGATTGCCCGATCGAAACGCTGAAACGGGAGAATTGATCAGCAGCAGCGTTGAGGAAACGGCGGTTGTCGTGGAAGCTCTGTCCGGGAGTGGCTATCCGCCCCACCGAGCAACTATAATCGAAGGCGTCCGATTCCTGTGTGATGCTGTCGACGCTGGTCGATGTGAGCATCCCTGGCCGATCGGATTTTATTTTGCGAAACTTTGGTATCACGAACAATTGTATCCGCTGGTCTTTACGACCGCCGCGTTGGGACAGGCCCAGCACGTCCTGAAGCCTGCCGAATCTAGTCGTTGACGCCACCTGCCACCTGCAAAATGATGCATCGTCCCGCCTGCTAGCCCGATCTGCACCGAAGAAGAACTGACGAGGAAAGCCTTTGTCCACTGTTACGCCCCCCGCCACGGTCGCTTCCGATGCTGAAAACCTCGCGTCAAAAGATGGTCGCCGAAAACGGCGCCGCAGCACCGGGCACTTAAAAATCGTTCCCGAGACGCACGAACTGCGGCAGCGGCTGCGCGATCGTTGTCGCGAGGTCGCGGCGAAGTTCGACAAGTCGACGCCGATGACCAAAGACGAGATGGAGACCGTCTCGCGCGGCCTGCTGGCTGAGATGGATATGCCCGAGGGCTATCTGGGCTGGATCATGGTCGTGTTGAGCAGCGAGTACTGGCGCGATCAGGTCGCCGGGGTGCCGCACAGCCGCCGGTTGTTCCTGCTGCCCCACTGCCTCAAGCACGCCGAGGGTTGCCCTGCCGATTACGACGAATTTGGCATGAACTGCAAGACCTGCGGTGCCTGTTCGATCGCCGACTTCCGGACCCGAGCCGAAGAGCTGGGGCATCGCGTGCTGGTCGCCGAGGGATCGCCGATCGTGATGAAAATCATCGTCAGCGGATATGTCGATGCGGTTGTTGGTGTCGCTTGTTTGAATGTGTTAGAGAAAGCGATCGACAAGATCTTGCTGGCTGGTATCCCGTGCATGGCGGTGCCGCTGTTGTCGAGCGATTGCCGCAACACAAGCGTCGATGAGGATTGGGTCCGCGAGATGGTGATGTTGGAACATCGCGAACCTCAGCAGAAGACGCGGTCTTATGTTCACCTGTTGCGCGGCGCGGCGGATATCTTTGAACCCGAACAGCTACAGAATTTGGTCCCCAAGTTGCGCGGTGAACTCTCGCTTCGGCAGATCAAAGAAAAATTGCACGACGGCAGCGACGCACTTGTCGGAATCGATCCGATCGCCGCGACCGAAGCTCTTGGGTTGGACTTCGTCTCTCGCGGTGGAAAGTACGCGCGGCCGTTCATCACGCTGGCGGCTTACGATGCGTTGACTGGCGACGGAGCGACCGAAGCGGGAGGCGCCGACGTGGTTGCCAAGATCCCCGACGGCGTCAAACGGGCGGCGCTGTGTATCGAAACGTTCCACAAGGCGAGCTTGGTCCACGACGACATCGAAGACGACGACACGTTCCGTTACGGCGAGCAATCGGTTCACAAATCGCATGGCATCCCGACGGCGATCAATGTCGGAGATTATCTGATCGGGCTCGGATACCGCTTGGTCGCCGGCGAAACCAAGACGCTGGGCCCCGCCGCGGTCGCCGATGTCTTGCACTGCCTGTCCAACGCTCACACGCGATTGTCCGAAGGCCAGGGAGCGGAACTTGTGTGGCGCGATAATCGCGACAAACGACTGAAACCTATCGATGCCTTGAAGGTCTACGCGCTCAAGACCGCACCGGCTTTCGAAGCGGCGCTCTACAGCGGCGTTCGGTTGGCTGGCGAAGCGGAAGCGTATGAAGAACCGATTCGCGGCTTCTCGCGAAACCTCGGCGTCGCTTTCCAGATCCTCAACGATCTGAAGGATTGGCAAGGAGATGCGGACAACAAACTGGAAGCTGGCGGCGACGTCTTGGGCGGACGGCCGACGCTGTTGTGGGCTCTGGCTCTGGCTTCGTTTGATGCCGACGACCAAGCGAAACTGCTCTCGATGGCTTCGGCTGATTGCGGGCTGACTGATTCGCAGCGGATCGCCACGGTCCGGACGCTGTACAACAAAGCGAAAGTTTTTGATCAGGCGAGTCGCTTGGTCGACAAGCATCAGCAACGGGCCGAAGAGATCGCCGACGCGATTGAGCCCGAACCGCTGCGTCGGTTGTTGTACCACTTGGTCGATACCGTTTTGGAACGCCCCAGCGAATCGGCGGTGCCGCTGGTTTCGATCAGCAGCTCGCTGCCGATCACTGCTCCAACAAAAGCGTAAGCGATCGATGCGGAGGGTCGCCGTGGAGGGCGGCTCTCGATTCGACCGATGGCCCCATTCCTGCTTCACTCACTGGAAAACCTGTGACATCAGAAATTGCCAACCTGCCGCCGTCGGTCGACTTACACGCTCTGATCGCGCTCTTCTATGACCGCAGCGAAGATCTCGGCGCGTTCACGCAACAGCCGGCCGAAGCGCTGCCGCCGGCGTATCAGCAATTGTTGGCGCACCATGCCCACATGACGGTGACGGTCGAGCGGTTTCACAACTCGTTGGTCGACGTGCACGTTCACCGCACCGACACCGACGAAAATCGTTACGCCCGCGAGATCACGTTGGCACGGCAGAGCGATGGCGAGGTCGTTCAATATGGAATCGTGCGATTGAACCACGAATATCTGGAGCCGCAGGTTTGGAAGGAGATCGCCAGCGAAGAGATCCCGCTGGGCCGTGTGCTGATCCAACACAACGTGCTTCGCGAAGTGGTGCTCGAAAAATTGTGGCGCGTTCAATGTGCCCCGCCATTGGCCCGGTTCCTGAACGTTTCGCCCGGCGACATCGTCTACGGCCGCACCGCGATGATCTTCTGCAACAAAGAACCCGCGATCGAGCTGTTGGAGATCGTCGTCGCATAAGGGGCGTCGCGGCCCACTCTTAAGCTGCTTCCCAATAAGAAGCCCAAAGCCGATCAGGGCATTGTTTCACGTTGCCTTATCGTTTCGAGAAACGAATCGTGTGCCACGGGCTTTGCCCGTGCTCCCCAAGCAGCACTGGCAGAGCCAGTGGCACACCGAACCATCCCAGCCACAAAGCCGGTCGAGCTAGCAAGCTCGGACTCGGCAGGCATCGTTTCACGTTCTCTTATCGTTTCCAGAAACGAGTCGTGTGCCACGGGCTTTGCCCGTGCTCCCCGGCGGCACTGGCAGAGCCAGTGGCACTCCCAATCATCTCAGCAACAATGCCGATGGAGGCAGCAAGCCTGGAGGGGCTGGGCATCGTTTGATATTGCCTTATCGTTTCGAGAAACGAATCGTGTGCCACTGGCTTTGCCCGTGCTCCCCAAGCAACACTGGCAGAGCCAGTGGCACTCCCAATCATCTCAGCAACAATGCCGATGGAGGCAGCAAGCCTGGAGGGGCTGGGCATCGTTTGATATTGCCTTATCGTTTCGAGAAACGAATCGTGTGCCACGGGCTTTGCCCGTGCTCCCCAAGCAACACTGGCAGAGCCAGTGGCACTCCGAACCATCCCAGCCACAAAGCCGATCGAGCCGGCAAGCTCGGACTCGGCAGGCATCGTTTCACGATCTTTTATCGTTTCGAGAAACGAATCGTGTGCCACGGGCTTTGCCCGTGCTTCCCAAGCAGCACTGGCAGAGCCAGTGGCACCCTGAACCATTCCAGCAACAATGCTGATAGAGCCAGCAAGCCTGGAGGGGCTGGGCATCGTTTGATGTTGCCTTATCGTTTCGAGAAACGAATCGTGTGCCACAGGCTTTGCCCGTGCTCCCCAAGCAGCACTGGCAGAGCCAGTGGTACACCGAACCATCCCAGCCACAATGCTGATAGAGCCAGCAAGCCTGGAGAGGCTGGGCATCGTTTGATGTTGCCTTATCGTTTCGAGAAACGAATCGTGTGCCACGGGCTTTGCCCGTGCTCCCCAAGCAACACTGGCAGAGCCAGTGGCACTCCGAACCATCCCAGCCACAAAGCCGATCGAGCCGGCAAGCTCGGACTCGGCAGGCATCGTTTCACGTTCTCTTATCGTTTCCAGAAACGAGTCGTGTGCCACGGGCTTTGCCCGTGCTTCCGGCAGCACTGGCAGAGCCAGTGGCACTCCCAATCATCTCAGCAACAATGCCGATGGAGGCAGCAAGCCTGGAGGGGCTGGGCATCGTTTGATGTTGCCTTATCGTTTCGAGAAACGAATCGTGTGCCACAGGCTTTGCCCGTGCTCCCCAAGCAGCACTGGCAGAGCCAGTGGTACACCGAACCATCCCAGCCACAAAGCCGATCGAGCTAGCAAGCTCGGACTCGGCAGGCATCGTTTCACGTTCTCTTATCGTTTCCAGAAACGAGTCGTGTGCCACGGGCTTTGCCCGTGCTCCCCAAGCAGCACTGGCAGGGCCAGTGGCACGCCCAACCATCCCAGCAACCATGCTGATAGAGCTCGAAAGCCCCGTCGGGCGAGCAATCCACTCGATTCGGTTTCGTGCTAACATGGAAAAGGTGAGGTCGGCATGATGGAATCGAGGATGAAAACAGCTCTCGGTTGGGTCCATGAACAGCAACGCCTCTTAAATCGCCGCGAATAACCGCCACTCTAGAGAAGACGTTTGCCAACCGAAAAACACCGTCGTGTTCTGATCTGTGGAGCGACCGGCTATGTCGGCGGGCGGTTGGTGCCAGAGCTTTTGAATGCCGGGTATGAGGTGCGGTGTCTGGTCCGCAGCCCCGAGAAGCTGCGGAGATTCCCGTGGTCTCAGCACGAGCGACTAGAGGTGATCCAGGGCGATCTGGAGGAGACGGGAACGGTGCGCCGCGCGGCGAATCAGACCGACGCGGCGTATTATCTTGTCCATTCGATGATCAGCGCCGGAAATGAATATGCCCAGCGCGATCGCGAACTGGCGACTCAGTTCATGCAAGGGATCGAGGGGGCCCGCTGCCAGCGGATTATCTATCTCGGCGGGCTTGGTGAAATGGGAGCGGACCTCAGCAAGCATCTGCACAGTCGCCGCGAGGTGGCGGAGATCTTGCAGAGCGGCGACGTTCCGGCCACTGTCTTCCGAGCGGCGATGATCATCGGTTCCGGCTCGGCATCGTTCGAGATCTTGCGGTATCTTGTCGAACGACTTCCGATCATGATCACGCCCAAGTGGGTCAAGATGGAGACGCAGCCGATCGCGATCCGCGACGTCCTTCGCTACCTGGTGCAGTGCTTGCAGGTTCCCGAAACCGCCGGACGCGTGATCGATATCGGCGGGCAGGATGTCTATTCGTATCAGCGGTTGATGCAGATCATGGCCGCGTCGTTGGAGTTGCCGCGGCGGGTGATCCTGCCGGTTCCCGTCCTGACGCCACGGCTCAGTTCCGCTTGGATCTCGTTGGTCACCCCCGTCAACGCTCGGATCGCGAGACCGTTGGCCGAAGGGTTGCGGAATCGAACCGTATGCCGCGACGACGATGCGCAATCGTTGATGCCGGGGCCGCTGTTTAGTGTTCGCGAAGCAATCGATGCCGCTGTTGGCAAGCTGCGGTCGGGCGAGATCGAGACCTGGTGGTCGGCGGCTGGCGAGATGCCAGGCGATCCCGAGTGGTCGGGAGGAACTGTATTTGAGGACCAGCGAACCGCAACCGTCGCCTCTTCAGCTGACGCAACCTTCGCAGCGCTCAGCCGAATCGGTGGACAGACCGGGTATTGGGGTGCCGATTGGTTGTGGTGGCTGCGTGGCTTGATGGACAAAGCGATCGGCGGCCCAGGACTGCGCCGCGGTCGGCGCCATCCGGATCAGCTGAACTATGGCGAAGCTGTCGATTTCTGGCGCGTCGATGGCTATGAGCTGCCGACCTGGTTGCGGCTGCGGGCGGAGATGAAGTTGCCGGGAGAAGCGGAGTTGGAGTTCCGCGTCGAGCCGATCGACGACAACGCGTGCAAATTGATTCAGACCGCTCGCTTTCGACCACGCGGCCTGCTCGGACTGGCCTACTGGTACGCAGTCCTGCCGCTGCATGCGTTTGTCTTTCCTCGCATGCTGCGTGGTATCTGCCGCGATGCCGAATCCGATCGGCAAACCGTCGACGCTTCGGCGGTAGATGAAGCTTGATGCCCGCCGTTTAAGAGAGTGCCCGATCGTAGGCTATGCTGCCTGACGCGACGCAGTGGCGGTGGCGTTTGAGGCGCGAGGTGATTCTCGCAGCGGAGTCCAGAAGGGGACGGCAAACGCTTTCATGCAGTGATGGCAACGAGCGAACTTGCACAACAACAGCCGCGAACTCCAGGAGTCACGACTTCGGCTCCGATAGATGCTTGAGGTAGAACCGCAGCGTTTGCACGAAGTCGACTTTTTCGACATGGATATGTTGGCTCCAACTTTGCCTCGAAGAAGGTAAGCGAGCTATTCCGATTCAGCCCTAACGGGAGGATCGGCTCGATCGCCTCGGTTGTTGAAACGAATCGCGAACATTCGTCCGGCATTGTGTCGAACGGAAGATATGTCCTTCGGGTCGGCGAAATTAAGCAAGCAGTCCGTGTTTAACTTGGTGTTGTGCGGTGCAGACAATTCGTGTCTGCAGTTGGTCGCGGCGCGAGTTGTAACCGTGTGGGCATTTCGAGAGTTGTTCGTGCTCTTGATATGGCGGAGCGAGCCATTTCGGATGGCCTCGTTTTCCCGCCGCGCCGCAACGCCGGAAACTAGAGATTATCGAGGAGTTCCCGCAAGCGACGGACAGCGCGGAGGTATCGCATGCTGGCGGCCGCCGGTTGCAGTCCCAAGACCTCGGCGACCTCCTGGTTCGACAGGTATTCAAAGTGACGCATCAGGATGATCTCGCGTTCGTTGGCATCCAGTTGGTCGATCGTTGCTTCGACGCGCTTCGTCAATTCCGACTGGATCGCCGCCGCGGCCGGCGTCAGTTCGGGATCTTGCAACTGGACAATCATTTCCATTGTCGAGCGATCATCGGCGACCGGTCCCACGATCGATTGCTCGCGATCCATGCTCCGTTTGGCGCTGCCACGATGGCGACGATAGGTGTCGATCATGTGATCCCAGGCGATCTGGCGCAACCACAGATGGAACGACATCGAGGGATTCGCCAGGTAGTCGGTCAGCCGCGTGCTCGCTTCGGTCAAGACATCCTGGACGACGTCGCTTACATCGACTCGCTGTTGGACGCGGCGGTCCAATCGCATCTGGACCAACCGCCGCAGGGCACTGCGGTGACGTGTGAACAAATCGTTGGTGGCCTGTGCGTTCCCGTCGCGAACACCTTGCAGAAGTTCCCCTGTCGGATCGCTCGCTGGCCAAATCGATTTACCCATCGTGCACCTCCACCTCGTCGCTCCACCGCACCACTTCGCCCGACCGCACCTCGACCACTTCGCCATCGTCGCGGCGGACCCGCAGCGCTCCCTCGCCATCGATCCCCAAACAGACGCCTTGCAGGGTTTGCCCTGCGGTCTCGATTGCGACGCGGCGACCGCGCAACAGGCAGACTTTGGAAAAATCGTCGGCGATCGCGGCCGAATCGGTGCGCCATGCCGCGATCCGCAGCGCGATCCGATCGATGATCTCGGGCAGGATCGCAAAGGTTTCGACAGCGTGATCGGCGTAGTCGCGGATCGAACGCGCCCGCTGCCGGACCTCTGGGGGCGCCTTGGTCAAATCGGTCGCAACATTCAGTCCAATCCCGATCACGACGTGGTCGTTGTCGCGGCCTGCGGTTTCGATCAACACGCCCGCCACCTTGCCGCCGGCAAGATAGACATCGTTGGGCCACTTCAGCTGCACGGCGACCGGTTCGACGACTTCGCCGACCACGTCGCAGACGGCCAGTCCGGCTACCAGTGCCAATTGCGGCCAACGGGTTCGGTCGACAGCCAGTTGCGGGGCGGCGAGCATCAGTGAGAAGGTGAGCGTTCCCGAATCGGAGAACCAGCTGCGGCCCAACCGGCCGCGTCCTTGAGTTTGCGATTTGGCAACGATCAGCAGCGGCGTCGGCTGGTCGGCTTGGTCGGCTATCGATTTGGCGAGCCGATTTGTCGAATCGACTTCCGGCACCCAGCGAATCGAGCGCAGCCAACCGCTCCGCGACAACAGCTGCAACACAGCGTCGGGGCCCTGCCAATCCACCTGCATCGATTCGCGATCCTGCGACAAAACACTACCCGATAAAGCGAAGAACTGGAAAAAGGGGAAGCCGACTTTGCGATCATACCAAATCGAACGGCGCAGCAGCACTTGAAGGATTTGGCGACAACGATAAGATAGAGCCCAGCCTAAGTGCCACGCCCCGTTCGTCTAGTGGCCCAGGACGCTGCCCTCTCACGGCGGTAACAGGGGTTCGACTCCCCTACGGGGTACTTCGTGCAATTTTCCCAGTGTTTTTGAGCTATCTGTAGCCAGAAACACTGGGTTTTTTTGTACCTCAATTGCTGTAAATGCCTGGGAAATAGCATCAATGTTCCCACCGGTGTTCCCACGGCGCTCTTTGTTTGGCGGGTTTTCGTCCTTGGGGGAGCTTTCTGCCCCGTTGGCTGTGTTTTGCTTGGCTCGCTCCCAATGTTCTGGGGTGACTTGCAGGTAGTGGGCCTCGGCCGTTTTGCCATCGTGTCCCAGCCATTCGTTGATTGCGTGGTTAGGATAGAGTTCTTCTAGCTCGGTCCGTCGGGTCGATCGCAACTGCTGCAATGTCTTAGGCCAGCAATTCCCAACGCCAACCACTCGCTCGATGTGCTTTCGCATCAATGTGGTCATGCTAGCAGCGTCGGAAAAGTGCTGGATAATCCTGCCTGGTCCCTTGGGGGCATTCTGGTAGGCCGCCCGCAGGAACGGTTCGGCCTCGAACATTGGACATTCTCGGTAGCCCGTTTTTAGCGAATCGATCAAAAGTCGTGAACGCTCCCAGTCGATCCAGTCCCACGTTGCAGAATAGACTTCGCAGCGTCTCAGCCCAATGAAGCGGGCCATCGCAAACGTCAGGGTGATATCGCCATCGGGCAGCCCCTCCAGGACGCGGGCAGTCATCGCGGCATCGACGAAGAATTGTCGCGTTCGGTCGACACGCATACCCTTGGGTGGTCGCTCTTGCGTCAGCTTCGTCGCTGGTGACTCCGACAACAGTCGATCATCCACAGCGGATTGAAAGAACTTGCGTGCTCGCTGGATATGCTTGTTGCGATTCGACAGTGCCAGCCCTTCGGCTTTCATGTGCCGGTGCCAGCGGTCAAGATCCGCAGGCGTGATGTCGATAAGCCTCGTCGAGTTCCCAAGGAAGCCAGTGAGCCACTGTTTGGTCTGCAAATAGTTTTTTTGGGTGTTCGCAGCAGCGTCAACCATGTTGTCGATGAATCGCTGTAGGAATGGCTCCAACAGCTTGTCGGCGTCTGTGCAAGATCTCGTGTTGCCGGTTAGGATTTCTAGCTTGAGAAGCTTGTCTCGCAGCTTGCCGGACAACTCGTTTGCCCAAATTTCTGTCGCCGAGTCCAATCGCAATCCGGTCTCGGCAGTTCGGATCAGCTCTGACACATGCCGAAAGATGGTCTCAGCGGATCGCTTGGACATTTTCCCCAGCCACAAGCCACGCTGCTTCTGTGCTGCAGTGTCGCGCCAACGAATCTTCCAGCCGGGCCGATCGCCCTTTTGTTGATGTAGTGATGTCATCGTGTCAATCTCCTGTAGATCGTCCTGAAGGTGAAAACGCCAACGGCAGCCGCTCAGGATGCGGTTTTCGGGAGCTACCCTAGCCGTGGCAAGTTTGAATCTATGGCGTCTGCTTCACGTTCGTCAAGCAGAGTCAACCTGTACGTCCAAAAACTTCGAAACGATATGCAGTTCGACTTGTAAGCACAGCGACGGTGGTTTGGTCTAGGGCTTGCCAGCATGAACCGACTGGTTTCAGTCTGTGCTTGGACACGCCAGCTTCGACTGCCTTGAATATTTCGAAGGAGTTGTTGCTGTTGCTGTGATGTCTGAAACGCCTTGCTCGGTAAACTTCGTAAATTTCGAATTGAAAAACATCGGCAACGCCCATCCACGTTCACCGTCTCGCCATTTGGCAAAGTACAGCTCACACTCGGGGTCGTCGGGGTACTCACGGTGGATGAATGTAACACTGTGGGCATCTTGCTCGATTGCTCCGGTTTCTTTCAGGTGGGACAGCTTAGGGCGTTCTGATCGCTTTCCTTGCTCGGCTTGTCGGTTTAATTGGCAAAGCAGAACCAACGCAATGTTCAGCTCTCGTGCCAACAATCGCAATTGCCGAACGCAATGGGTGTAGTGCAGGTAGTCCGTTTCGTTGTTGCCCCGTTCCCGTCCGATACAAGACAGATAATCAACAAACATTACGTCCAGTCCTGTTTCGTTGCGTTGCACTTTCGCGATGCCGCGCAATTGATTGACGGTCATGCCGGAAGCGTCTTGAATCGTCAACGGCAACGGCTCAAATCCTTGCACAGCTTTCTCCACCTTTTCCCGTTCCGAGTCTCGCATCTTTCGATTCGATAGAATCTTACTATTGACGTCAGCTCTTGCGGCCAAGGAGCGTTCCGCGATCTCAGACACTGCCATTTCCATCGACGCGAACAGAACTTGGTAGTTCAGTTCCGCCATGTTCTCGGCCATGTTCAACCCTAAGCTGGTTTTGCCATCCGATGGCCTTGCTGCGATAACATGCAGGGCACCACGCCGCAGCCCGCCTTGCTTGCGGTCGAGACCATCGAAACCGGTCAGGATCTTTGGCTTGTCGTTGGAAGTGGCATTTCGGATCGATTCAATCACGTCACCATAGGCGTCACCGATCGTTCTTCTGGTGACGCTCGACGAAAGACGTGAGTCGATCGCCACCAAATCAGATTCGAGTGCGGCTCGAACATCCGTTGCGGCGATGTCGTCCAGTTCCCGTAGACGTGTTGTAAGTGATGCCCTCAGCTGACGATCGATTGCTGCATCGCGTACGTCGCGGGCGTAGCCTTCCAGGTTTTCGGCCGTCCCGCCAGCTGATAAACGTTCAAAGCCAGCCGTCCCACCAATCGCGTCGTAAACGCCGCAAGCTTTGGCCTTGGAAATAACACGGGCATGGTCACTGACGCTTGTCTCGGCGTCGTTCAGGCGGCATAGGAGAGAGTACAGCTCTCCCCAGCCACGTTCGGTTAGGAAGTCTCCTTCACTGACGATCTGTTGAGCTTTCTCAATCGCTTGGCTGCCGCCATCCATACATGCCGCACATAGGCCAATTTCGGCTTCTTCGATCCGTTCTATCGACTGTTTCACAGCAGCACCTCTTCGATTTCAGCAGGGAGTTTGCATGGACTTTCGCTGTGATTCGAACCATCTTCAAGTACAGCGTCGTAACCGCCACTCTTTAGCCAGTTGGCCGGATAAGGACAGTACCGCCCCTTCTCACGCCCCAGCGGCGCAAACGTCAGCGTCCGATCAAGCAAGTACTTCAACGCTTCGTCTCGATTTCCAAATCGCTCAGCAAGTGCCTTAACCGCTTTTGGGAACGCTGATGCAGCATCGTTGGGCTTATCGTCCCGAGGGTAAAGCTCGAACCATATTTGAAATTCAACGGACCGGCCGAAGCGCTCTGCGTTGTTGAGAGTCTTGTCCGGATGGTTGGAATACTTCGCAAGAAAATCACTCGTCATGTGTTGTTCCTTTGTTGTTGTCTGTTGTTGGGTAGGGTCGTTTTGACCTGCCTTCTCCTTCTTTTGGACCCGCCTTTGGCGATTTTTCGACCCGCCTTTCGGATCTATTGGTGGTTCGTTTTGGCTCGCCTTTGTGGCAACTCGATAGATTGCGTTCTGCCCCACGAAGCCACCGCCAATATGTTCAACGAGTTCAGCTGCTTTCAAGGAAGCAATCGACTTGCGGACGTTATCGCCGTGAATTCCAGTAAGTTCGTGAATCGCCTTCGTGCCGGGAAACGCTGTGCCGTTTCGGTCGGCGTGCATTGCAATCGCGGCAAAGACCGTGACATCTCTGAATGTGATTTGGCCCTCAGTTCGGGCAATTAGCACACGCTCAGGAACGAGTGCATAACGGTTGCTCATTCGATGCCCTCCTGCCCGCAGCGCACTTGAGTGCACTGCGAGGTAGTTGCTGGACCGATCGTGCGATACTGGTCAGCTGAAGGAACGTCGGAGGGCAAATTCGCAACGATCCCATTGCCGGTGGTATCAACTGTCATGATTGGTACTCTCGGCGTCGTGGTTTCCGGCTGGTAACGCCGCGATCACAGCAGCTGGTTCAAACAGCCGACGCTTACCGATCAACTTGCTAGGGATCACGCCATCGCGAACCAACGAGTCCAATTTGGGAACGCTGATCCCCAGCAGTTCCGCCTGACGGTGTCGGTCGACAAGGCTTGGCTGTTGGCTCGCAGCGTGGACGAGGGACGTGATCGCCTTGACCACATCCGCTGTGATTTCGGCGCGAAGTCGGTTGCACAAGTCATCCGCCCATTTATCGAAATTAAGAGGCATCGTTCTGTGCCTCCTGTTTAAACAGCCAGTCTGCTGTCACGATGCCGTACTCCTTAAGTTCAGCAGCAACTGCATTCATGAGTACTTTGTCGCCTGCGGCCACCGCTCCTCGCAGAATGCGAATCAGCGTGGCGATTTTTTGCCCGTCTGTTGGGACTTTTGTTTTTTGAACCATGGTTGGGTCCTCCTTATATAAGTCCCAGCCCATGGCTTCCGAAGCGAGCGTTTCCCCCAGCAGGAAACCAAGAAAGCGTTATAAGGATTTTCGACCAATAAAAAAATCTACAGTTTCCACGGAAACCAACCGCTCATTCCTGCACCCGTTTCGGTATTTCATTATGCGTGCCCAGGCTCCGTCTTGCAGCTCACTAGTTTTCTGAAGTGTCTTCTTTGAAAAAGAATGCTGCAGTGTCTTCAGTTCATGGAGCCACTCCGATTGCGACCAGTGAAGCCGTGTTTCATCTTCATCTAGCATCTTATTCATGATAGCGCTACAGCGCACGTGGGCTGGGGCATCAGCCGCCACCGCAATCAGAGTTGAAAGGTTATTGTCAACTAGCGATTTCAGAATCTCTTGTTGGAGCACTACATCTGGGTGAGATTGAGTAACGCTGGGATCTTTCGGTTCATCTTGCTGGACGGTGTCCGGAATTAAGCTCTGCAAGAACAGCCAAATCTTTCGACGTTTCGATTCATCCAGCTCGTCTTCAACGTAAGACTTGAGCACTTCAGCTGATATCGCCCCCTGATTCAGCATCGATGCCTTTTTGGGAAAAGGCGAGACTCCAAAGTCATCGTTGCTTCCTCGCGTTCCAACGATTGCCAGGCACCATGCCGCTGCAACTTTTTCATCAACCACATGTGGAGATAGCACCAGGCTTCGTTCGACTAAGGGTGTGTCGTGAAACTCAGTGTGTGCCGCGCGGGCCAGCTTGAGTAACCGCTTACGCCCTTCAGCATTCGTTTCTAAAGTTCGGGATATCATGCTTGCAAGCTCGTTCAGTGAAGCAACCGGCTTATCCATCGGAATCTCTGTTTGGAAGAAGGACCTGTCACGTCCTGGCAATACGCGAACGTTTTAGTGCCGGGACCGTGAACCGAATAACTTTCGGCTATCGAGCTTCTGATATTACGATGTCGAGGCCGGAGCGCGAACGGCGGGAACGCAGGTTTGACACGCTGTCAACGGAGCGGCAACGTGTCAATTCACAAGCTGTTGTCAACTGTTGAAGACTGTTTCTAAATCTGTCGCTGCTAGAAGCCGTGTTGCGTTTGTGATCAGCGGGGCCATCCAGCCCAGAGTGCGCCCGCTTGTTCCAAAACCAACTTCGTTGCTTCGCTGTCCAAGTCGGGCGGATACCCGTGCTGCTTGAGAATCCTAAGGACATGGCGGCGGATGTTATCTGTGACGGCTGATTCCAACCGACGCTTCATTTTGAATGATTTATTACCCAGCCGATTGAAGTGACCGAAGCGCCTCATACAGTCTCGCCGGGCCGAGCAAGATATCGGTTAGGCCGCGCTGGGTCTCGGGGTTGTTGAGAGCTTGGGTGCTCATCTCCGTGTGGGCGTCGAAGGCGTTGATGATGGCTTCGATCAGTTCGGTTTTCAGATCCGGAGAGTTGGCGAATTGTTCTTTTGTGTTGCTGGAGGCTTGTTTGATCAGGATTTCCGATTCCAGTAATTTCCCTAGGATCACGTTGTTCACGTAGACCAGTTTGTCGTTGTCGGTCAGGTCGCCTTTGAACAGGTCGTTCACCTTCTGAATGATCTCCGCTAGGTACGCCTTCTCCTTTTCGCGAACCATCCCGCTGCCCGCTTCGCTCATCGGCTTGAGTTCGGGATAGGCTTGGTCGGCCAGTTTCATCGCCTGCTTCCCTTTGTCGCGTAGTGTGTGATGCGTCAGTACCACTTCGGACAGGTCCACCCCGTCGCGCTCACGTCCGAATTTCAGCAGCCGAATCAGGTACTTAAAAAAGATGAATCGTTTCTCAAAGTCGGTGTTGCCGTAATCGAAGATCTGCGACAGGAAGGTGTACGCGCTCTGATAGGTCGTGACGTCGGTTCGGAACATCAGCAACGCGTTTAACTTGTCTTTAGCCGCTTTGGCTGCGGGTTCGTCCTTCTGTTCCTCAGCTTCCAGGATGGCCAACTTGGCAGCAGCGTATTGCCGCAACAACCGATCCGCCACGGGAGCGATAGCGGCATCGAGTTGCTTTTGCTTGGCGTTGGGATCGAGTTGGATCGCGACGACTCGCTCGATTTCGGGTTCATCGTAATGTTGGTAGCCGTCCAATTTCGTCCGCAGATTCAGGATGATGTTTGGATCGGTCACATCCTCCAGCGTCGCGCGGGTGAAGTAGGTCTTGAACGCTTTGAGGATCTCATCGGGATCGTTTACGAAATCCAGGACGTAGGTCGTCTCCTTTTTTGACAGCGTGTCCGAATAACAGCGATTCAGTCGCGACAAGGTTTGCACCGCCTGAATCCCATCGAGGCGTTTGTCGACGTACATGCCGCACAGCAACGGCTGATCGAATCCGGTCTGAAACTTGTTCGCAACCAGCAGGATCTGGTAGGCGTCCCCCTTAAAGGCCTCGCGGATATCGCGGCCCTTGAGATCGGGGTTCATTTCCGTGCTGGTTTCCTTGAACGGCTCGGGGCCCGACTCCTTGTCGGAGACTTCGCCCGAGAAGGCGACCAGCGATTGGATCGGATACGCTTTCTGTTTCAGGTACTTATCCAGGGCCAATTGCCAGCGAACTGCCTCCAATCGGCTGCCCACCACGACCATCGCTTTGGCTTTGCCCGCCAACAACGGAGCGACGGTTTCCCGGAAGTGTTCGACGACGATCTGGACCTTCTGCGAGATGTTGTACGGATGTAACCGCACCCACCGCATGATCCCCTTCATCGCTTCGTCGCGTTGCACCTCTTTGTCGTTCCATTCCTTGCCGCCATTGGCCAGCTTGAACGCGAGCTTGTACGAGATGTAATTTTGCAGCACGTCCAGAATGAAGCCCTCTTCGATCGCTTGCTGCATCGAATAGACGTGGAACGGTTCGGGCAGATTGTCTTTCCCTTTGGGCTGTGTCGGATCGGGAACACGACCAAAGGTTTCCAGCGTCTTCGGTTTGGGAGTTGCCGTGAAGGCGACGTAGGTGATTCCGGCATCGTTGGCATTGGCCGCCATCTGCGACGTCAATAGATCCTCGGTGCTGATCTCCCCACCGTCTTCGAGATCCTTCAGCTCTTCCGCTGACAACACCTGCTTCAGCTTCGATGCCGCCTGGCCGGTCTGCGATGAATGGGCCTCGTCGGCGATCACCGCAAACGTCTTCCCTTCGGTTGCCATCAGCTCGCGGACCGCCGCCAATGCAAAGGGGAACGTCTGGATCGTGCAGACGACAACCTTCTTGTCTCCCGAGAGCGCTTCGGCCAATTCAGCACTCTTGCTCCCTTGGTTGCCTTTGATCGTGGCAACCACGCCGCTTGTCCGTTCAAAACTGAAGATCGCCTCCTGCAGCTGCCCATCGATCACGTTGCGATCCGACACGACCAACACCGAATCAAAGACCTTCTTGTTGTTGGCATCGTGCAGATCGCTCAGGAAGTGGGCTGACCAAGCGATCGAATTTGTCTTGCCACTGCCTGCGGAGTGTTGGATCAGATACTTGCTGCCGGGCCCCTCGTCCAACACCGTCGACAACAGGCGGCGGGTGACGTCCAACTGATGGAAGCGAGGGAAGATGATCGTCTTGATGTTCTTCTTGTCGTCGCGTTGGGCGATCATGTAGCGGCCCACGATGTCCAGCAAGCTGTCCCGCTGCCAAACCTGCTCCCAAAGATAGGCGGTCTTGTGTCCGCTGGGATTTGTGGGGTTCCCCTTGGCCCCCTCCTTGCCTGGACCATTGCTCCCCTGATTGAAAGGCAAGAAGTTCGTCGGCTTGCCTTCCAGCTTTGTCGTCATCCAAACCTCGCTGCTGCTGACAGCAAAATGGACCAACGCACCGCTGGGGAAAGTCAGCAACGGTTCGGCAGCCTGTCCTTTCGGGTTCGGGACGCGATCGAACCGGTACTGATCGATCGCATCGCCAATGCTTTGCGTAAAGTCGGTCTTTAATTCGACAGTTGCGATCGGGATGCCGTTGAGGAACAGAACCAGATCGATGCTGTTTTTGTTGTGCTGCGAATAACGCACCTGGCGAATCACGCGCAAGCGGTTGGCTGCGTACCGCTGCATGATGTCGGGATTCATTGCCAGGGCAGGCTTAAACTGAGCCATCTTGATCGGCTTGCGAAGCCCCAACACATCGAAGCCCTGCCGCAGCACATGCAGCGTGCCGCTTTGGTTCATCGAATCTCGCAACCGATTCAGCAGAATCGCTGCAGCCGCAGGGCCGTGGTTCTTGGTCAGCGAATCCCAGGCCTCGGGCTGCGTCTCCTGCACCCACGCCAGCACGTCGGCGGGAAACAGGGCTAGCTTGGCGTCGTAGTCGGTAGCGTCGGTGGGGCAATGCAGCCACCCGTTGGCAGCTAGCTGACCGCAGATTTCGTCTTCAAATTTGTCTTCGTTGTGGATGCCCATCGTTGCCTTGGCCATTGAATCTCGGGAGCGATCATACCGTCGGAGGGGGCGATTGTAGCGGGTCCACACGCCCCGATCGACTTGTCCCGTGGTTTGGTGTTGCCACCCGCCATAGGCCAATCGTTTGTGTGGTGAGCGAGATGCAATCATCGATCGCCTCGGCCATCGATGCGGTTTTTCGTTGACGAAACTACGTTTTGGGAGTCTTTCTTGCGTTCGAGTCGTCTGGACACGTTGTGGATCGTCTGTGATCCACAAAACGCGTTGTGGATCGTAGTTTCGTGAATTCGATCCACAATCGGCTTTGTGGCTCGTCAGCGGGCCGCGAAATGCTCACAGAACATCGCGTCCGTTCACCAGATTGAGTAACTGAATAACTCAGGACATGCAATGATGGAGGGACGACTTCCACTCGTCTGAGGACCCCAAGCCAGACAGGTCGCTGGGCGTCGTGGCTGGCGGCTTGGGAGGGGGGCATCGGAACCAACCGATAGCGGTAGGTAGGTCTCAGCTTTTGTCTTCGAGCTTGATGTCGTTACGCATGCCGATCAGATTAATGATCATCAAATAACCATCAAATAAGATTTCGTTGCAAAAACGCCGTAATTTACTGCGTTTTGTAAACTCGATTCAGGGAAATTGCCCGATTCAATGGTGCCGTGAAGAAACCGATCAATTAAGGCCTACGCCCAGAATGGCACATACTTTGCATACTTCTTGCTTTGCTCGGGGTTGTAGGGCTTGATCTTTCCATCTTCGAGCGCTTCCTTGATGATTCGCGAAGCTGTTGCGCTGTTCTTCTTCTCGATTCCAAAACGATTTCTAAGACTGGAATTGGTCATCGGGTCGCGTTCCACGTATCGGAGCGCCGCGTGCAGGAAACACGCTCGGACTCGCTCGGTTCGATCCATATCATTCAGTGCCTTGTGAGCGAACAGGACCGCTCGTGTCGAATCTTCGGGGGATTCAAAGCTTGGGGCGGGAAGTTGATAGAACTCGGTTTGAAAGACGACCTTGTCCACGCCGCTGCCACGCTCTTCACAAACGCCGATTCGCCGCATGAATGATGCCAGTGATTCATTGCGCGAGCGTGGCGGCGAATCGAGAAAGCGTTCTGTCTTAACCAGCGGCAATCCCGGATTGGTGATCTCCATCCGGTCGTCAAAGATCTCGATCATCGGACCTGCGCCCGAAATCGAGAAGT
Source organism: Rosistilla ulvae (assembly GCF_007741475.1). Lineage (NCBI taxonomy): Bacteria > Pseudomonadati > Planctomycetota > Planctomycetia > Pirellulales > Pirellulaceae > Rosistilla > Rosistilla ulvae. The sequence continues at coordinate 7,003,326 of NZ_CP036261.1, read as the reverse complement.
CTTGATGGATCAACGCGTTGGCGACCAATTCGCGAACTGCTAACTCGGGGTACATCGGCACTTCTTTCCTGAGCGCCGGGCCGATCACTTCATTGCGAGGCAGAAGCGCATTGATGAAGCCGATCAAGCCTTCGAAGCCGTTGGCGTAGCCGCGCTGGCCTTCCTGTTCCTTGATGGTATTGATCTTCCCCCGTCCGTCGTAAACGACGACCCGCACCGATTTGCGATTGAGCGGCTTGAACCGTTCCAGAGAGTTCGCAAACAGCATCACCCCAAGGTTCGTAATATTCCAGCTGCCCGAATCATCGCCGCAAATAAGGTCTTCGCTCGCCAATGCGCTCAAGATTCCGTCGCGATTATCGGGGAGCGGTTGATTGAGCAACTTGAAATAAGCGGGGTAGTCGAGCAACGACAAGACCGTAGCGGCGTCGACGTGTTCCATCGCAAGCATCGCCTCGAAGGGCGTTGTATCGAATACCCGCCAAAGATCGCGTTCATGTTGCGGATGGTCTTTCAGCTTCTTGCGGTAGGACCCAACACGGATGTACTCGACACCTTCGAACTGAGTCGGCTTCGCAGTTGCTCTGGGGACCTCCATCAGAACCAACGAATGGCCGTCGTAATCGAATTCATACCAGCGAAAATGCAAGCGTGGACTCAACAATCGGACGAGCCAGTTTTCAAGATCCTCGTTGCCTTTTTTGGCACGCGTCGGTTGGAACGATGTCCCGACAACGTCGTGCGTATCATCTTGAACGCCCCAGACCAGGTAGGCGTTTGCTTTCCCTTCCATGGCAGCGGCATTGCTCAACGCAGAAACGTATTGGCCAATATCCTCTGGCTTGGCGAGGTTCTCTTTAAATTCAACCCACGAGGTTTCTGCGGGAAGCTTTCGCAATTCGGTGACCAGTCCTCTCAGGTAGTCGGCAGTTTTGTCAGTGCTCACAGGCTAGCTCCCGCGTTGCGAACTCGCGCACATCGATCTTGCCGGTGACGGCTGCGGAGATCAGGGCGGTGCGGCGCTCTTGAAGAAGCTCGATGGCTCTTTCGGCTTCCGATTGAAGCTGGTCGAACTCTCCAATCTGTTTGTCCAACTCGGCAACCAAGTTGTCTTGTTCCGCTCGATCAGGAACAGGCACCCAAAAATTAACGGCGTGGGCAATGTTAAACTGCTTCTGGGCCGCACCATATTCGACGATCTCAACTTGAAATCGAATAACACGGGTGTTCATGACGTAACAAAGCCAATGCGAATTGAAGTCGCCTTTTCGCATAAGCATTACCGATGCACAATTCCCCCCCTCGCACTCTTCGGGCACCACTGCCGTTACTCCCGGTGCTCCAACGCGAACGACAAGCAAGTCGTTAGTCTCCAGTTGAGTCTTCTCTTGTGTAGCACTTGAATCACGATGGATTCGACGTGAGTTGGCCCAGTCGATGACTCCCTCTCGAATATCGCCCCCGTAGATGAACGGCAAGTCATTCGGGTCTTCGCTGACGTAGTTGGTCGGGTTTACAACGATTCCCACGGAGATGAACGGCGAAACGTGTTTCAGTCGCTTCACGCTCCAATGCTCCGGGACATCGCCGAGCCATGGGATGCCGGAGGGTTTCATGGGGACGTTTGGGTTGAGTCCTTTGGTAACCGCGTGACTGATCACCGCCTGACGCTTTTCCTTCAGCAACTCGATCAAGCGACGCTGCTCCGACACCAAACCGTCGATCTTCGCCGTCTCGACATCGAGGAACGCCGAGATCGCCTTTTGCTCGCGTTTGCAGGGTGGGAATGACACAGGAAAGTCAGTAAGCATAGGCCGCCGAATCGAATCTACGGTCGATTTGGCTCCGCCTTCCAAGGCGACTTTGTAAAAGTTCGACTTCAGGTAATGAAAAAGAAATCGGCCATCGACATCGCGAAAGTTGTTCATCATGTAAACACGCTGATGAAAGTCGAATGGTCCATGGTGGTAATGAAAGACCTTGCCGACACCGACGCCGTCACCTGCGGTGAGGATCGCTTCGCAGTCAAAGGTTTTCGTACTGATACGCTCGACGGTTTGGGAACGAACAAAGAACGGAAAGATACCGCTTTCTTCCGCATCAACAGTGTCCTTGTCCCCCGTTTGAATATCGGACACGAACTTCAAGCGGCGAATATCCCAACGCTCGGGAATCTCGCCCAGCCATGCGACGCCGCTGTCTTTGTAGTCGTCGTAAGCCGGGAAACTCATTGCGACAGCTCCCCAATCATCTGCACAATTCGATCGGTAACCCCTTTCAATTCCGCGTCGATCGCATCCAGCTCGCGAGGCGGTTTGAAGACGTAGAAGTGACGGTTGAAGGGGATCTCGTAGCCGATCTTCGTTTTGTCGTGGTCGATCCAGGCGTCGGGGACGTGCGGCACAACTTCTCGCTGAAAATAGGCTTCGACATCTTCGGATAGCGGTACCTCTTCGCTGTCGCGCAGCTTGCTGTCGGGCTTGGGCTGGCCTTTGCGTTTGCCGCGAGTTTCTTTGACGATCTCCCCTTTGTCGTCCCGCTCCGGTCGCTCGACGGTGATCGTCTGGTAGCCGAAGTCGGTGTTCTTGAAGATCCGGCTGATGGGCGTGGCGACAGATCCGGCGGCTTGCGCCGCTCGGCTTGAAAGCTGCTTGCCCGTTTCGGGGTCGACATAAACTTCTTTGGCATCGCCGAACAGACGCGTGATCTTGTCGATGTGTTCCCGGGAAAGCTCTTTGCGTTTGCTCCCCAAACTCTTTCGCATCTTCTGCCACATGTTGCTGGCATCGATCAATTGCACTTTGCCCTTGCGATGCTTCGGCTTGCGATTGGTCACGATCCAGACGTAGGTGCTGATGCCGGTGTTATAAAACATGTCGGTCGGCAAGCCGATCATCGCTTCCAACAGATCGTTCTCCAGCACGTAACGACGGATCTCGCTCTCGCCGCTCCCCGCGTTGCCGGTGAACAGGGGCGAGCCGTTCAGGACGATGCCAAACCGGCTGCCGCCATCTTGGGTCGGCCGCATCTTGGAGATCAGGTGCATCAGAAACAGCAGCGAGCCATCGCTGACGCGTGGCAGGCCGGGACCGAAGCGACCGTTGTATCCCTCCTGATCGTGCTCCTTTTTGATCTCCTTCTGAATCTTCTTCCATTCGACGCCAAAGGGCGGATTGGAGAGCATGTAATCGAACTGCTTCGCGGGCAGTCCATCCTCGGACAACGTGTTGCCGTGGATGATGTTGCTGATGTCCTGTCCCTTGATCAGCATGTCGGCTTTGCAGATCGCATACGATTCGCCATTCAGTTCCTGCCCATACATGACCAGCCGAGCATCGGGGTTCTGACCGCTCAGATGATCCTCGGCAACCGATAGCATCCCGCCGGTCCCGGCTGTCGGATCGTACAGCGAACGGACGATGCCCGGTTTGGTTAGCGCGTCGTCGTCTTCGATGAACAGCAGATTGACCATCAGTCGGATGACTTCGCGGGGCGTAAAGTGTTCCCCGGCGGTTTCGTTGGAAAGCTCGGCGAACTTGCGGATCAGTTCCTCGAAGACGTGCCCCATCTGTTCGTTGGTGACGATCTCGGGATGCAGGTCGATCTGGGTAAACTTCTCGGCGACCAGATACAACAGATTCGCTTTATCGAGCCGTTGAACTTGGGTATGGAAATCGAAGCATTCAAAGATGTCGCGGACGGCGGGGGAGAAGGCCTCGATGTACGAAAACATGTTCTCGGCGATGTTGTCCTGATCGCCCATCAGCGTCTTCATGTCCAAGGGGGACGTGTTGTAGAAGTGCTGCCCCGACTTCTTCAGCAGGAAGGGTTCGGGATTCAGACCGGCGGCTTCACGCTTTTCCTTCTCCTTCAGCGTCGCGGCCTTGGTCGGCTCCAGCACGCAGTCCAAGCGACGCAGCACCGTGAAGGGGAGAATCACACGTCCGTATTCCGATTGCTTGTAATCGCCGCGCAGCAGGTCTGCGACGGACCAAATGAAGGACGAAAGATTCTGTTGGCTCATGGAGCGTAGCCTCTCGGTGCGGATGCCAGAAAACAGACGGGGAAGCGGCGGCCGACGTGCCCCCCCAAAGGCACATAGTGTAGCGAGGCAGCAGAGGGAAAGCACCGGGGACCGCAGCAAACGCGTCAGCCAACGATCACAGACAGACCCCGGCAAACAGCGAAGCAGTTGTGCCTCCGTAGGATCGCCAAGTTCGAGATCCTGTGAGACTGCAACCACTCGCGATTGACACGGTGTCAAACTCAGTTGACAGGGCTCGTGCTGAAACGAAACTCTGCCGCGCGTGAACCAAGGTAGCTAGTGTACCTTCGAATCGCTCGCGAGGTTCGCCGGAAAACATCTGCTGGTCAGATGGGCCCCCCTGAAAAGCAAATCGATTTAACGGACTGCCCAAAATCAGCACCGCGCGGTAGCGGGGATAGCTAGAGTCCCTTGAATCCAGCGCGAGCTTGGCCGGAAAACATTTGCTGCTTGGATGGCCCCCCCTTTTTCGACGTGAGATGCTCTTGGCGTTACATCGCGATCATTTGGGGAGCGGCAGCTTGTTTGCCTCGCGGTGATTTGCAACCGGTTGCTACGACACTGAGGCTGCAGCATCGACACGCGTGCAACATCGACGGCAGTACGGTCGGCAGCACGCATAAGGTCAGCAATAAGCCCGAGGCGAAGGTTTGCCGGGCGTAGCTTGTCCGCCTGATGTCGTGGCCGATAACGGAAGGGATAGGAGCTGCTTTGGCAACGGGAGAGCGGGGGTGACAGCGATACTCGACGGAAACGACAAGCACGACGGGCCAGCGCAAGGATCACCTGTTCGTCGTTCTCACGCCAAAACGCTTGCGTCTTTCTCAATCTCGCGAGTTCCAGAGAAGCTTCGGTCTTTGGGGGCGGCCAGATGTTCTGGGACGTGCGGATTGCCTTCCGGAAAAGTGTAAAGGGTCATTCCTCGATCAATTCCAGGCAAAACTGTTGGCAATATTGGCGTATCTCGACCGGCTTGAGTGTCACTTGTGAAGTATGACTCACTGTTGACACTTTGCGATTTCAAGTTATCATTCCCTTGCACCCACACCACCGCGAGGAATCCATGTCTCAGCACATCGCCATCTATGCACGTGTCAGTTCGAAGAAGCAGGACACACGGAGCCAGCAAGCGGATCTCGACCAATGGATCTTGGCGTTCGCAAAGGATCATCCGATCAAGTGGTACAAGGACAAGTTCACCGGGAAGACGATGGATCGGCCCGGCTGGAAGCGACTGGAAGCCGACATGACAGCGGGGAAGGTAAGCAAGGTTGTCGTCTGGCGGATGGACCGGTTAGGACGCACCGCGTCAGGACTCACCGCACTGTTTGAAGACTTCCAGCGGCTCGGCGTCGGATTTGAGTCGTTGAAGGACAAAGTAGACCTGTCGACGGCAGCAGGACGTCTTCTGGCCAACGTCCTGGCCTCTGTTTCAGCTTACGAGAACGAAGTCCGATCCGAACGCGTCCTCGCTGGACAGCACGCAGCACGGGCCGCAGGCAAGACGTGGGGAGGTTCCGAGAAAGGGCGGCGATTGACGGTCACCGATGAACAGATCGCAACGGTACGTCGAATGCAAACCGACGGCGAGTCGAAAGCCGCGATGGCCCGAGCCACAGGACTCAGCCGCCCAACGGTCTATTCCATCCTTGCGGCTAAATAACGCGATGCAATCGCGAGGCAACACTGACAAGCGTCGAATTCCTGACAGTTTGTCAGCTTGCTTTTGACATCGTGTCAATTGAGTTTGCGTTTTGACATCGTGTCAATTGAGATTGCCTCGCGCGTGCGCGTGTGAGGCGAACGACGCTTTTTTGACACCCGCTCCCGTTTCGGGATAGCCTCACGCTGCAAATAGCTCTCGATACTTTCCAGACATCGCCAAGTCACGCGAGTTTTCAGCCTGGAATGCTTCGAGTCGTGCTCTCATGGGCTGGAGCGTATCGCAGAAGTGAGCAAGTGCGTCGATCTCAAGCCCCGAACTCCCATCGGTATCGATCAGCATCAACATCGAGGTTTCTACGCGAGCCTCGCAAACGTGGATGAAGTGCGATAGGTTTGCCACAGCCAATGTAGCCAACACCGCCTGATCCTTAGTTGTCCATTCATTAAGCAAGCGTTCTTCGATCTCAATATCTGCATCAGCGTCGTTGCGTTGGGCACAGATATCGCGGGCGACCAGATAGCGCAGCACCCACCAGTAGTCGTTAATGCTGTATCCCGCAACATCGTCAGAAATCAGCACGTCGCTCGAAAATCGTTCGATCCCGATCAGAGCCATGCTCTCACGCCAAGCTTTGTCGGCGGCCGACATGGGCGGGAAGTTTTCAATCATCCACTCCCATGCCAACGGGCTAGCCTGCCGTCGCGTCATCCCGGATTCGATCAGTCGATCCTTCTCGCGATCCTTCGCCGCAGCTGCCTCGTCCCATCGGCCATCGATCTGCAACCGGTGTGTAGCTTCAATTTTGCTTTCCATGACCCAAAATTCCATTCTTGGTGTGGTGTAACGTTTTTTGACGCCGCGTCAGAATTGTACCAGAGGCGACAAGAACACACCACTCAATGACGGAAAGTTCGTACACCATCACGTCTACCCGCGGAAAGTGTTTCACCAAACTGCCGGGCCGCTTCTGCACAATTGGGCAACGCAACGCAACGTCTCGCCATCGCCAGTGAGTCAGTCTTGGTGACTTCCTCCCTTCCTGATGGCAACGGCTCGAAATCGTTTCTCGACCCAAAATTCACCGACTAGGCCATTCGATTTAGAGCGATAAAATCAGGATGGCATTCCGGATGGCCGTACTTGCTGGAACGGAAGGATGTGGTCGAGGATTCCAATCTCTCTGGTTGCCCCGGTGTCGGCCACCGTAGCGCGTCGAGATTTGTTCGCCGACAACGTCCGTGAAATCGAAATACTACCCCCGTCTCTGGAAACTACCCTCGTCACATTTGATTTCTCCTATCGCCGCTTTGCATCGAAGAGCAAAACGATCCGGTCGGTCCAGATGCCAACGAAGCTGGCTCTCGTTGCAGCGACAAAGGATTTTTGGGAATGTCATTGGAAGACTATGTTGAGATGCTCGATTGAACGGCACGTCAAGTCGCACCAGGAAAACGAGGGCAGACGCCAGCAGGCATCCCGCCGATCCTGCGGCGGCTTGGTTTAGACCGGGCGTCTTGGTGTGAGTTGGTGAGTGACTTCGGCGAGCTGTTTTGTAGTGTTGCCGGGAAACCGGAATGTGTCGACGCGATGCGTAGTCACCGAACGCATCGGCGGTATCACTTGAAGCGTCGCGGTCGCTAGTTATTGGGCTCGCTGGACTAGGGATCCACGTCTCCAACATGGTAGTCAACGCGGGTTGTCGGCGATCGCTCTACGCCGACGGTGAGCTTCGATGGATTTTCAGCAGGGAAAGCCCGATCTTGAAGACATTCTGCACAAGAATCCAGCGTAGGCAGGCAGGGAAATCCGCAGATCCGTTTCACGAGAATCTATAAAGTGCTCTGTCCCTCTCTCTTCTGAGGGCTGGCTCTGTGCCCGCGAGAATCCGCTGGGCCTCTCGTTGGACTGACCGGACCCCAAATCCGCCGTTTTGAGTGCTAGTTGGGATGGCCGCTGCGCAGACCACAGCGGTGCCGCACCTTTTCCCCAGAGAACGGCTGTTCCCGGTCCGATTTCAGCGATGATGGATGCCTTTTCCCCTATAAATGCCCCGGTCATCAAAGCTTCAGCGGCGCGATATTAGGGTGGCCCCTACTTCTTAGAAAATCCAAGTCGCTGTTCCAGTGCCGCTGTGCCACGTTTGATTCTCACCCAACGTGAGATCGTAACCGGCTTGCATCAAGACCCCGCCGAAGCGACCGTACAGGCTCGGCGAAACGCGGAACAGATCGTTGTCCACGTCGACACCGCGTACGTCGAACGGTCCGGCGTTCGATCCGGCGAACGCAACGTTTTGCGTCAACACCGACTGGTTCAGGACATCGTGCATCCAAACGGTATCCAATGCCAAACCGAACGGCCCGGATGTCACCGGCGTTCGAACGCTGACGCCGAGCATCGTTCGCAAGGTTTGCACGGTGTCGCCGCGAACATCCAGCGACGCCACGCCGCCCGTCTCTTGCAAGTCGTCGCGGGACAAACCGTTGTACTGCAGGCCCAGGTACGGGATGAAGTCCAACATTCGCGTCGATAGCAATCGCCCGCGTTCGAGCCTCGCTCCCCATGTCGATCCGGACGCTTGGGACTCCAACCGCTCCGCGAACTCGCCGACCCGCACTACGCGGTCGAACTCCTGATCATTGAACCCGCCCGAGGCGGACAAAAAGTAATAATCGTCGCCGGTGCGGCGGCTCAAAAATCCGCCGAAGCGGTGCGTTTCGATATTCGCGACGCTGTTGACCGAATCGACATCGATACTCTGCCAATCGCCGTTGTAAAAGAATCCGCCGTGGGTTGCGGTATCGAAGCAACGACCGATCGTGACGACGGTGCCGCCACGGGTCACGTCGGCGGTCGACGCGTTGCCGTCGCCGGTAGTGTTGCCGCCTTGACCGTAACCGCTCGAACTGCCGAACCATCCGCCCGGCCCGCCGCACAACGGTTGATCGATGAACAATCCCGACCGCTGAGAATCGGCGAACGATTGATCGGTCAACGTGTTGTTTTGATTGGCCAACAACAGCGACGTCGCATAGATCTCGCCGGTCAATTGGTTCAGCGCCCTTCGAACGTCGGAATCTTGGGGCAACAAATCCAATTGATCGATCAAGGGAACGAACAACGGGTTGCCTGCCGCGTCGTCCTTGATCGCGTCGAGCGACATTCCGACGGAATCCTCGTTGAACGTCTGGCCGAGTTCGTCGTAAGCGACATCGCGGGCGACCAATAGCCAATAGTCCGTCGCATCGTTACGAAGCAGCATCCGCCGGGTGACCAAGTTATCGATCGGTGTCAGTCCGGAATTGATCGTCAATGCCGATGAGGTCAAGAACGTGTGCATGGCGCCGACGGTCGCGTCGTTTATCGTGGACGTGACATCCAAAACGCCGCCGTCGATGATCGCTTGATCCGTCACGACGATTCGGTCTTGGGTCGTTCCGGTCCCGTCGATGTCGATTTCCAACGTGCCGGCGTTGTTGTTAAAGTCACCGGCCGTCACGTTCAAATTCCCGAACGCTTTGGCTTCGTTGGTCCCGTCGAACGTGTCGCCGGGGGCGATTGTTCCGCTGTTGATGAAACCGTTGACGGTGGCGACGTTGCCGGTCCCAAGATAACGCCCTGTGGCGTTGTTGGTGATCGTATCGAACGAATGCGTCGCGCCTTCGTTGACGACCCGGCCGGCGTTGGTCATTGCATTGGTGCCGGTGATGTCGGCGTCGCCGGTCACGGTCGCTCCGGCTTCGACCGACATGTCATGGATCCCGCTGATCGATCCGGGAGCTTCGAAGCGTGATAATCCACCAATGAAACCTAGATCCCAATCTCCGGTTATATCATCGTTGAACGTAAAGTCGAAGGCGCTTTCGGCCGGGCCGATCGAGGGTGCGTTCAGATCATCATACGATGTACCGAATAACAATTCCGCTCGCAAACTAGGATCCGATCCGGTATAGCTGATATCGCCATCCACGATTGCGCCGGTCGACATCGCGATCCGGCTGTATTCGTTGTCAGTCGTGATCGCTGTCGTGGCGGACCCACCCAGATCTTGGGCCGAGATCGTTCCCGCATTGTTCATGTACAACGCACTTTCGGAATGCACTGCGGTCGAACCGATTCCGGTCGCGGTGATGGCACCGTTATTTCGAAGTTGCGTGAAACCTTCGGCGTCAATCGTTTTGACGTTCGCGCCCGTCGAGGCGATCGTTCCGTCGTTGACGAGGTCGAGGTTGCTCTCGCTGTGCAACGCCGTCGAACCTGCCCCTGTCGAACTGATCGAATCATTGTTTTGGATCGTGGTGATTCCTCGTCCGTGGATGGCTTGGGCGGTGTCCCCCGTCGAGGCGATCGTTCCGTCGTTGACGAGGTCGAGGTTGCTGAAGCTGCGCAACGCCGTCGACCCGTTCCCAGTCGATTGAATGGCACCCGAGCTGGTGATCTCACTGATCCCTCTCGTTGAGATGGAAATCGAGCCAGTGCCGCCACTCTGAATCGTTCCGTCATTGGTTAAATCAAGTTCGCCTTCGGCATCCACAGCGATCGAACTGCCTCCGTTAGCAGCAATGAGCCCATTGTTGACGACGGTCGACTTGAGCTCGCTTGATGCCACTTCGTGATTGTCAAACTTCACCGCGGTCGCTCCTTGCCCTGTGGCACTGATCGATGCTCCACTGTTGTTGTTCAATGAAAAGTCCTCGTCATCAATAACGAGCACTCCATAAACTCTCGCGTTCGTTGCATCAGGCCCAGTCGTTATATCGTTGACAGCTAAATCGCCTGCGTTGGATAGTGTATTGCCACCGCGAAGTAGAAGAAGGTTGTCCTCGGTCCCAACGATCACTACTCCGACAACCGCGTCGCCGGTTGCCGAAACATCGTTCCCCAACGATAGCGTGTTGAGGTTACCAATGACTTGAGCACCGCTCGACGACAGGCCTTGAGCTGAAATAGTGCCTGTCGTTGTGATGTCGGAATCGCTTCCGACGATGATCAACGATGCCGTGCCATCGGAGGATGACAAATTGCGAGTTTCAGTGGCCGTCACGTTGTTCCCGAAAAAGGAGGTCGTCGTAATCGTGCTCCAGCCGGAATCACGCAGCATCGCCATCTCGATTTCATCAAAACTGCGAATTGCGTTGTCATCAGGGTCACCGGAGTGACTCCGGTTCATCAACGTGACAGGCCGATCAGGGTGGCTCAATGAACTTCCCGAAGAATAGGGATTCGGCGAATAGATGGGAATCGGTGAACCGTGCAGAGCGTTCGCGATCGGCCCGGCCCAAACCACTCCCTCGTCGTCGGAAACAAACGCGGCGTTCCCAGCGGCAACACTGTTGGAATCTCGGAGATTCTTCTCGTATTCCTGGATGTCCTGTCCATTGGTGTAGTTCCCGGAGCTATCCGGCGACTTACCAAATCCTAAAGAGTGGCCGAGCTCGTGAGCGACGACCGAAGTCAGATCACGAGTCCCACTAGTTAATGAGTCTCGCACGTCTCGGTTTGAGTTAGCCACCGCGTTGGGGCTAAATCGGATCAACGTCTCGTCAGGCAGTCCGACATCGGTAGGAGCGACACCATCCCGCAGGACGTGCTCAATACGTGTCGCATGGATTCCACTAATCGTCGAAGTTTCTGAGCGGTTTGAGGCATTCCCAGAAACGGACGAGTCGATCATGAAGTTCAGGTCGACCGAACCTGGAGCAACGGACTGTTCGTTGATGTTGGCCAATTGACTACGGACTGCATCGCCAACCGCTCTGCGTTGATCGGCGGTCCAGTCGGCCGTTCCTGTTTCTCCATCAAACGCATCACCGTTGTTGTGAAAAACCAAACGGAATGGCCCGAGGTTAGGATCCGTTACCACGGTGGTTGCGGCTGATGCATTGACGGGCATAGTCAGCCCTAACACAATCGCTGCTAGGGCAGCACGGGTACGCCGGCGGGCGCAGAGCGAATGACGTTTAATCGGAAGGTTGGAAGCGGACTTTTTCACGTTCAATCCTTTGGTTGCCCCTCACTCATCAGCCAGATCGACCACACTGGTCGCACTGTTACTAGAACGCTGAGCCGGGTCCATTGGGGGTGGGGTGATGTGGTGGGCATCGACCAATTCGATGCTATCAAACCAGCATTTCTGGCGGGGCAACTGTTCCGCGATGTGGGGGGGGGCACTTGTATTGGTTGTTTGGACTGGGTGACTGGCTCGCGAGCTAATACGTCGATTCTCGACTCAGATCTGTAGAAATCTAAGGCCACCCACGAATGGCGTTGTTCCGTGTTTTGCAGGGTCTATCGATAATTTTAGAAAATGGACAAGGAAGGGACAGGAGAAACTTCCGGACAGAAACTTGGGGGCATAGCTTTATCTCAGCAGAAACTTGGGGAAGAAAAGGTACGCGGACTCTTTCGTGGAAATTCGGAGGTCAATATTGACTTCACCGGTGGCCGACGCCGGAGACGTTTTCCGAGTTTTTGGGCCTGCTTCCGGTTTCAGCGACCGGAGCATCTCGAAAGTACCAGTGGGCGGGCTGATCGCCATAGGCCTGATGCTCATTCTTTCGAAGTGACAAGTCGGCGCGAGGCAAACCTGAAGGCAGGTTTGACAGCGTGTCAATGCCGTTCGTCCGGCAAGAATGCAGTATGCGACGGCTCCGTGCAGCCTGGCTTTCACGCTGTGCACAATGGACACTGCATCGAGCAGCAGACTTCGCTGGAATTTAGGTGGACGCCCCGCTCTCATCGGCGTTGTCATTTCGCTTGCGTTGCAGGCTGCGTCCCACCGCAAGCAAGACTTCTTTGTCGGCTGAGGACAGGTTGTTCCAAATTGTTGTTAATTCAGCTGTATCTGGATCAGGTTCTGCAAGCCTGTTCCCACCGGTGTTCCCACAATTACAGTTTTCGTTAGCATTTCCTAGGGAATTCGCACCGAATCCGACTCCCCTACGGGGTACTTTTCTTAGCAAATAACCAGTGTTTTGGCGGCGTTTGTCGGCTGAAACGCTGGTTTTTTTGTGCCTCAAACGCTGTAAAAGCCTGGGAAATAGCACGAATGTTCCCACCGGTGTTCCCACGGCGCTCTTGCTCTGGTGGCTCTTCGCTCTTGAGGGAGGATTCTGCCCCGTTGGTGGCATTTTCCTTGGCTCGCTCCCAATGTTCAGGGGTGACTTGCAGGTAGTGGGCCTCGGCCGTTTTGCCATCGTGTCCCAAATGGTTCGTTGGCGACGTGAGACGCGAATTGTTCATGCATTCCGTCCTTCTTGTTGAACGAAGCTGCTGCGTTGTTGTCGGCCATCAGCCCGCCCCTGCCAAGAACTCGCACGATCTGCTTTCGCACGATTGCCAGGCGATGCTGGCAACATCATTAAGACGGGGAAGCGATCTTAAGCGACTTCTCGGCGGGACAGCCCAACCAACAACAGCTCGCCAAACCTCCGTCGTTGCTTGTTGGGATAGTCGAGGGCAACGACGGCGTTTGGTGCCCTCCATTCCCCAGCGATCGAGCCACCCGTGCGCGGTCGATCGACTCACCCTCCACGGAGGCCGCAGCAACGTCCAACGACTTATCCGCCGCGACAAGCTGGCACAGCGACAGAACAAACTCCGGCATCCGAATCCCCTGGCAAGCGATGTTTCAACGCAAAGAATCCTACCCGGTCGATTCGGAGCGGGAGGAATTTCCCCGCCGGTTCGATGTGCGGTGGAGGCGTGATACGTGACCCAACAACCCGCAAAAGCTTGTGTAAATGGGAGGTGGCACTATTGGTATGTCCAGTCATTGCGGGCGGGGGGGGGGGATGGCGAGAATTAGCGGTGCTGATGAAGCTGTTCCCGCTGGAACCACGTGAGAAATAAGAAAGACCATACATAAAACCTATTCTCAGCCGGGCTGCCGGTGAGATGCGTAGTTATCGGAAGTAAGGCGTCTTGGGATACGTTTGGAATAGTATAAAAAGAAATGGAATCATCGAACCCGTATACCGCTACCGATACTACGCCGCTCAAGGAAGGCGGTACTGTACGTTACATCGACCTGCCTCGACATTGCCCAAAATGCGGTAAGAAGTTCGGCGAAATTACGTTTCCAAAACGATACAAACGTCGGTTCAGCTGGGCTGCACGTTTGGCCTTTGCAGCCATGATGCTAGCGTACATTGGCGCGTTGCCAAAGTTGCTCGGATTGTTGCTTGTTGTGCCATTTGGATCGTGGGTCATGACTTGGAGCAAACGAGTCAAGATGTATTGCACTGAATGTAATTGGAAACAGACCTTCAGAATAGCGAAACGCGGCCAATAGAAATGCGATAACCACGCCATGAACCGGAGATCGCCATGACGCGATTACCCTTGGACATCACATTGGGCGATCCCGGTTATGGCAACCGTTACGCTTTGAATATGGCCAAGTATCTTCGATATGCCGAGGTTCGTGGGTTTCTGGGACGTTCTAGGCAACCGACGGCTGACGAACGGGACACGAACAGGCTGGCATATCTTGTCGGTTGCCCCAATTGGCACACCGGTGCCACCATGTATTTTCGCTCAGCTCTACCCGTTGAGTGCCCCCATGTCCAAAAACTCAACATCTACGGATGTCCTAATTCACCGACCTTATGTGATGAGCCTGTCCTGGGAATTGCAAGCGTCTGGGTGAACGTGCCTCCTGATCCGTCGAGCGGTTTAGGTAGTTGCAGGTTGCAGCAGGCGTTTGCGCTCGAGCTCGCTCATACAGCAGTCCTTTCCGCTGCCGAGCGTTTTTCCTTTGATGTGGCCCCATTCCTCGCGGCAAAGAAGCAGGTTGAGGAGAACGACTACGCGCTCAGGTACCAAATTGGCAAGACCAGGAAATCGCCAAACAGGAAATTCGCCGCGTCTGTGTGGTGCCATTTCGACACGCAATACCGAAGCGAGCTACTTGTGACCAGCAGCGATGGCAGCCTGCGTTGTCGATATCAATTTGCCACCGGCGACGAGAGGAGTATCGGACAACTGCGGTGGCATGGAAACGAGCAGGTGCATGTCCCTTTGGCGGCATTGCCCGGAGACGCTTACTGGGCGTGCTCGCTTGACGAAACTTTCTCGTTCCGATTCCCTAAATCTGAAGGCGGTTCGGCTCATCATTTGTACCAGCATGCGACAATGCTGCTTGACGGCCCCTGGGTAATGCCCGACAGCCAAAGAGGCATGCAGTTGCTTGAGAGTGCGGCCAACGCCGGCTACAAACATGCCATTCGTCGCCTTCAACATATGAAGCAGAACCATGCGGTGAACCCGAGCGGCGGATCGGGCGAATCTTGAAATCAACGTTGAACGTGCTCCGCGTAAACTTGGTCGTTCTGCCCTGCGGAGATTCCGTCTGTCTTCAAAACGTCAATTAGCGAACCAAGCCATTCTCAATGGCGGCTGTCGCTACGCAGCCTCTTGCTCGTGCTGGCATATGTTGCGATATGCTGCACAACCTATACCTGCTCGAACCTCTGTTGCGGGCCGTTGGCCCTTGCTTTGTTCGCGTGTGCGATGTGGTCCCAGGCCGATGGCCTGGGCAATGCAAATCGCCTGGCCTTCGGCACTCGATCGGTGCAGGTGTGACCGCGTTGTGAGCGTTTTCGCATTGGGGGCCGTGGTGGGTTTCGCTTCGCTCAAAACACGGTCTGCCTTCTGCGGGGGCGTTGCGATTGGTGGGAGGTTGACGGGCTGAACTCGGGCGTTCGATTGAATGTGGGCTCAAAAAGGTTAGGCTTTATTCCCTCCCATCAAATCCGTAGCGCACGCGATGGATTCCTTTCACTTGCCATCCTCGGTGAATGACTCGTTTCGTTCTCCGTGTGGCCTTCCACCAATTCTCCTGGCAGTTTGAAGCGATGAATGATTCTGCGTCTTCGAGTCCCGATGCAATTCCCGCAAGTCGTGGTCGCGTTCCAACGAACGATGACGCCGGTGGCAGTCATCGCTGGGGCGGGGGCGAGTTGACGTTCCGCGTGATCGTGTTGGGGTTGTTGCTGTCGGTCGTGATGGGAGCCGCGAACGTTTACGTGGGACTGAAGGCCGGGATGACCGTGTCGGCTTCGATCCCCGCAGCCGTCATGGCGATGCTGCTGTTTCGATTGCTGTTCCGCCGCTCCAGCGTGTTGGAAGCCAATCAGGTGCAGACCTGTGCGTCGGCTGGCGAATCGCTTGCCGCCGGGATCATCTTTACGATGCCCGCGATGATCTTGATCGGCCACTGGCAGTCTTTCGACTTCTGGACCGTTTCGATGGTCGCGCTGACCGGCGGGCTGCTGGGCATTCTGTTTATGATCCCGATGCGACGCGTGTTTGTCGTCAACAACGACGATCTACCTTATCCCGAAGGTGTCGCCTGTGCGGCGGTGCTGAAAGCCGGAGAAAGCGACGACCAACAGCAAGACGCAGCTTACAGTTTGATCATCGGCGGTATTTTGGGAGCCTTGTTCAAGATCGCCGCCGGCTTCCTTGGCATCATCCACGACACGTTGCAAGTCGCCAGGACGACGGGGGAGCGGATCTTTTATTTTGGTGGCGATCTATCCCCGATGCTGGTCGCCGTGGGTTTCATCGTGCGACTGCATGTGGCGATCCTGATTTTTATCGGAGGCGCGTTGGGCTGGCTGATCGGCATTCCTCTGCTCGGTGGCGCCAGCCAACACAGCGACCCCATCGCCGGAGCTTGGGCGATCTGGAGCAGCGAGATTCGCTACGTCGGCGTCGGTGCGATGGTGGTCGGCGGGATGAGTTCATTGGTTGCCGTCCGGGCGGGGCTGCTGGCCGCGGTTCGCGAACTCTCGCAAGGCTTCCGCAACAAGGGCCTGCCGCTGAAGAACACCGAACGCGACATTCCCACGGGCTTGATCTTAGCATTAGGTATCGCCTGCACCGTGATGTTGGCGATCCTGAATTTCCGCTTCACCGACAACGTCGGCGTGACCGTGCTGGCAACGGCAATCATGTTGGCGATGGGATTTTTCTTTTCCGCGGTGGCCAGTTACATCGTGGGGCTCGTCGGCAACTCCAACAGCCCGGTATCGGGGATGACGATCACCGCCGTGTTGGCTGCTGGCGGTTTGTTGTGGTTGTTTAATTTTTCAGGCACGCCCGGGATGGTCGCGACGCTGGGAATCGCAGCCGTCGTCTGCTGTGTCGCTTGCACCAGCGGCGACGTATGCAACGACTTAAAAACCGGTTCGATCGTCGGCGCTTCCCCGTTTCGTCAACAGATCATGCAGATCGCCGGAGTCGGTGTCGCTGCCTTTGTGATGGCGCCGGTACTGACGCTGCTGCACAACAACACGCCCGGTGGCATCGGAGGCGAAAAGCTCTCGGCACCGCAAGCGAGTCTGTTTGCCAGTCTGGCTCGCGGTTTTTCGGGCGAAGGCGAATTGCCTTGGCATTTGATTGGTATCGGAGCCGGATTGGGCGTGGTGATTTTGATCATCGACGAAATCCTCAAGCGTCGCACCACACATCGCGCTCACTTGATGCCGATCGCCGTCGGCATGTACCTTCCCTTCGGACTGGCCACTCCGATTTTGCTCGGTGGGCTGATCGCACATCTGCACACCCGGCGAACCGTCAAATCGGATCACGACCGCGTGTTGCATCGCGGCATCCTGTTCTCTTCAGGCGTGATTGCCGGAGAAGCGTTGACCGCGGTCGGACTGGCCGGGTTGGCCGCTGTGGGAATCACCTCGATGGAATTGCCACTCTCGCCGACCGCAGTGACCGCAAGCACGCTGGCGGTCGCGATCGCAATCATCGCCGCATTCCTGCTGATGACGCGGCCTCACAAGTCGTAGCGCGATTTATGAGGCAAATTGCCGGGCCGTTGGCCATATCTCCCGAACGGGGGCGGTGGGATGTTGGGGCCTTTGATTCTGGTCGAAACGCAGCGGCGGGAACGTTTCGGCTGAAGCCTCGACTCCAGCGATTCGCTGCGCTCAAACCGCCGACTGCCCTGTAAAAGTCCCTTTCGGAATCGCCGCTGGCATTGGTGGCGAGCGATCTATTTGGCGGTGACGCGGTACAGATCCGCGGTTTCGAACTCGGCAACACGCGACGAGGATTTCGCGTCATACAACGCGTCGAGCTGCAACTCGTGCAGGACATCTTCGATTGATTGTCCGTGGGCTCGGCTGGAGACGACGATGGCCGATGTGTTGTCGAACTTTTCCGCTGTGGGAGGCATGAAGTGGGCCCCCGGCAATCGTCCATTTCGAGCGTAATAGTGGATGGTGGCAGACGCCGGCGTGACGGCGATGATCGGTTCCGTGGGGCTGGCGATCGCTGAAAGAGTCGATACGATTTCATCGGCTTCAAAAAACAGACCGGTTTCGTCCGACTTGCGGATTGCGTCGCTGGTCACCAGCGAAAATGCAATTCCAGCAACGATGCCAACCGCTAGATATTGGCTGGGATCTTTGAACCACTTGTCTTTGGGAAACCAGCCGAAGAGTCTCACTATGCCATGCGCGCAAAGTATGGCGAGCAGCGGGAGGGCAAAACACCAGGTTCGCTCCGGTGGGAAAACGCGTTGCAGCAGCATGGTCAGCGATACAAGCACGACTGCGGCCCCCACAGGCCAGGGCACTTTGGAGCATCGCGCGATTGCGAGAACCGCGGATCCGAAGAGTATCAGTTGTGCCCAGATTGGGACGCTCCATGTGATCCAGTGGTAAAGGCCCATCGTCTTTTCGGGGACGCTCGATACAAACGATCCGAATGTCACGGGGTGGGAACCGCCGATGGAAAGCAAGCGATCGGTTCCGATGGAGAGGGCGATCGGCGCATAGAGCAGTCCCACGGTCGCAATCGTTGCCAATCCGATTCCAAACAATATTCGCCAATCTTTGGTTTCCGCCACGATCGACCTGCCACATAACCATGCGAAGATCCCGATCATCCCGTAGACCATCGTCGGCACGGTCCAGGTCGATAGTGAAAGGGTTATCGACAGCAATGCCCAGGCGACTGCATTGCGTCGCGCGATCGCCTCGTGGGCAGACAGGCATGCCAGCAAGAACAAGGCCGCCGTCGTTGTGTATCCGCGTGCATTTGTCGAATAGAAGATCAGTTGGGGCATTCCAGCGACAAGCAACGCGGCGATCCGCCCGGTTTGCACTCCGCAGCAGACCGTGCCAAGGCAATAAGTCAGGCCAACGAGCAGAATCCCTGATACCAAGGCGGGAAGTCGTACGATGGCAGGCTGATCTCCCAGTAGGTTCGTCGTGGCGTGGACCAGCAAAGAATGGAAGACATGGTTATTCGGCTCATCATATCGTGTCACGATCAAAGCGGCTGGCTTGCTGGCATATTGGATATAAGTGTGTGCCTCGTCATAACGCATCGGTTGGCTGACGTAGGGTAGCCTGAACATTGCGGCGACAAACATCAGCACAAGCAATGCGGCGCGATGCTGTCGCAGGAAAATGCCCGATCGACGCAGCAGGCGATGACCGTCGTTGCGGAGTTGCTTCGTAAGTAGATTTAGCCCAAGGGCAAGCTGTTTTTTGTATCGCTGCAGTACAGCCAACGCGGTGATCGATAACGCAAGCAGAGCATAGCCCGCTCCTTGGAATCTGGAATGTACTTGCCTGGTATAGAGGTCAGCTGAACCGTCGCCCGATAACGAATCAAGTTTGGAGCGAACCAGATCAAACGGGATGACTCCGATCGATAGACCTGTCGCGATGAGAACTGCCGTGACGACGCTTAGTACGAAGAGTGTGCGCGACTGTGGTTGGGAAGTTTTCATAAACCTGATTGATGGGGCGAAGCGAGTGCGTGGCTGTCCTAACGTGCAGGTTGGAAGCTGTTTTGCAGGGCATGCGTTAGTGGCTGTTATGTCCGTGCGTTTTTTGGAACATCGCTTGCGTATCGAGTCTCCTGTCAATTTAGCTGGTGGCGAACCAAAGTCACGTTTCCGACGATTCTTGTTCTCCCTCGCCGAGGTAGGGGCGACACAGAACCTCTGTTGAGGTTCTTGGAGTCTAAGTAGCTCTTGTCGGAGTGTAGGTTGGGGCTTTGTCTCTGCAAACCCAGGGACTGAAGGATTTTGCGGGGGGGCTTCTGTTAGCGAGAGGCCTTGGAAAGAGTTGTCAGGTTGCGGGTTCGAGACTGCCGGTCCGTTGTCGTGGCGCAGGAGTGTAACGCACAGGTTCGGTGTGTTTTCTGCAGGCGTTCATGTGGAGTAATCAACACAGTCTCCTCGGATCTGCATCGCCTCCTGCCGGGATGCTCGGCTCTGGTTCATCGTTGCAGTCTCTGCGAGAGAAGGGGAGGTTCGGGTGGTCCGTGTTCCGGTTGTCGTTGGCTTGAAATCGTCTGTCTATATCGAGTAGGAACTGTCCGAAGGTCAAGTAAGGTGCAATAGGATCGTTTTCTAACGATTCCCAACGGTGATGAAAAATGGCTGCCGCGATGACTGGCAGGTCGCGCAGTAGCAGCGGTGGCGTTCACTGCGTGGAGTTGGTGTCAGTGGTAGTTATTGAGTAGTGGGGCGGTGCGTTGAGCTCAACTAGTTTCCTGGGCTGAGCCGGTCGGCACGCTATTGCGCATTCGGAACGTTCTCAATTCGCACCAATGGTCGGGCGCGTGTTTTCGTGTGTTGCGTCGCCTCGGAGGGGAACTGCATGTTGGAGTTTGCTTCAAGCGTCGTACTCTCGGTTTGGATAGAGCTTCGTTTGCTGTTCATGTGTATATGGGAATGTGGGATGCCACCTTGTGTGGTGGTTAATGGTGTTTGTTTGGGTAGTTTTGGGCTGGGCGTTGGGAGATGTAACGTGACATCAGTTCACGTAGTGGCGATGACTGGGTGGTAATCCCCGTCATTGTGTAGTGGGAAGTATTGACTCTGTGTTTTTTGTCGCATCTAATCGGACAAGGCGTTAACGGATCGTTTCATCGACGATTCGCATCGCAATCGCGATCTATTCCACGCGCCTCTTCTGTTTCATCTACGTATTGGGAGTCACGTCATGCACTGTGTCCAACGTCCCCGTTCTCTTAAGACAGGTTTCACGCTTGTCGAATTGTTAGTCGTTATTGCGATTATCGGAATCTTGGTAGGCTTGTTGTTGCCGGCTGTTCAGGCGGCACGCGAGGCGGCGCGACGGATGAGTTGCGGAAACAACATGAAGCAGTTGGGGCTTGCTATCCACAACTATCATGACACGTTTAAGTCGTTCCCGACCACTGAAATCTGGGGGGACAAGACGGGCTTGAACGTAAGGAATTTTACTTGGTTGACTTTTATTCTACCGTTCATCGAGCAATCTCCTTTGCACGATCAAATTGATTTTTCAGAGTCGGTCATGGCTCAGACTGACGCCAGTGGGAATTTGATTCGAAGCACGGTCATCGACAGTTTTCTTTGCCCTTCGGATCCGGTTTGGGATACGCTTCCTCATGGTTTCGGGCTGACATCGTATGCGGGTGCATCTGGGTGGGATGAGCATGCGAGATCGGGCGATATTCATGCGGGCGTGTTTCCAACGGCTAGAACCACGCGGTTTTCTAACATTACCGATGGAACGTCCAACACGATTGCAATTGGTGAGGTGACAACGAATTCGTTCTGCTGTCGGCCTGCCGGCGTCGATGAGTCTGCTGGTGGTTCCGGGCAGTTTCGTCGAGGTTCGAGTCGTGTTGTGCGAGCATCTTTTGTGGCGGCAATGGTTGACGATGGTTACAACGACCACGCATTAGCGCTGGCCATGAACTCCGGCCAACCTCTGCTGAGTGCCGATGGGAATAAGGGGATCGTTTCGGCTTGGTGGAATGGCGGCCAAGCCCATATTTGGAAACCAACCTATCGCTCTCGAACCGGTATCAATGCAGATTGGCGAGGAGCGGGCAGCTACCATCCCGGTGGTGCTCTGTTCACGGTGGCTGACGCTTCGGTTCGGTTCATTGCCGAAACGATTGAAAGCAGCAATATGCACAGTGGCCAATCAAACAACAATAATCTGTGGCACGCCATCAACACTGTCGCTGGCAGTGGGCAAGGTTCTTACGAAGTCAGCAATAGTATTCCGTAGCTGTTGAAGTTAGCGGTTCGATTTTCTTGTCCTCGGCTGTGCAGGAATGGGCGGCCGGGAGACATTCTTCGATTGATTTGTAGTTCAAGTTAGAGGGTGATGTTGCATGTTGCGAATGATTGGCCGAACTGTATCAGCAGTCGTGGTCTCTTGCGTTCTGTTTGGGGTTTCAGGATGTGGGGACGCTAAGCCCGTTGCGTCCGAAGAGGAGGGGATGCAAGGGATGCAGGACATGGATTCTGGTGCGAGTACGGCTCCTGCAGGTTAGTGGATAGCTCTGAGTTAGGCCTTGTTACGCCTGACGATTTTTTCTCCGCCGGATTGGCTGTGCAGCAGTTGTCCGGCGGCGCTCGGGATAGCAAACCGACGGGCAGTGATCGATCAGAGGCCTTGGACGCAGAGTCTAGTCTAAGGAGGGCGATTTTTACTTCAGTGAGTAAACAGATTGCTCAAGCATGCAATCCGAGGAAATGCTAGGCGCATGCTGTTCAATTTCTTCCGCTTGGTCGTGATATGGGGTCTTGTGCGATCAACTGCTTGAATTGGAAAGTCGTTGTTGATTGGGAGTGCGTTGTGTCCCAAATACAACGGTGATTAACGTTTGAGTGATATTTGTATTGGCGATTCTAGCTTTCCCAATCTTGTGCCGTGATCTCCAAACTGCTGACTATCTTCAAGGGATCGTTGGTTTACGGAGTTGTCGACAGGCATGGTTTGCTGTCTGGCTCTGATTGAATTTCTAATTGTTCCACGTGATCATCAGTTGTAGCGTCGTCGCGATTGAAACCCAGATCAGGTACGGGATCTGCGCCACCGCGATCAGACGGTAATGCTTCCAGATCGCGAACATCATCCACAGGATCGTCGTCCAGACGATCAGGATGTCGACGGCGGCAAGCGGCAGATTGCGCAAGCCGAATTGAATCGGGGTGAAGCAGAGATTGGCGACTAGGTTGATCGCAAACGGCAAAGCGACAATCCATGGCAGCCGCTTGCGAGAGGCTTGCACGAAGACGAAGCCAAACGTCACGATGATCACCGGGTACAACAGTTGCCAGATCAGGCCGATCGTGGCGGGGGCGGGAGTCCACGAAGGTTTGTCCAGGCCGTTGTACCACTCAATCCATGTCATTGTGTCGGTTCACGTTGTTTGTAGGATTGGTGATCTAGTTCGTCGCCGCTGAGACTCTTGATCTTAACCGCCATCTCGCCGCCACGCTGGAGGGTCAGCAATAGGTAGCTGTCCTCGCCCGCGAGGAACTTCGAATGGGGATCGCGATATTGGGCGCCGCTGCCGCTGAGCGAGCTGTTGTAATAGGGAAAGCCATCGACTTCGGCTCGCTCTGCAAAATAGCCGTATCCGGTGACGCAACACGTTCCGCGGCGGAACAGGTCGTGCCATTGTTTGTTCGCCTGGTTGCGAATGCTCGCGTTGCGTTCGTTATAGAGCGTGACAACAAATCCGGGCGGGTTGGCCATCTGTTGTTGGTACCAGAGGAACTGAGGGGAGGCTTCGTCGAAGCGGTGGCAGGTTTGCCAAGTGGTTCCGAAGTCGGAGATGTGATTGAAGTCCAACGCGAGCACCCGCAGGTCAAACTGTGGGATGTCGAAGTGCCACTTCCACTCGTCCCCTGGCAATTCGAAGAATTTGCGAAACGCAGTCGCATCGACATCGTAGACGGCTTCCTCGGGGGGCATCTTCCCACGCGGGCGAATCTGGCGGTCGTGATTCCCCAGCGCCGGCATGAACGGTGTGGAGCGAAACAGATCGGGGTAGGCGTCGATCAGCGCAGCGTAGGGCTTCACGCAATCTTTGGTCCCCTCGCCGCAGGCTGGAAAGAGGTTGGCGATGTTGTCGCCAGCGGTCAGCAATAGATGGACATCGTCCTTTTGGATCGCCGACAAGTCGGGCTTGCTCTGCCAGTCGGCGACGATTGCAATCCGCAGTTCATCGCTCGGGTAGGCTTTGAAGGTGGCGTCCTTCGATCGTTGGTCGCCGCTGCTGACCGAATAGTGATAGACCGCATCGCGATGTTCCAGCGGAATTTCGACATGATGCAGCGTCGTCGTTTCGTCGACTCGGACCGTTTTGTCGTAGTCCGCAGTCAGGCCAAAGCGAACGACCGAATCCCCCGCACTCTCGCTCATCCAGTTCACAACGATGCGGCTCGGGTCGTTGCTCTTGTGCGTCAGCCAGATCCGCTGGATCTCGGTTGCGACGGCGAGATCGGAAGCGACAGACAAAAGCAACAGGATTAAGACGTTTCGCATCGGAAGACTTTTGGTAGAGGGTGAGGCGGCATGTTTCCGACGGCAGCGTCTGGGCAGGCGTTGGCGGCTAGCGGTATTTGCCCATCAGGGGCTTCATCGCATCCCAAGACCTCGCGTTGGCGACGTGTTGTTTTTGCAGCCCGGCTCGCCGCGCTTGCAGGATGCCGTACTGCATCACGTCGAGGCCATCGATCGAGTGCGCGTCGGTGTTGATCACGATGGGGATGTTGTAACGGCGCGACGCCGTTTGGCAATGGACTTCATGAAGATCTAACCGAGACGGGTTGGCGTTCAGTTCCAGCAGCGTCGACGTTTCGGCGGCGGCTTGGAAAACCGCGTCGATGTCGACTTGATACGCTTCGCGGCGATTGATCAAACGTCCGGTCGGGTGCGCGATCGCGGTGACATGTGGATTCGCGATCGCTCCCAAGATTCGATCGGTGATCTGTTCGCGACTTTGCCGTTGCCCATAATGCACGCTCGCCAGCACCCAATCGGCTTCGGCAAGGACATCGTCGGGAAGGTCCATCCCGCCATCTTCCAGGATGTCGCATTCGATTCCTTTTAGAATCGTCAGCCGGCCCTCGTACTGTGGTCGCAGTTGATCGATCCGCGCCCATTGTTCGCGCAGTCGCTGTGGGTCCAGCCCGCGAGCCATCGCGACGCGTTGGCTGTGATCGGTGATCGCGATCGCGGTCAGGCCGCGGGCGATCGCCGCGTCCGCCATGTCGCCGATCGTCGCTTCGCCATCGGTCGCCGTGGTGTGCATATGCAGGTCGCTGCAAATGTCTTTCAATTCGATCAGGTCAAACGGATCGCCACTTTTTGCCCAATCGAATTCCAACCGATCCTCGCGCAGTTCGGGCGGAATCCATGGCAGACCAACCGCCGCATAGACCTCCTGCTCCTCGGCGCCGGCGATCGATTTGTCTGGATCGTCGTCGCGAAAGACGCCGTATTCGTTGACCTTCAACCCTTTTGCTTTGGCCATACTACGGACGCGAACGTTGTGCGCTTGCGAGCCTGTGAAATACTGAAGCGCCGCGCCAAACTGATCATCGGCGACGACCCGCATGTCGACTTGGAACGCTTCGTCGACGCGGATCGAGATCTTTGTGTCGCCTCGCAGGATGGTCTCCTTTCGCGGCGGAAAGGTTTCCAGATGATCCATCGCCGCAGCGGCGGGATCGGCGACGACAAGGATGTCCAGATCGCCGCAGGTCTCGCGTCCGCGGCGGTAGCTGCCGGCAAACTCTATTCGTTCGATCGCATCGCAGCCGGATAGATGGGAACGCAGTCGAGCGACCCAGCCGTCGGCGTTGACCCACTTCTTCCGCTGCGCCGCCGCTTGTGCGATCGCCAAGCCGTCGAGGATCGTCTGCTGGCTCTTCTTGCCAAAACCTTTGAGGCCACTCACCTGATCCGTTTCACAAGCGGCCTTCAGTTCGGCGAGGTTGTCGATCCCGAGTTCTTGGTGCAGCCGAGCCGCCTTCTTCGCGCCAAGGCCGGGTACGCGAGCCATCGCCAGGACCGAGGCGGGGAACTGTTCTTGCAACTCCAGCAACTGGGGCAGGCTGCCGGTCGCGACCAGGACGGTGATCTTGTCTACCAAGGTCTTGCCGATCCCCGGCACATCAGACAGCTTGCGGCTGGGATCGTCGAGGATCTGGGCGACCGGTTCGTCAAGGTCGAGGATCGCTTTGGCCCCGTTGTGATACGCCCGGATCCGGAACGGATTTTCGCCTTTAAACTCCAGCAGTTCCGCCATCTGTTCGAAAACTTCGGCGATCGATTGATTATCCATTGGTTCCAGCATTCGTTGAACTCTATCGTATCGGCAGCAGGCCTTTTCCTCATCCTACGGAATTGCCAAATCTTTGCCCACGGGCGGCGTTTGAAAACGTCGGCCGAGCCGTCCCGTTCGCTTGCAAAATTTCCTCAATCGAGCGGTGCGGCAGGTATGATGACAACTATGAAGACTCGAATCATTTGTCGTCGCTTGATCATCGCATTGACTGCTATTTGTGGATCTCATGTTGCGGCGTTTGCCGTGGCGGACGATGGGTCTGCGGCGCCGTTGGCTGCGTTTTTGGATCAGCACTGCACGGCGTGTCATGGTGCGGATACGCAAGAAGCGGATCTGCGGTTGGATCGGCTGACAGCTGGTGGTGCCGGAGCGGAGGCGATTCGCCAGTGGACGCGCGTCGTCGATGCCATCGAATCGGGAGAGATGCCGCCCGAGGGTGAGGACCGTCCGAACGCCGCTGCGGTGAAGCGTTTTGTTTCGGAAGCCGGTCGGTTTGCGGAGCGGATGCGCGGCGAGCGGCCGCTGGCGCTGCGGCGGATGAATCGCCGCGAATATCAAAACACGGTCCACGATCTGTTGGGGATCGATGTCCCGTTGATGGATCTGTTGCCCGAGGATGGCAGCCTGCAGGGATTCGATAACGTCGCCGACGGGTTGAGCATTTCATCGGTCTTGATGGAACAGTACTTGGCTGCTGCGGCGGTTGCTTTTGAAGCGACGATACGGCGCGTACAGCCGCTGCCGGTAGCGACGCGTCGAGCCGATCTGATGCAGGTCAAAGAGAACATCGATTCGGTCGACAAGAAAAAGGGGGGCACGGTTGCTGTCGATGAATCGTTTGTGAAGTTCACTCCCGGTTGGCCTCCCGCGCGGATCGATCCCGCCCATCCGATCGAAGATGGACTGTATCGCTGTCGCGTTGCGGTTTGGCCCCACGATCCGGGAGAGCGGACGTTGTCGGTGGCTCTCTACGTCGGTTCGTTGTTTGGTCCCGATGCGCATCGATTTATCGGGATCTTCGATGCTACGGGCAGCTCGCAACAGCCGCGGGTGATCGAATGTACGGTGCCGATGCAGCAGGGGGATACGATTCATATCGTCCCACGGATCTGGCCCGAACACGTCACGTGGCGCGACAAACACGAGTCGCGTCCCGGTGTGGGGATCGCGTGGGTGGAGACCGACGGGCCGCTGGACCAAGCGTTTCCATCGCTCGCGACGCAGCGGTTGTTTGGCGATGTCGATCATATTCGGATGGAACCGGAGCGAACAATTTCGATGCGGCATCGCAAGCGAGTTCAGTGGCATCGCGTCGAATCGGAGCGGCCGCGCGAGGATGTGGCGCGGATCGTTCGCGATCTGTTGCCGCGGGCGTTCCGGCGCCCGGTCGACGATGCCGAAGCGGAGCCGTTCGTTCGATTGGCGCTCGATCGACTCGACGCTGGCCGCTCGTTTGAACAAGCGGTTCGCGCGGGGGTGACCGCCGTTTTGTGTGCCCCTCAGTTTTTGTTGCTCAACAGCCAGCCCGCGGTCGACGACTACACGATCGCTTCGCGGCTCTCCTATTTCCTTTGGTCTTCGCAGCCCGACCCGCAGCTGATCGATTTGGCGGCGGCCGGGAAATTGAAGGATCCCGCAATTCGACGCGCTCAGGTTCTGCGGATGTTAGCCGATCCGAAGCGGGAGCGGTTTGTCGACAACTTTCTCGGTCAGTGGTTGGATCTGCGGGAGATCGACTTCACGACGCCCGATAAAAAACTCTATCCCGAATTCGATCCGTTGCTGCAGGAAGCGATGCTTGGCGAGACACGCAGCTTTTTTGAGCACTTGATCGACGAAGATGGGAGCGTTTTGAATTTCATCGATTCCGATTTCACGTTCCTCAACGAGCGACTGGCCAAACATTACGGCATTGCCGGGGTGCGTGGGAACGAGCTCTTTCGCAAGGTCGCGCTGCCCGACGACAGTTTGCGTGGCGGGGTGCTAACGCATGCGAGCGTGTTGAAGGTGACAGCCAATGGCACGACCACGTCGCCGATCCAACGCGGCAATTGGGTTTTGGATAACCTGTTGGGCCGCCCTGCTCCGCCGCCGCCTCCAGGTGTTCCGGCGGTCGAACCCGATGTCCGCGGCGCGACCACGATTCGGGAGCAACTGGACAAGCACCGCGCGATCGATTCGTGCAACGTCTGCCATCGCCGGATCGATCCTCCGGGCTTTGCCTTGGAAGCGTTTGATGCGATCGGTGGCCAGCGGCAATGGTATCGATCGATTGGCGAGGGAGAGAAGCTTGGTCGCTTGCCCTATCGCAAAGGGCCCGACGTGGAAACGGCGTCGCGGTTGGCCGACGGCCGCTCGTTCGCCGACTTTGGCGGCTACCGTCAACGGTTGCTCGAAGATCGCGATCAGGTCGCTCGCTCGATCGCGACCAAATTGATCGTCTACGCGACCGGGCGGCCGCTGTCGCTGGCCGATCGGCCAGCGATCGATCGCATCGTCGCCGCGTCGGGGGACGACTTGGGGCTGCGGTCGATGATTTTGGCGATCGCCAGTAGCGAACTTTTTATCGAACCTTAGTGTTGGGAGCGTCATGATGAGATCTGTTTTGCGACGACGGACGATGTTGCGCGGCGGTGCGGTTTCGATGGCGCTGCCGATGCTGCAATCGATGTCCGGTAGCACTGCCGGAGCTGCGCCGGGGGAATCAGGGAAAGGGGATGTTCGCCGAATGTTGGCGATCTGCGCTCCGCTGGGAATCCACACGCCCTACCTGTTCCCCAGCCAATCGGGAACCGATTACGAAGTCACGCCCTATCTGGAACCGCTGCAGCCGCTGCGGGACAAGTTCACGGTGATCTCGGGGCTGCACCATCCCGATGTCGACGGAGGGCATAGCGCGGAGAAGAGCTTTTTGACCGGAGCGGCTCATCCCGGTCAGCCGAATTTCCAGAACACGATTTCGGTCGACCAGTTCGCCGCCGAACAGATCGGTCATCAAACGCGGTTTGCTTCGCTGGCCCTTTCGGCCGGCCGATCGAGTCTTTCGTACACGCGATCGGGCGTGCAGATTCCCGCTCAATCGCGTCCGTCGCAATTGTTTGCCAAGCTGTTTTTAGCGGGAACGCCGGCGGAGCAAGCCGATCAAATCCGGCGGATCGAAGATGGGCAGAGCATCATGGATTTGGTCCGCGATCAGACGCGTGGCGTCGCTCGTCGCGTGGGACGTCAGGACAATCAAACGCTAGATCAGTACCTGACCAGCGTTCGCGAGCTGGAACAGCGGTTGGTCAGCGCGGCGCAGTGGGCGACGCAGCCCAAACCGGTCGTCGATCGCAAGCCGCCGACCGACATCACCGATCGGGCCGATTTCACGGGGATCATGGGACTGATGTTCGAGATGATCTTTCTGGCGATTCAAACCGATTCGACGCGATTGATCACCTTGATCGGGGCCGGCGGCAACGAGGTTGTGTCGCTGAAAGGGGTCGACGACGGCTGGCACAACTTGAGCCATCACGGGCGGAATCCGGAAAAGATCGAGATGCTGGCGATCATCGAACGCGAGGAGATGCGGTTGTTTGGTGAGCTGTTGAGCAAGCTGGAAGCGGTTCGCGAGGGTGAGCACAGTTTGTTGGATCAGACCGCCATCTTGATGGGCTCCAATTTGGGGAACGCTTCGAGCCACAACAACACGAATCTGCCGATCATCGCCGCCGGAGGCCACTTCCGGCACGGGCAGCATCTGCGGTTTGAATCCGAGAAATCGCCACCGCTTGGAAATTTAATGGTCAGTTATCTACAGCACTTGGGGCTAGCGGTCGATCAGTTCTCTAGCGGCGTCGGTACGTTGACCGGTTTACAGCCGAGTTAGCCGATCGGGGCGAGTTGGTGTTTCGATTGGAGGTATTCGCTGGAGAAGAACCGCTTGATAGCCCTTGGTTAGCCGATCGAATCGGATCGCTTTTGCCCAGGCCGCGTGTTAGGATGGATAGTAGGCAAAAGGAAATACGGCGGTAGCGCCGCGAAGGTTATATGAGCGAATTACCAAAAGACGACAAGCCGTGGATCGATCGCCTGGGTGAGTGCACGGGGAATCACCACGAATCGATGGTTGCCGTTGCCGAAGGCTTGGTGATGGAGCTGCCCGACGTTTCGCAGCGGTTGCGAGTGGCGATCGCTGGCGGCACGCCGAAAGAGATCGAGCGCTACGGTCATACGCTGAAGTCGTGTCTCAAATATGTCTCCAGCGGAGACGAAGTCGCTCTGGCCGAAGAGATCGAACGCTGTGGCCGCGAGTCGCGCGTCTCCGACGCCGTCGCGTTGTACGATCAACTGCAACCGACCGTTCAAGCCTGGCAGGACCGAGTGCAACAGTGGCTCGATCGGCAGTAGGAAACCTTCTGGCTTCGCATAGCGTTCTGCCCCTATCATTCTGCCAAAACTTGCTGCCTGCGTTTGGCGTTCTGCGAGCGAACATCTGCCGTCGCTCCGCGACTTCGTTCTGCGATGTTGCCGTTTTCCTGGGACTCGCGTCCTGACAGTTATACGCAAGTCAACCTACGCCGAAAGCGTTAAAGCCATTAGCCGGCGGTCGAGCGCAGCGAACACCACCGGATGACGAAAAGCGACGCGATATACGACCCCGAAGATGGTCGCAGCCCGATCAGCCTGATTGCTGTGACACCCTTCGGCGTCGAAAACCTGTTTGTTTGGCATTTTCCGTAGGTGGCGCTTCGCTTACCTACGGCTAATGGCTGCAATCCCTTCGGGGATAAAAACTGACTTATGTATAACCGACAGGACTCGCGTCCCAGGCTTTATGCTGCCATGGCTCCGCCATTTAGGAAGATCCGCAATGGCTACAAAGAGAAGAGGATGGCAGGATGACGGGGGCGATATGACGAAGAATGAGATGTTCATTCTGCCCTTCTCTGTGCTATCCGCGCGGACTTCTCTGTTCGCGTCTGATATTTAGGTCCAGCGGCGGAGCCATTTTTCGAGGATCAGCAGGTTCCACAATCGGTAGCCGTGATTCACTGCGCCGGTCTCGTGATCGTGGACCATCTTGGCGACGACTTCGGGGCGGAAGAATTGTTGATGCTTGGCGTCGGGAGCCAGCAGGTGGTCGTGTAACATCGGCCGCCATTCGTTCTTGAACCAGGCGGCGATCGGGATGCCGAAGCCCATCTTTTTGCGAGTCCAGATGTTTTTGGGGATCATCGATCCGAAGGTGTCGTCCAGGATCAGTTTGCCGCGCTTGCCGCGGAACTTCCATTTCACCGGCATCCGCGCGGCGAGTTCCACGACGCGGTAGTCGAGCATCGGTTGGCGGACCTCCAATCCGTGAGCCATCGACGCGATATCGACTTTCGTGCACAGATCGCATGGCAGGTAGGTCATCAGATCGGCTAGCGATGCTTTGGTGACGTCGTCCCGATTCCCCGACTGTTTCCAGGCCATGTGGAAGAACTCGAACGGATCGTCCCCCGGCAACTGCTTAACGAAGTCCTCGTTGTAGATCTCGCCTCGGAGCGCTTCGGGGAAGATCTGCAACCAGTTCATGAAGCGCCGCGCCGGCGGTTGGCTGATCGCGTCGCAGAACCGCTTGCCACGGCGGATCAGGGAACGCTGCCGCGTCGAATCGGGGAGCCGCTGGATCCACTTGGCTCCCAGCATTCCGCGCATCGGCAACATCCGATCCATCTGGCGGCTGATCCACAACGCTCGGTAGCGATCGTAGCCGGCGAACAGTTCGTCGCCGCCGTCGCCCGAGAGCGCCACGGTCACTTCGCGGCGGGTCAGTTCCGACAGGTACCAGGTTGGAATGGCGCTCGAATCGCCAAACGGTTCGTCGTAGTGCCAGACCAATTTGTCGATCACGTCGACCGCGTTCGGCTGGACTTCGAACCGTGTGTGCTGGGTTCCCAGATGGTCGGCGACTTGTTTGGCGTAGTGAGTCTCGTCGAAATCCTTCAGCGGAAAACCGATGCTGAAGGTGCGGATCGGATCGTCGCGCTGCTGTTGAGCCAGAGCGACGATCAGCGACGAATCGATCCCGCCGGAGAGGAACGCTCCCAGCGGAACGTCGGATTGCAATCGCAGCCGCACCGAATCGGAGAGCAGTTCCCGCAGTTGCTCGGACGCCTCCTCCTGCGTCATCGGCGTTTCTTTGGCGAGATCGATATCCCAGTATCGCTTGACGCTCAAGTGTTCGTCTTCGAAGACAGCAAAGTGTCCCGGCGGCAGCTTGTGAATATCGCGATAAATCGTGTTCGGGTGTGGGACGTATTGGTAGGTCAGGAATTCATCGATCGCCGACGGATCGATCTCCCGGCGCAGCCCCGGCACCTCCATCAGCGACTTCAGTTCGCTGGCAAACAGCAGTCGATCGTCTTGCACCGTGTAGTGCAGCGGTTTCTGGCCCAAGCGATCGCGCGCCAGCACGATCCGGCGGCGGTTGCGGTCCCAGATCGCGACGGCAAACATTCCGTTGAGGTGCGAGAAACACTCGACCCCCAGGTCTTCGTACAGGTGCAAGATCGATTCGCCATCGCTGGAGGAACCAAAACGATGGCCGGCTCCTTCGAGACGTCGGCGGAGGTCGCCAAAATTGTAGATCTCGCCGTTGAAGACCATCCAGATCGAACCGTCTTCGTTGCTCATCGGTTGGTGGCCGCCGGCGAGATCGATGATGCTCAATCGCCGAAACCCAAGGGCCACGCCGGGGACGGGGCCCGACGGATCGGTCCGCATCGCTTCGACATGGGTTCCGCTGTCGTCGGGGCCGCGGTGGCGGATCGCTTCGGTCATCCGTTGCAGGACGTCGGCGGAGATCGAATGTTGCGGGTGAGTCCAGAGTCCGCCGGTGATGCCGCACATAAAGCTTTTTTGGGGTGATAGAGCAGGAACGAAAAGGAATCGCGAAAGGGACGGTTCACCGAACGCCGCCATTCCCATTGTCGTGGTTGTTGCAACAATGGAAAGCCGCCCAATCGAATGTCAATGTGCAACGCTTTGGGTAGACTGGTTTGCGACGTATGATAACAACTATTGGCTGGCTGAGCCCGGTGCTCTCTGCTTCCGGCGCAGCGTTTATAAGAAACCTTTTCAGGATAATCCGATGCGTTGGCGTGGAAGACGAGAGAGCGAAAATATTGAAGATCGACGCGCCATGGGGGCGGGGCCCGCGGTTGCCGGTGGGGGCGGGCTGATGATTTTGGTCATGGTCGTGTTGGGGCTGATGATGGGGAAAGACCCGCAGCAATTGATCCAACAGGTGCAACAGCAGCAGGCGCAACAGCAAGCCGGTGCGCCGCAAAACGTGCCGGTCGAAGATAGCGAAGCCGAACGCGAGCTGAAGCAGTTTGTCTCGGTGGTGTTGGCCGACACCGAAGATGTCTGGAACAAGTTGTTCACCGAGCAGATCGGGAAGCGGTATCCCGAACCGAAGTTGGTCCTGTTCCGCGATCAGGTCTCGTCGGCTTGTGGGATGGCCAGCAGCGCGACGGGCCCGTTTTATTGCCCTGGCGACGATCAGGTTTATCTGGACATGTCGTTCTTCGAACAGCTGCAGAATCAATTTGGAGCCAAAGGGGACTTTGCGATGGCTTACGTGATCGCTCACGAAGTCGCGCATCACGTGCAAAATATGCTGGGCATTTCCGACCAGGTTCACCGCAGTCAGCAGGGTGTCGACAAGGTGGCGGCAAATCGGTTGAGTGTACGGTTGGAATTGCAGGCCGATTTTCTCGCCGGCGTCTGGGCGCATCACGGCCAAAAGATGAAGTCCTTCTTGGACGCTGGCGATGTCGAAGAGGCGATGCGATGCGCTCAAGCGATCGGCGACGATCGCTTGCAACAACAGATGCAGGGACGCGTCGTTCCCGATGCCTTTACGCACGGAACCAGCAAGCAGCGAGCCTACTGGTTCCGAAAAGGATTAGAGACTGGGCAGATCGAAGTTGCCAACGAGCTGTTCGAGTTGCCATACGACCAGATCTAGTCGATCGTCGCGTTGGGACGGATTGCGAGCGATCGCAGCGGCGGAGTGAACCTATTTTGCTGTCGATGCGAGCGCTAGGTCGATCAATTCGTTCCCTTCGGCGACGTCGATCACGAGTGGCGACATCGTACCTGAGGCGTAGACGCTGGGGATCGCTCCCTTTGCCTGCTTCTTTTTCCTCGGCGCGGTTGGCATGAAGACCGCCGCCGCCGGTTCGTTGCTGTCGATTACTTGACCATCGCTAGCCGTCTTGAAGTCGGCATCGGTGATCGGGATCAACGGTTCGGAGACCGTTACGCGATAACGTCCCGGCGGGCAGCCATTGAAGTCTTGCACTGCGCCGGGAACCATCGCTAGGACTTGGTATTTCCCTTGGCCGTCGGAGTATCCCGAAGCACCATTGCCGGTGGTCCCTTCGATCGGTGTTAACGTCAGGCTCTTGAATGCCAGTGGTTCCCCATCGAGCGTCAGCGTCCCGGTGATCGGAACGCGTGGCGGCCCCGCGTCACCGCAGCCCGCAATCGCAACGACTCCCGCGATAAGACTGACTTTTACAAATTTGAACATCAAACTCACCTGTTAACTTTAAAAGACAAATCGGAATAGAGTGTTCGAGTGAAGAGTGGTGGGGAGTGCCCTTTTTAAATGCAGTTCCCCAATCCCACCCTCCCGCCGCGCCGGAGGGTGAAATGTAAGTTGATCTGTGAACGCCTACTACGGAAGCGTGACGACTTGTCCGTCGGCCATGACCGTTAGGTTCAACAGAGTCGGCTTGTCGATCGTTTCGTTAATGAACTGGACCGAAGCGTCCCCCATGACAAAGTGGCATCCGCCGGGATGCAAACTGGCCGACGAAACCCACCAACTGCGAGCGCGGCCGCGCATTGGGACGAAGGGTGGGCTCTGCCAGGTGGGGTGAACCCAAGGTTGGTGCCAGACGTTGATTCCGCCGTTGGTTCCGTTGTAATACGGGTCGACGCCCGTCATGACCCAGCCGCGATAGGACCAAGCCAGGGCGGCCCCATTGACGTGGTGTCGCGTCGTTTCGCCGACCATGAAGGTGTTTGTTAGCCCGTCGATGACTTCGGCCATCCGGGTGTTGACGTCGCCACCAAACATCCGCTTGGTTGTGCTGCTGGTGGTTGCGTAGCTGTTGCAGGTGCCGAATTCAGGGCTGGCTGCGACGATAAAGTCATAGTTGGTTGCGGCGCCCGAAAATCCTGGCGCAGGCCCGTAGTGGTTTCCAACCAAGCGACCTTTGACGGGGTTGCTGTCCGAAGGGCATGCGAAGACGTCGAGTTCCAGTTCGGCAAGGGCCGCATTTCCGTTGGTCGCTGGGTCGCCGATCACGGTTCCGGTCGCACGTTGCCCCGAACTGGTAACGGCAAAGGCTTCGTCGTGATTGAACTGGTCGTAGACGTTTTGCAGCTCGATGTAGGGAAGCAACGCAACGAGGCCGCTGGCGTTTTTGATCTCACCGTTGACTGCGTTGCCAACACATCCGCTGTATCCGCGGCTGGAGGCGGGGAACTTTTGGTAGGTGTCCACATAATTGTGCAGCGCCAGGCCGAGTTGCTTCATGTTGTTGCCACACTGCATCCGCCGAGCCGCTTCGCGAGCCGCCTGAACCGCTGGCAGCAGCAGGCCCACTAAGATCCCAATGATCGCGATCACAACAAGTAGTTCTACGAGGGTGAACGCTCTTCTTTTTACAAACATCGGACGTCTCCTGGGAGAGATGAGAAAAAAACAGATCGTGATTTGCAGCTTCGCTTACGATTCTGTGCAGCGCCGATTTATGTGGACTTCAATTGCGGTGTGGAATGACCCTGCACGGGATGGATTCGGGATTGGATATGAAACAATTGTCTGCCTTAAATGTTCTAATGTAAGACATGTCGGACTGTCTGAATGTAGCAGTCTCACGTTGGAGTGAAAACGTTTTCTTTCGAAGAAATGCGATGTTTTTCCGGGGGTGTATTCGATGCATGAACGAAAGGTCATGTGTCGTGTGTATCAGTGGATAGTGTGTTCGGCGGAGTGTGTAAGCTGTGTGGCTTGGGCGGTGTTGGTCCCGCTTGGTAGCCTCTGCCGCGGTTACTCATGACGGTTGCGGTGTGGTTAGCCGCATTGCAGCGTCGGGAATCACTATGGGTGGATGGTCCACCCTGCAGGGGCCTTAGTGTGGTTTGAGGTTCCGTAGCCAGGGAGGGTTCATCGGTTCTGGTTACTGTTCGCTACAGTCTGGAATCGTGGTTCGCATGTCGCGGCACCCATGAGGCATGATAAATGTTTCGGCGTTTGTCTTCGGTGCGTGTTTCTGTTGTTTGGCGTGTTGGTGTCTGTGTATGTGTCGTTCGTGGTAAGTGTTGTGCTGTGTGCTTTCTCTTTTGTGTGTCGCTGCTTGCTTATTCTGGAGTTGTCTCGTTTTGCTGTTCTTCGGAGGAGCTCTCTTGAGTGTCATTCGACGGTGGAGTCGCCTCGGGGGCGGCGCGGGGAATGGCTTTCGAATCGAGTTCGATAGCTAGCGTTTGGGTTTGTTGATCGATCACAATCTCTAGTGGCGAAGTGTGGTCGGTTTTGTAGGCGTCGGGGATGGTGCTGTTTGGGTTGGGTTCGGAGAGCAAGATCGCGACTTCGGGTTCACGGGCTTCCTCTATCATTTCCTGATGGGCTGCTTCGAAGTCCCGATCCGAAATTGGAATCAATGGTTCCGTGACCACGATGCGGTAGCGTCCTGGGGGGCATCCGGCAAAATCTTCGATGGCATCGGAGATGATCGCTTTCATTTGAAATCTCCCTTGTCCGTCGGAGAAGGCTGCCGCGCCGCGTCCGGCGGTTCCCGCGGTCGGGGATAATTGCACGCTCTTGAAGGGCAATGGCTGACCGTCGAGCGTCAACGTTCCTCGGATAGGGATCAGGACGGGGCCCGTCTCGACAGGCTGTTGGCCGCAACCCAAAATTGCGCCGAGTGTGATGAGCAGGCCTGTTTTGAAGTCAGCAAACATTGGAACGCATCTGCCCATGCGAAAGTGAATTTGCGACCGGGCTTCGGTTGTCCGGTCGCAACAAAACAGTAGGAGTTACGGTAATGTAACGACTTGTCCGTCGGCCATGACGGTCAAGTTCAATAGGGTCGGCTTGTCGATCGTTTCATTGATGAACTGGACCGAAGCATCGCCCATCACAAAGTGACATCCGCCCGGGTGCAGGCTGGCTGCTGGTACCCACCAGCTGCGAGGTCGGCCGCGTTGCGGAATGTAGGGTGGGTTTTGCCAAGTCGGTGCGACCCACGGTTGGTGCCAGACGTTGATTCCACCATTGGCGGTCGTGTAATGGGGATCGATGCCTGTCATCACCCAAGCCCGATACGACCAGGCGAAGGCTGCGCCATTGGAAAGGTACTTGGTGGTTTCGCCCATCATGAACGTGTTGCTCAGTCCGTCGGTTGCTTCGGCCATCCGAGTGTTCACGTCGCCGCCAAACATCCGTTTTTCATTGCTAGCGGTAGTTGCGTAACTGTTGCATGTGCCGAATTCAGTACCGCACTTGACGATGAAGTCGTAATTGGTTGCGGCGCCGGAGAAGCTGCCGCCGGGACCATACGCGCTTCCTACCAATCGCCCTTTGGCTGGGTTGGGGTCGGACGGGCATAGGAAGACATCGAGTTCCAGTTCCGCGAGCGCTGCGTTGCCGTTGGTGATCGGATCGCCGACCACGGTGCCGGTTGCCCGTTGGTAGCCGCCTGGGTTTACCGAAAAGGCTTCGTCGTGATTGAACTGGTCGTAGACGTTTTGCAGTTCGATGTAGGGAAGCAGTGCGACGAGGCCGTTTGCATTCTTGATTTCACCGTTAACTGCGTTTCCAACACATCCGCCGTACCCGCGGGCCGAAGCGGGGAACTTCTGGTAAGTGTCGACGTAGTTATGCAGAGCCAAACCAAGCTGCTTCATGTTGTTGCTGCACTGCATCCGCCGAGCCGCTTCGCGGGCGGCTTGAACGGCTGGCAACAACAGGCCAACCAGAATGCCGATGATCGCGATCACGACCAATAGTTCGACCAAAGTGAATCCGTTTCTGCGACGCATCAAATCTTCTCCGGGATGTTTTCAATAAGGCCGCTTTCAAGCCAGTTGTGCCTATCTTGAGGTGAACTGGCTTGCACGAACCGAAAGGAATGGGATCGCTGTGTGGGAACGAGAGGCAATGACTGGGATGAGATACCCGGCTTGCATGTTTAGCAAAAGGTGTGCCGGTACATGTCAGGGGGATGCTTGAAGGTCCGTATGTGCTGGAATTTGCAGTGGTTTTCGTTTTCTGGGTTTTTTCTGCCTCGAAGTAACCGCCGCGAGTAACCCCCCTCTTGCTTACGAAGCGTGCCGTCGACGCCTACCGATTGTGCGTTGATTGTCGA
Organism: Rosistilla ulvae; assembly: GCF_007741475.1. Classification (NCBI taxonomy): domain Bacteria; kingdom Pseudomonadati; phylum Planctomycetota; class Planctomycetia; order Pirellulales; family Pirellulaceae; genus Rosistilla; species Rosistilla ulvae. The sequence continues at coordinate 6,965,075 of NZ_CP036261.1, read as the reverse complement.
TTGGGCGGGCAGCCGATTCGGGGTGCTTTCTGATAAACTCCGTGCATGGAAACCGAAGAACCTGAAAATCTGTCGATCGAATCGCAACTGCTCGCCGCCCTGGAGACAAGCTGGGGTTACGATGCCTTTCGCCCGCTGCAGCGCGAGGCGATGGAGTGTGTGATGCAGCATCGCGACAGCGTCGTCGTGCTGCCGACCGGTGGCGGTAAATCGCTCTGCTTCCAAGCCCCGGCGACCTGTCTCGACGGGATGGGCGTTGTCGTGTCCCCCTTGATCTCGTTGATGAAGGACCAAGTTGATGCGCTCCGCAGTTGCGGCATTTCGGCGGCGTATATCAACAGCACGCTCTCGGCTGACGAGCGTCGCGAGATCGCCGACCAGATTCAGGCGGGAGAGCTGAAACTGCTGTACGTCGCCCCCGAGCGACTTGTCGACGCGCGGATGATCGAGTTCCTGAAGTCTGCCAAGGTTTCGATGGTGGCGATCGACGAAGCCCACTGTATCAGCGCGTGGGGGCACGACTTCCGGCCCGAATTCCGGCAGTTGCGGTTCCTTAAAGAGGCCTTCCCTGGCGTTGGCGTGCACGCCTACACGGCGACCGCGTCGCAGCAGGTTCGCGAGGACATCGCCCAGCAGTTGCAATTGGAATCGCCGCAGATGTTGGTCGGCGGTTTCGATCGCCCAAATCTGGTCTATCGCGTTTTGGCGGCGAACAATCGGTTCGGGCAGGTCTGCGAAGTCATCCAGCGTCACGCCGGCGAATCGGGGATCGTCTACTGTATCAGCCGCAAAGAGGTCGATCGGACGACGGAGAACCTGGTCCGGTTGGGCTTCAAGGCCGCTCCCTATCACGCCGGTTTGAGCGATACTCAGCGGGCACAGAACCAGGAAGCGTTCCTCAGCGAGCAGGTCGATGTGATCGTGGCGACCGTTGCGTTTGGGATGGGGATCGATAAATCGAACGTCCGGTACGTGGTCCACGCCGGAATGCCGAAGTCGTTGGAGCATTATCAACAGGAGAGCGGGCGTGCCGGGCGCGATGGCCTGGAGGCCGAATGCGTGCTGATCTACAGCGGCGGCGATTTGGTGACATGGAAGCGGATCATGCGCGGCGGCGATCCGTCGGTCTTCGATTCCGCAGTGGCGTCGCTCGAGGCGATGAACCACTTCTGCGCGTCGGTCTCCTGCCGGCATCGATCGATCGTCCGCTACTTTGGCCAAGATCTCGAGGCGGAGAAATGCGGAGCCTGCGACGTCTGTCTGGACGAGATCGATTTGGTCGACGATGCGACGACGATCGGTCAGAAAATCTTGTCGAATGTGTTGCGGACCGAGGAGCGGTTCGGAGCCGACTACAACGCCAAGTGTCTGGTCGGATCGCAGGAGCAGCGGATCGTGCAGATGGGGCACGACAAACTTTCGACCTATGGACTGCTCTCCAGCGAGACCGTCAACACGGTCCGCGGTTGGATCGAACAACTGGTGGAACAGGGGTTCTTGTTGCGTAGCGGCGAATACAACACGATCAGCGTGACGCCAAGCGGTCGCCAGTTGTTGCGCCGCGAGGTGGAGCCGCGGTTGTTACGCCCCGCCAAAAAAGAGGCTCAGCCGAAGGCGGCGTCATCCGAATCGTGGGAGGGTGTCGATCGCGGGCTGTTCGAGCATCTGCGGCAGCTGCGCGGGAAGATCGCCGCGGAGAAGAAGGTGCCGGCTTATGTCGTCTTCGGCGACGTGACGCTCCGCGACATGGCTCGCATCCGTCCGTCGGACGTTCCTCGCTTGATGACGGTCTCGGGCATCGGCGAGAAAAAGCAGCAGGACTTTGGCGAGATCTTCCTCGCGGAAATCGCCAGCTACTGCGACCAACACGAACTCGATCGCGACATCGCCGTGGTCGATCGCCCGGCGAAACCCGTCGCTACGAAGCCGAAGGCGTTGGCTGCGTCGAGCCTTGCGGCGATGGATCTGTTTCGCAACGGGATGTCGTTGGACGACGCGGTCGTCGAACTCAATCGGGCCCGTTCGACCGTTGCCGGCTATCTGAACGACTACCTGAAGCACGAACGGGTCACCGACCCAACGCCATGGGTCGCGACCGAGGTGATCGAGCAGATCGAAAACGTGCTTGCCGAAACGGGGCTCGAGCGGCTGCGGCCGATCTTCGACGCCCTCGACGGGAAGATCGATTACGAATCGATCCGGATCGTCGCTAGTTGCTGGAGCAACCGGCAAGGCGAAGCCGGCTGATCCCGCTTGGGCTGATGGGGCGGTTGCCCGAACAGGGCGTATTGTATTTCGTTTAACCGCGTGCCCAGCGGGCCGCGCTTCCACGCGAGTCCCGAACAAATGCCGCGACGCCACCGCGTTAAACGAAGCGTGGGACTCGTCCTCTACGGGCCCCGTGTTTTGTGTCTCTTGTCGATCTTTGTGGCTAACGCGCTAGCCACGAAGAGGCACAAAGATCGCAAAGCGAGAAGCTTGAGTGACGCTAACGGTACGCGAAACCGTCGCTGTCGTTTAACCGCGAGCCCAGCGGGCGGCGCGGCGCTCAGAAACGCGGGCGGTTAAACGAGGAAGCTCCCTGTCTAGAACAGGCTAGCGATCGGGACGCCGCCATCGGTGATCGGAACGGGGCGATCGCCATCGTACAGGTTGATGCTGGTGTCGATTCCCATCGTCGCCATGATCGTCGCAAAAGCATCGGGAACGGAGACCGGGTTTTCGACAGCGTTCATCGCCAGTTCGTCGCTGACGCCGTAAGCCCCTTGGTGACGCAAGCCGCCGCCGGCCAGGACCAGCGAGAAGTTCTTGCTGTAGTGGCCGCGGCCGCCGCCCGAATCAAACTGGGCCGGGCGACCAAATTCCGTGTTGATCACGATCAACGTCTTGTCGAGCATCTTGTGGGCTTCGAGATCAGCCATCAGCGCCGACATCGATTGGTCCAGTTCTTTGATCAGTACGTGTTGGTTCAACTGGCCGTCGTTGTGCGTGTCCCAGCCGGTTCCATTGCGGAAGTTCATGTTGTGGGAGACTTCGATGAAACGGACGCCCGATTGGAACAGCCGCCGCGTCATCAGCAGTCGCTGGCCGAAGCCGTCGCCATATTGGTTCCGCAAGTCGTCCGGTTCGTTGCTGAGATCGAACGACTTCATAAAGTCGGGGCCGCTCAATCGCAAGCTCTCGGCGACCGCCGAATCGTAATCGGCGTACAGCTTGTCGCCGGCAAACCGCTTGTGCCCCGCGTTGCGGACGGTGGAGAGGAGCTGTTCGCGGCGAGCTTGCCGACTGTCGGTGATCTCCGCCGGGCGAGCCAGGCCGGCTGGACCCGATGCGATATCGGTCAGGTAGACAAAGCCTCCCTTTTGGCCGAGGAAGCCGGGGCCGCGAGTGAGGTTCGGATATCCGATCAGCATGTAGGCGGGAACGCCTTCGGCAGCGGCGCCGCGTTGGGCGGCGATGATCGATCCGATCGATGGGTATTGGACGGTGCCAGCCGTCAGCCGACCTGTGTGCATCCGGTTGGTCGCCGCGGCGTGTTCATCGATCACGTCGTGGTGAACCGTTCGCAGCGCAGTCACACGCTCCATCATCCGCGCGGTCCCCGACAGGTGTTCGCAAACCTGGACGCCAGGGACGGCGGTGTCGATCGCTTTGTAGTAGCTGCCCGCCTTCTTCGCCTTTGCGTCTCCCATCGCTTTGGGATCGAAGGTGTCGATCTGAGCCATGCCGCCACCGAGCCAGATCATCACGCAGTGTTCCGCTTTGCCCATCGGCATCGCGTTGGTTTGCGAGGCGAGTAGTGGAGTGGCGGCCGCAGCGGCGGCGGTCGATTGCAAAAAGTGTCGTCGTTTCATGGGTGGGTCGTTGGGTTGCGTGGTGAATGTGTCGGAGGTGAAGGTTCCTGGGGGGACGGAAGCGAGATCGGTTATGGGATCACGATCATTTCGGGGCTGTTCAGCAGCGACCAGATCGCATCTTCGGCTCGCAACCGCCAGGCTTCGGTTAACATTCGTGTCGGTGGATCGCCTTGGCGTGCGTAGGCTTCCATTTCGACTTTGATCACATTGGCCTCGGAGTTCAGGTGGTTTGACCACGAGACGTAACGGAACCGCTTGGGCGGTGCCGGAGCAAAGGCGTCGATGTCGCTGACCAATCGATCGGCGTAGCCAGGTTCCAGCAATTCGCGGAACTGGGCCCGTTCGGGATCGGTCGGTTGGCGAGTCAACAGTCGCAGATACAACGCGTCGATGAAGGCGTCGAGGTCTTGGTCCTGCAGCGCCAATTGCGTCAGTTCGCTGTGATCGCTCAGTCGCGTCAGCCAGGTGCCAAAGGTGGCGTTGGCTAGCACGCCCGGTTGGATCAGGTTGGGCGTCTCTTCGCGTTGGCTGATCGGTTCGGGGCGGGAGTTTCGCCAACCGAAGGCCTTCAAGACGTCGATGATCGCTTGGGCACGCGGCAGTGCCAGGCTGGGGCGATCGCGTTCGTTCGCCAACGTCGTGAACTCCCACGAGCGTTTGGGGAATCCAAAATTGACAAACGTGTTGGGGGGCAAAGTCCCTTCGACGTCCATCGTCAATTGTTCGGTACGCATCGTTTGGCCGACGGCGTGCAGCGACGTGTCGACAATCTGTTCGGCCGACATGCGGCGGCGGTAGGGGCCCGCGAACAGGCGTTGTTCGCCATCGGTTGGGATCGCGGCGCGTTGGTAGGCGTCGCTGGAAAGGATCGCCCGTTGCAATTCTTTCTGGTCGTAGCCCGACTGGATCAAACGATCGGCCAGCGCCGATAGCAGTGCTGGGTCGCTGGGCGGATTGCCTTCCCAGTCGTCGACGGGCTGGACGATTCCGGCTCCCATCAAACGGGTCCAGATTCGGTTGGCGATGACTTCGGCGAACCGTCGCGACGCAGTCACTTGAGCCGCCAAGACCTGCCGCGAATCAGCGGAGTCCTGGACGATGCCCGCTGCGCTGTCGGACGACAGGCTGGCGAAAGGCCATTCCGGTCGGACGGTCGATCCCGGTTTCAGGGTCACTTCGATCAGCGACTTGCGAGCCTGCTTTTCGAAGAATGCCGCCGGCACGGTGCTGCTCTCGGGCAGCTTGATCGATTTGCGACTGAGCATCGCCGCCATCTGGAACAGATCCCCCTGCTTCCACGAATGGTAAGGGGCATCGTGGCATCGGGCGCATTTCATTTCGACGCCCATGAAGGCGGTCCCGATCACGTGGGCTTTGGCAGCCATCGGCACGTCGTTTTGCGAGGCGATCGAAAAGCCAGCTGAACCGCCGTACCATTGGCTGCCCCGCATCATCATCAACTCGGTGGCAAACCGATCGATCGGCTTGTTGTCCTGCAACGCCTCGAGGATCCAGAACCGGAAAGGTCCGGTGTTGTTAAGTGTTGGTTTCAGCAGGTTCGGGTTTTCGGCGAACACGTCCTGCCAGTAGCCGACCCAGTTTTCCGCCCAGCGGGGATCGTTCAGCAAGCGATCGATCGCGTTGTCGCGGCGCGTGGCGGGATCGTCGCTGAAGAACTTGTCGATCTCTTCGAGCGTCGGCGAGAGCCCGATCGTGTCGATCGAGACGCGACGCAAAAAGGTGTAATCGTCGACGTTGTCGGTAAGTTCGACGGGCGGTTTGGGCGTCTGAGTCATCGTGGCGCCGTCGGTGATCCATTGGCGAACCGCCGCGATCTCGTCGTCGCTCAGCCCGTCACCCTTGGGCGGCATGCGGTAGTCGTCGGCATCGGCGGAGATCAGATCGATTAGATAGCTGGCATCGGGATCGCCCGGCACGACGGCTGGATCGCCCGATTCGCCACCTTCGAGCAGCGATTGGCGATCGACAACGCTCAGTTCTCCCTGCCGCTTTTCGCTGTGACAGCGAGCGCAGTGGGATGCCAGGATCGGTTGGATCCGCTCGCGATAGAAGGTGTCCGATGCGGTCGCCGCAGATGCGGATTGACGCTCGGCGTTGACGGCGTCGATCTTCGCAGCGATCAGCGTGTCGATCTCCCGCGATTCGGGTTCTTCGATCAGATTCTGCAACGCGTATTCGTGTCGCTGCTGCCAATAATCGGATTGGATCTGGTTTGCCGCGCGGCGGTGCTTGTGGTTCATGTCGCCGACCAATTGTTTGTGGTCGGCGGCAAAGGCCAACCAGCCCTCGTCGGTCAGCGGGTACGTTTTGCCTGGGCCAATGATTTCGAACATCTCGCCGGGACGAGCGATCGCGATGCACGATTCGCCAAACTCCAGCCGATATCGCGGCCCGCCAACGATCGCTTCAAACAGGATCTGGTGCGTTTTGCCGTCGCTGTGGAAGTCGACGATCCGTTCGGAATCGCTCATGAAGTGCGGACGCATTCCCGGCACGGGAACCTTCGGCAGCGGATCGACCACGTGGTGAGCACCGGCTCGGTTTGGTTGCCGCGGCGTCGTGACGACATCTTGGTCGTCGATCTTCAGCCGCGAGTAGCCGCGCGATCGAACCAGCAGTTGGTAGTCGCCCGGCGGCAGTGTCAATTCGGTCCATGCGCGGACGACCATCGACTTTTGATTGCCTTCAGTCCAATCGTCGCGGATGCCCCAGTCATCGTATTTGTAGGGGAGCTGGGAGAACGCGAGCGAGTCCTGGTGCCATTCCAGTTGCGGTTCGTCCATTCGTCGCGGGATCGAATCGAAGGTCGCCGTGGGGCCCAGCAGTTGGACGAGGACCTTGCCTTCGGGGACCTCCGGCTTTTTGATCGGTTGCGGAACGTATTTGTAGCGCGACGCGATCAGTTCGCTGGGCAGTTCGTTTCGGTACAGCTTCAGTTCATCGATCTCGCCGTTGAACGAACAACTGCGGGCTCCCTTCATCGACGACCCGATCCAGACCTCGTCTTCATCGACGACGGGGGCTCGCTTGGTCGGACCTCCCATATCCCAGGCACCTTTGACGGGCTTGCCATCGACGAAACCTTGGATCGTCTCTGGCTTGCCAAACTGGTAGGAGACTGCGATGTGATGCCAGCCGCTTCCCGGAGCGAAGCCTTTGGACGACGTCCAGCGATGCCAATCGGCGGGGCCAGCTTCGTCGGCGCGGCTACGGAACAAGAAGTTCACGCACGCTTCGCCACGGTGATTGCTCAACCGCACGGCCCAGTTTTGGTTGTCGGATTCGAAACCGCTGCGCCCGGTTCGCCCTTTGCCGATGATGTAGGCGTGCTGGACGATCGAATAGAGATTCACCCATGCTTCGACCGAGATCCAGTCGCCGTTGTCAAAATCGTAGCGGTCGTCCTCCTTGGTATCTTCAAGGCGGATGTAGGCCGGAGCGTTCAACGACAGCGCCTGGTTCTCCTTGGCAAAGTCGGGGAACTCGGGAGCCGCGGGGCCCCATGGTTCTAGGTTCGCTTTGCCGACGATCGTGCCGGGAGGCTGTTGATCGAAGGACCATCCGAGGATCGGTTGCCCGCTATTGTCGGCGGCTTGGCAAATCGGCTGGATCGCGATCGACAAAAGCAGGGTTACGGAAGCGAGCCAAGGCAGGCAGCTGTGGGAGAATCGCATATCGCATCGTCGGGGGCGCGAGGTGTGAAGGTGGGGGTGCTGGGAGGACATTATACCAGGTCGATGGGGGATCAGAACCCCAATCTTTTCCCGAGGAAGCCGGTCTGTCTGCGTCGGCGGACGGTCAGATGTCATGCATCTGGTGGAGGTGCTGGACTAGAGGCTTTAGCCGAATCGTATGAGTCGATCGATGGCCCTTCCCTGATTGGGCACGCAACGATCTGCGCTCCCTGCGGGATTGGGTGCGCATCGATCGCGGACCGCAACGCGGCCCCAGAAGGTAGCCGGTGGTTTGAGCGTAGCGAACACCACCGGTAACCGAATCGCGAAATCGAAGGCCGCCCCCGACGGGGGCGCACATCGGTCTGCGCTCCCTTCGGGAGCATCGCGCGTGTTAGGCGTCTTGTTCCGGAGGTGCGCCGCTGCGCGACGACCTCCGGCTACCATCTGGGCTCCCTGCGGGAGCGGCGTGCGCGTGGGCCTCGTATTCCGGAGGTGCGCCGCTGGGCGGGCGACCTCCGGCTACCATCTGCGCTCCCTTCGGGATTCGGTGCATCGATCGCGTCAACACGCGCCGCCCGCAACGGGGGCGTTTAGGAGAGCTATCGGTTGTAGGCCAGGCCAAAGCTGATGCCTTGGGTCCAGAAACCGTTCTCTTGCCACTGGAACTCCGGACGCAGCGGTTCGGTCGCTGTGTTGGTCGCTGGTGGCAGTAGGTTCGGGTTGACCGAGGTGTCGATCTGGTCGCCTGGACGAACGACGCGATCCCAGTAGATGATCGAATATCCGAGCGTGGCTTTCCAGTTGGGGCGGAAGGCGTACCCCACCGTGGCTCCCAGTTCGGGAATCAATGCGAATCGGTTCCGTGTGTAGGTGCCGATGTTCGACGTTTGGGCCAGCAGGCCGCCGGGGGCATCGACGACATCGATGCCGTCGGTCGCCAGGGTGCGGCCGGAGATCTGAACGGTTTGGCGGTTCGAGCCGAAGGCTAGTTTGCCCAGCATCTCGAGGCTGAATCGTTGGTATTGTTCCTGCCATCGGACACCCAGTTCGCCACCGTTGAAGCGGTTGGTGGTGGTGAATTGATCGAAGATGTCGAACGTTGTTTCCGGCGGCGTCACCTCTTGCAGGTTCTCGCGGATCAATAGGTTCTCGTCTAGGGATGCATAGCGGTATCCGATCAGCAGATCGAAACGGGACTTGTTGACGATCGGACCGCAGGGGCCACATCCTTCGCAGCATTGTTGGCACTGATTCCAAACCAATCGCACACCGGCGGATTGGAAGTCCCCTTCGGCTTGGACGCTGGCGGTGCCGCGAAGCACGCCGGGGAACGAGACCAGTTCGGCATCGGGCTGATTCGTCAGGACGTTGAAAAACGGGCGTGTGTAAACGGCGGATCCCGCCGTGCCGTTGTCACCAACGCTGTGGAATTCGTCGATCGTGTCGAGGAACAGATACTCGAATTCGATCCCCACGGTTTGGCAATTGTCCAGCCATGTACCACCGCGGACCCGCAAGCCCGAACGCATTCCTTCCAGCAAATCGCCAGCCGATCCGCCGACCAGCGGCGTGCCAACTGCCGGATTCTGTTCGCTTGCTCGGGCTAGCAGGGCGGGCGTAGGCATCCCGGCCGACCACCACATCAAATACTCTGCTTGTAACCATCCGTTTCCGCATCCCAGGCCGTTCGCTAGGCAGGCGGCGTCGGTACCGCATGTTGGCCCGTACAGGCTGTCGCAACCGAGCGTGGAGTCGCACCCACACGAGGTCTCGCCGCAGGTGTCGCAGTTCGGACTAAGCAGTGCGGCTTCGAAACGCTCGGTTTCGGCGTAATCGACAACGGCGATCGCCGGCGTTGCGCCAGCTTTTTCAGCGAAGGGTTCTTGTGTCGCGAAGACCACGTGTTGATCTGCGGCGTACGATTGGCCTACGAGAAATGCCGCCAGCAGCGATGATTGCAACAGCCGCGCTGCCAACTTAGAGATTGCGATATTCAATGGATTGTCCCCCCCCGGATCTATGCCAACTCCGTTTGGTTAGCTAGATCTGATATCGGCGGCAAAGTTGCTGCAATCGATAGAATCTGGGAATAACGCAAGGTTTACCTAGGCGGCAAAGCTTGCCATCGGTCGGCGGGCGGGAGATGTGCCCGCGAGAATCGTCGAGGGGCCGCGTTGGGAGCAATAACGCCAGCGATTGGCGGTCTACCAGTGGCCCGATACGACGTTGGGGGAGAGTTCGTGGCGGGGGGCCTGTGTCTGCAACGATTGCAGCGCGAGTTCCGCTTGGTCGCGTAAAAGCTCCGCAACCTCAGGGACTCGCGACGCGATATCGTTGCTATCAAATCGATCGTCCGGTTTGCGAAACAGGCCGGCCTCGGTTCCCGAACCACATAGGTTCCACCAGGGGGTTTGGAAGCTTGCCACCGCACCATCGGCGTCGGTTGCGAGGGCCCAGTTGACGGGGGATTGAGCATCGGTCCATCCGGCGGGCGTTGCGTCGGTCAACAGTCCTTGGGGCATCTGCTGCAGCCAACCGTCGATCGTGCTGGCAATTTCCCACGGTTGGCAGATCCGCAGCGAGCGCAATGGATCCTGGCGGGGGATGCGGAGGATCAGGGGGACATGCAGCGCAGCGCTGCGATAGTCGTCGGTTGGCAGTCCAAAACGATCGTTTTCACCCAGCGACATGCCGCCGGTGCCAGTCACGATCAGCAGCGTTTCGTCCCCCCCAGGGCTGGCGGTGATCGAATCGACCAGCACGCCAAGCAGCATGTCCAACAGACGCACCTGGCCGCCGTAGACCGTCATCCATCCCAACATCTGGTCGGGCTCGGTCGCGGCCGGATCGAACGACTGCGGTGGCGAGGCCTCGGTCGGCAGTTGCAGTTCATCGTCGGCGTGGCACAGCGAACGGGGAGCATCCCAACAGCGTGGCAGGCTCGACGCGTGCAACCAGCAGAGCTTTTGAGTGCTGTCGCTGATCGCATCGATCCCGGCGGCAAACAGATTTGCCAGCGACGTCTCTTCGACTTCTTCGCACGCAGCGGCGGGGACCTCGAATGGGACGACGATTTGGTTTTCGAACGACTTTGCCAACGGCAGGTCGCCTACGGCGGGAGAGTCGGTGATCAGCGTCGATCCGGTGGAATCGAACGGAGCTGTCGACGAGGCACCCGCGGCGGAGTGGGTTCCCGAAAGCATCGAGCAAAGCGAAGCGATCGGGTCGAGCGAATCGGCGTAGCAGCGCTCGAAGACCAGCGATGTGGCTGCCAGTCGATTGAAATTGGGCGTGGGTTGCCAGGAGCAGCCGTAGGGTTGCAAGCTAGCTGGGGCGAGCCCATCGATGGAGAGAACGACGGCGCGGGGAGGCATGTGTGTGAAGGATCCCAATGTCGGTGGGGAGACAATTGGGGTTCATCTTAAATCGGGAGGCATGGCGAGGTAAGTCGCCGCCGGGAGAAAGTTGGTTCAGGTAGGGTTGGAGACGGCTGGAGGCGAATTAACCTCGCGGCCCCGTTGTTCGATGATCGTGTATCGATCGCGGTGCATCCATCGCCGCAAGAAACCGGCGTGCCGCAGCCCGGGATCGGCCGAATCGATAATGTGTTTCTTGCCCCGGCGGGTCTTCAGCAGCAACCGGCCGTCGGACAAAATCTGGTCGACGATCCAGTATTTCTCCACCACATACGAATAATATTCCCCTTTGGGGGATGGGTGTACCTGTGTGGCTCGCGGGCCCGGTTGAGGGCCTGTCTTGCTTTTTCGGTAGACAACCCAGTCGCCTGGCACATAGGGGGGGCGTATCATTGACCTTGCTCCGTGAATAGGGAGCAGAGGAAACCGAATGCCTTCAAATCGATTCGTGTTGCTTCGGTTTCCGCTGCTTGCGTGACGGTCCGGTGCGGATGGAAACGGTTGCGTCGACCCGCCATACCTATATGATGTTGTTGATTGCGACTTTAGGCAAAGGCAATACGCTATAAAACCAAGGTGTTTAACCGTGTTTTCACATTTCGACCTGCTAGGCATCACAACCGAAGCGGCATTGTTCCTGGGCTTCGTTGTTTTCTGTCTGTTCTTTGGCTTGATCGCCGCCTTCTTCGGGCTGCGGTATGGCAAGTTGTGGTTCCAGGCGTGGATGAGCGGTGCCGATGTCAGCATCACTTCGTTGCTGCGGATGCATTTCTGCAAGGTCCATGCATCGACAATTGTTACCGCCAAGGTGATGGCGGCTCAGGCAGGGCTGGATATCAGCCCTCGCAGCGGCATCAGCACCCGCCGTTTGGAAGCTCATTATCTCGCCGGCGGCAACGTGATGAACATCATCAACGCGATCATCGCCGCTCACCGAGCGAACATTCCGTTGGTCTTCGATCAAGCCGCGGCGATCGATCTGGCCGGCCGCGATGTCTTGGATGCGGTTCGTACCAGCGTCTATCCGAAGGTCATCGACTGTCCCGATCCCAAGCGCAGCGGCAAGACGACACTTAGCGCGATCTCGATGGACGGTGTCGAATTGCGAGTTCGGGCGCGCGTCACCGTGCGAACTAATCTGGAACAGTTGATCGGCGGTGCGACCGAAGAGACGATCATCGCGCGTGTGGGCGAGAGCATCATCAGTTCGTTGGGATCGTCCAAGTCGCACTCGATGGTTTTGGAGAATCCCGATCTGATCACACGGGCTGTACTTAGCCGCGGACTCGACGCGCACACCGCGTTCGAAATCGTTTCGATCGATATCGCCGACATCGACGTCGGCGAGAACATTGGCGCTCGCTTGCAAGCCGATCAAGCCGAAGCCGACACGCGTGTGGCTCGCGCGAACGCCGAACGACGCCGCGCCGAAGCGGTTGCTGTCGAGCAGGAGAACAAGGCCAAGGTCGCTGAAAACCGAGCCCGTTTGGTGCTGTCGGAGGCGGAGGTGCCGCAAGCGATGGCCGAAGCGTTTCGTGGCGGTCGGATCACCGTAGGCGAAAGTAATGGCCGGATCTGAAGCTGAGGGGGCTCTCGCGCCGCGGCGCAACGAACGCGTCGAGTTTCCTGGCGGCAATGGGTTTACGTTGGCGGGTATCATCGAGATGCCCAGCATCCCGCCGATCGCACGGGCTACCTTTTCGCACTGCTTCACTTGCGGCAAGGATCTGAAGACGATCGTCCGGTTGAGCCGTTTGTTGGCGCAGCGTGGGATCGTCGTGCTGCGGTTTGATATGACCGGGATCGGCGACAGCCGAGGGGACTTTGCGGAGACCAACTTCGAAACCAACCTCGCCGACCTGCGGGCCGCTGTCGAATATTTTGATTCGCGGTTCGATCTGCCCGCGTTCCTGATCGGTCACAGTTTTGGCGGAGCGGCTTCGCTGGCGCTAACCGACACATTGGATTCGATTCGCGGCACGGTCAGCATCGCCGCACCAAGCGACACCTGGCACCTGGCCGATACGATGCTGCGGATGAACCCCGCGATCGAAGTCGATGGCGAGGGGCAGGTGACGATCGGTGGGCGGTCGTTTACGATCCGCAAACCGACGCTGGATCAATGGCGGCAGTACGATCTGGAATCGACGATCGCTGCGATCCGTAAACCGATCCTGGCGTTGCACTCGCCGACCGATGAGACGGTTGGTTATGAAAGCGTCTCGCAGATCGTGCCTCGCCACGACGGTGAGGCCTCCGATTCGCCGCTGCCTCGCAGCCTGATCACGCTCCCCGGATCGGATCACTTGCTGTTAAAGAATCCTCGCGACTTGGAGTTTGTCGCGACGGTGATCGCCGGTTGGATCGAGCGTCACGCGCACGACGCCGTCGCTGGCTAGCGGTTGTCGACCACGCGCCGCGCCTTGGCTTCGAAGCGTGGCAGCGAACCTTCGGGAACAATTTTGATTGCGATCCGCAATCCGATCGCCGTTTCAAACTGCTTGCCGATCCGCTGCGGATCGTTCTGTGGATCCTCGACCTCGACACTCACCTGGTCCATCTCTCCCTGTTTGCTCAACAGGATCCGAAACTCGCCGAGTTCGGGGATGCTGCGGATCACGCGTTCGATGCTGCTGGGGAAAACGTTGACGCCGCGGACCACCACCATGTCGTCGGCTCGCCCCAGAACGCCTCCCTCTAAGCGGACGAACCTGCATTCGTCGCGATGATCCCAGCGAGGGCGGACGAGGTCGCCGGTTCGGTAACGGATGATCGGAGCGCCGATGCGGCCGAGGTTCGTCAGTACCAGTTCGCTCAGCTGGCCCTCCGCGGTGGGAGTCCCGTCCTCCAACAAGAACTCCGCGATGAATTCGGTTTCGATCACGTGCAGCGACGTGCCGTCGGCGGTGCCGAAGCCCCAAGGGCCGATTTCGGTCGCACCGCTGTGGTCGATCACCTTGGCGCCCCAAGCCGCTTCGATCCGCTGGCGGACCTCGGGAATCGATCCGCCCGGTTCGCCCGCCACGATCACGCATCGGATCGCCGACGATTCGATTGGGATCGATTCGGCGCGGGCGACATCCGCCATATGCAGCGCGTAGGTCGGAGTGCAGCAGAGGATCGTGGCATCGGAATCTTGCAGCAACGTTAACCGCGCGGCTGTCGAAAGGCCTCCGCCGGGGATCACCATCGCGCCGCGAGCCGCTAGCGCATCGTTGGCACTCCAGAACCCGATGAAGGGGCCAAACGAAAACGCCATGAAGGCGCGGTCGTCAGCTGTCACATCAGCGGCATCGAGCACAAACTGCCAGGTATCGATCCACCATTGCCAATCATCGGCGGTATCCAACAGCGGCAACGGCCGGCCCGTCGTCCCGCTGGTTCGATGCAGGCGGATGTAACGCGATGCATCGAAGGTGTGGAAGCGTGGCGGAAAGGTGTCTCCCGCAGCGATCAGATCGGCTTTGGAAAGCGTCGGCAGGTGCCGCAGTTCGCCGAGCGCTTGCAGCGGGAACTGGATGTCGCCCAGGCGGTCGTCGTGGAATCGATTCTGCGGAAGGATCGCTTCGAGCAAGCGATTGAACCGCTCGATCTGCATCGCTTCGAGCAGGTCGCGACGGAGCCGCGTGAAGGAGAGCCGATCGGTAGCGTCGTAGGTTAACATGATCGCAACGATACAAATAAAGATGGCAACGAACAAGCTTGTGGCGTTCGCCCGATGGGCAACGCCGCGGTCCATTTTCTATAGAGTTTGACCATTTTGGCCGTAGCGGAAGTCGTCAAGACTTTCGATCCACACGGCCAATCCCTCCGAAACTCTTGGCCAGTTCCGCCGCCCAATGCTTCACAGCGTAGCCAATTGGGGCATAATAGGATTGGAATTATGGAGTCTTTTAGAGGATTCAGGGTCACTGAACGGGTAGATCACTTTTCACGAGCCATTCCATTCGACATGATTTCAATCAGGCGCAGTGTTCGTCGGCGGGATGTTTTGCGTCGCGACGGACCGCGGGAAAAACGATCTCCATCGATCCATTAAGGGAAGCAGCGTTGAGTAAATTGTCAGGCAAGCGTGCGTTGGTCAGCGGAGCGGGGCGCGGAATTGGTGCCGCGGCGGCGATCGAATTGGCGCGTGCTGGGGCGGATGTCGCGATCAATTACTTGGATGACGCCGAGGAAGCCGAAGGGGTTTGCGAGCAGTGCCGCGCGCTGGGCGTGCGTGCGGTAAGCGTTCAAGCCGACACGGGCGTTCAGGACGAAGCAGAACGGTTGGTCGACCAGGCGTGGGAAGCGTTGGGCGGGTTGGATATCGTCGTTTCCAACGCAGCTTACAGCGATCGAGAGCTCTTTTATCGCGCCGATCTCGACGGTTTCCGCCGCACGATCGACGTCACGATGTGGGGCCCCTTCTATCTATTGCGGTCTGCCAGTCGAAAGATGATCGACGCCGGGATTCAAGGGAGCGTGGTGGTCGTCAGTTCTCCGCATGCTGTACAAGCGATGCCTGGTGCGATGGCATATAATATGGCCAAGGCGGCGATCGATCAGATGGCGCGAACCGCTGCTGTCGAACTGGCTCAACATCGGATCCGCGTCAACCTGCTGCATCCCGGCTGGATCGACACACCCGGGGAGCGGAAGTTCTTCAGCGAACAGACGCTGCAGGAAAAGGGGGCTGAATTGCCATGGGGCCGTTTGGGACAGCCGCAAGAGATCGGTCGTGGGATCGTCTTCTTGAGCGATCCGGCCAGCGAATACATCACCGGCAGTACGCTGACAATCGATGGCGGCATTCAGTTGCCGTGGCGGGACATGTTCCGCATCGATGAAAAGCCGCAGGCCGTCTAATCAAAACTTGCAGTGTCGGCGTCGTTCGACGATCGTGACACTGTCGGTTCCCTTTTCGTAAACCCTCGACAACAGCAGACTCTATGTCCGATGAACCTCGCCTGATTTTGGTCGTTGACGACAGCGCGACCCAGTTGGCTCAGATGCGGATGCTGCTGGAAAAGGCGGGCTATCGAACGTTGACAGCGGACGATGGCGAACAGGCTCTCTCGGTCGCTCGCGAACACAATCCCGATCTGGTCGTCACCGATCTCGAGATGCCCGGCATGTCGGGACTCGATCTGGTGATGATGCTGAACATGGAGTCGCCGCAGTTGCCCGTCGTGCTAACGACCTCGCGCGGCAGCGAAGAATTGGCGGTCGAAGCGTTGCAGGCCGGAGCGGCCAGTTATGTCCCCAAACGCAATTTGGCGAAAGATCTTGCCGACACGATCGAACGGACGATTTCGGTCGCCGATTCCGAGCGCCAGCGATTGTCGTTTGCCAAATATATTCGCACCGTCGCGATCGAATTGGAGTTAAACAACGACGATACGCTGCTGTCGCAGATCCTGGCCCGACTGGAAGCGCCGTTGGTCGAACTGGGGATCGTCACCGAAGCGACGCGAATGCACATCGGGATCGCGCTCGATGAGGCGCTTCGCAACGCCATGATTCACGGCAACCTAGAGGTTCCCAGTTCGCTTCGCGATGAGAGCTGCGGGCAGGCATACATCGATCTGATTCAAGCCCGTCTGAAGGACGAACAATACGCATCGCGACGCGTCAATGTCTCGCTGACCGCAAACCCCGAACAGGCGGTTTTTGTGATCACCGATCAAGGCCCAGGGTTTGATGTCAACAGCTTGCCCGATCCGACCGATCCGGAGAATTGGGAAGCGGTCAGCGGTCGCGGTCTGCTTTTGATCCGATCGTTTATGGACGAGGTCCAGCACAACGATGCGGGGAATCAAATCACGATGGTCAAGCTGCGCGTCGATCCCGATGCGGTCGACGACGATGATGACGACGACGATTGCTGCGATTCGAGCGACGACGACTGATCGACTTGGGACTCGCTTCGAGGCGTCGGTGCTGCGACGCGGACGCAGTTTTCGCTAACGAAACGGGCAGGCGATCGGATAGACTTGGGGGCGGGGCCTTCTCTTTTCTCTGTTGGGACCGCGCGATGTTTCGCTTGTTTACCACGTTGTTCGTTCTGTCGATTGGATGCCTGGCCGCCGCGGCAGAGGAAAGCGAAGGCGAACCGCACGAAGCGTTTTATCAAGAGTTGGAGGTTCAGCGGCAGCCGCAGTTTCGGATGCAGGGAATCGAGCTCTCCCAGCAACTGCACTATCAAATCGTTTCCTGGTTCCAGTTGTATGAACCCGACGCGGCAGGGAATCAGTCGGTCGTGCAAGAGATCCGCGATGCAACACTGATTGCGGCTGACCCGTTGTCGCAAACGGTTTTTGCCGACGCCCTTGCACAACTGAAGGGACGTCAGTTGAAGTATCGTGTGGCGGCCGACGGCTCGATCTTTCAATTCACGGGATATGTTAACAGGCAGGATCCTGTGAACGTCGCCGCGGAGGACGTCACGGGAATGTTGGTTTCCAACGTGATCGATGAAGATGGATGGAAAGAGTTGGCTCTGTTGACACTTTTCCAGCCCCCCAAGGATTCTCCTGGGGCCAAGCCATTCGACCAACCGACGCGGCACGATTGGGGAAGCTTAGGCAGTTGGTATGGCGATACGCGCTTCCAACGTGGCAAGCGAAGAGGGAAGTTGCAGGGCTTCGGTTTTGTTCGTCAGTTGCAATATCTACCACCCGGCAACGACGCGAAGGACGCAAAGCCGGCGACGGCGTTGCAAGTTCGCGACGCCAAATTTGTCGCCGAACGAGCCGACGGACAGATCGTCTTTGATACGCGCAGCGAGCGTGTAACCACCGCGCACGAGTGGTTTTCGGCGAAGGGGACGGTGACGGCGAATGTGCTGGGCAGCGACATCGTCATTGAGCTGCACGAGCGGCAGCAGATGGCGATTCGTGTGAAAGCGGAAAGGTTCGTCCCGCGTCGTCCCTGAGCGGGCTGGCGCCAGATCGCGCTGCCACGCCCGTTGGAATGGCATTTCGTTCGTCGCAAGCTAGCTCGACGTTGGGTGCCGCGTTACGGCAGTCGGTTAGAATTTCACGTCAAAGCCCATCGACAGCGTATCGCTGACCTGGGTGATCTCGACCGATGAACCCGGAATCGGGCCCGCGGGCGTTTGGATCGCTCCGTTGCTGGAAGCCTCGAAGACGTGAACATAGGCCAGCGACATCGATAACGCGTGGTTCACCGGCAGCGTCGCTCCGGTGGTGACTGCGTGATTCCAAAGCGCCGACGACAGGACGTTGAACCCGGTCTTGTCGTTGGAGATCGGCGACTGGCCAAAGTCGTAACCGGCCCGCAAGCTGACGCCGTTTTGGAACTCGCGTTGCAGGCCCAAGGCGACCCCGACGGTGCTATCCCAACCCAGTCCCGGCACCGAGCCGTCAGCTTGGAATGCCGCATCGTCGCCGAAGACCGATGCGTTGGCGTAGTCGATGTAGCGGACGTCGACCGCGCTGACCCAACCTTCAAATCCGGTAAACGATGTGCCGAGGCTGATGATCATCGGATATTCCGGATTGGCGGTGAGTGTCCGTGGTGCCCCGGTCTCTCCGGCCGATTGGAATTCAAACTCTTCAAACCATTGCTTGCTCTTGAACGAAGCGCCAAAGTTCCAGCCCGACATTGTTTCCAGATAGACGCCAACTTGGAAGCCGAGCGCGTATCGCCAGCGTCCGTTCTGGGCGTCGGAATAGGTCGGCAGGCCGCCATCAGCATTGTCGGGTGCGGCGAACAGCGCTGGTGCCAGGGCCAGGTCGCCCATCGTGACGGTCGGGGCAAATCCGACCGACAGGCCGTCGATCAGTTGCACCGCGACGGTGGGGGCGATCTGCAGCAGGTTCAGTCGCGAGTAAGCGTTGCCGATTCCAAATCCGTTGGGGGGCTGAGGCGTCAGCAGCGGATTGGTTGCGCTGGCGGAGTAATTGACTCCAAAACCGCCGATCGTAAAGACGCCCAGGCCAAAGGCAAAATCCGAATCGGGCTCGGTGAAGACCAACGCAATCGTTGGCAGCACGGGAACGCCCGAGTGACTGTCGCTGGAGCCCCCGATCGGGACTGTGGGGATGGCGGGGCCAAACGCATCGGCTGGCAGCGACGAATCGAGCGTCGTCCGCGTGTACAGGAACTCGGCGCCAAACATCATCTGCGAACTGCCCAAAGCGGTGATCGAACCGGGATTCCAGAGCAACGCTCCGGCGGCGTCGATCGGAGCGGCTGTCGACGCGCCCCCCATCGAGCGATTGATTGGTCCTGCCCCAGGAAGCACGATCCCTTGAGCGGACAGTGAACCCGCGACTAGAAATGCCACTGTGGTGGCGAATATTTGGGGGATGATTAGAGTTTTCATGCAGCACTCAAAATGAAAAACGCTCACTACGGGGGGGCACGCCTCACCCTTCCTCTGGTTGTTTCGGTTGCAACGTTTGTTTCGGTGATTGCTATAGGGGCGATGGCAGCGAAACGCCCTGTTTTTCGGGGGGGAGGATCGTACAACCGGAACAGATTGCCATTCTGGGTGGTGCAATTACTAGGGAAGTCGCAGTGTTGGGGGGGGCGTTTGTTCCAGAGGTGGTGGGCGTCTGGATCATGCGATTTGTGGCGTTGCTATGGGAGGCATTGGGGGTGGAGGACCAGCCCCAGCTAGACCAGCCTGACGGCAAAAGCGTCGCATAGGGCTGTGGGGTTTTGAACCTTTTGCGCCAGCATCGCTTGCTGCCCGCTGCGGATCAGTTCATCGCCTTGATCGCCGCCTATCAGCTGCCCGCGTCGCCAACGCATGGCGGCGGCGAAGATCTGCATGTCGACAGCCAGATAGCCTTGTTCGGCTTGTTCCAACAATCCGGTCGCCGTCTCGCGGTTGCCCCGCGCCGCGGCGACTCCCGCCAACAGATGTTTTCCGTGGGGGATACAGTAGGCCATCTTCGAATGGAGGATCGATCGCGCGTCGCGTTCCACCCGAGCCAGCATCGCGTTGGCGTCGCGTCCGGAGATGTGGTTGCCCGATTGGGCGACCGCAGCCAGCGCCGCGCGACTTCGCAGATGCAGGTTGAACATCCGGATGGTTTGCACATGCAGCAGGTTGGACGCCTTTAGCAGAGGCCATTGCTGTTCGTAGCGGTTCCATGCATCGACGCCGTTTCCGCAGTAGAGATCGATGTAGGTGTTGGCCATCAGGGCGATACTGTGCTGAACATGGAATCCCGGGTAGGTCCATTTGTTTAGCGCATCGTTGATCGCAATCCGCCCGGCCGCTGGATCGTCATGCACCAATTTTGCAATCGGCACGCTGAACGAACCGTGGGTCGTTTCGGCGTACAGGTCTCCGCGCTGCTTGGCCTGGGTCATCCAGGCTTCGGAACGGGTGCTGAATTCATCCATCTGCCCCAGGTAGAAGAGTCCCCAGAGGATGAAGGTGTGGGCTGTGTCCAGTTCCCAGGCGACGCCGGCGCACTGGTTCCGCAGCCGATGTTCGGCATCGATCAATGCGTCGAGGGAATTTTGCCAGCGTCCGTTGGTCCAATGTTGGACGCCATCGGAAAGGGCTGTGATCACATGCACGTAGGGATCGTCGGTTCCGGCAGCTAGGTCTTTGGAAAGTCCTAACAGTTTGTTGACGCGACCTTGTGTGTGGCCTCCAGCGTTGGAGGTGTGTGCTGCTTCCCATGCCAGCGCGCGGGCCAGGCGAGTCGGCTCGCCAACCCGCAGCGCCATCCGCAGGTTTCGCGTTTGAAAGCTGGCCCCTTCGACGACATCAAACATGCTCAGGCCGGCCGACGCGGCCCAGGCGACGTCGATCCGCGTGAGGTCGGCCGGATCGACTTGATCCTCGTTGCGGGTTCGGAATTTCAGACCGCGCAGCCGCAGCATCGCTTGCTGGCCGAGCATCGACAGTAGCGCCCGACGCGGCGATTTCGAAAGCCGCATTCCGCTGTGCTGCAGAACGCGGGCGAGCGCCGCGCGGCCTTCGGGGATGTGTCCGCTGATGCAATATTGGTAGGCCGCTTTGCGTTCCAGCTGCAAGGCGGCGTCCGCGTCGGTCGGATCGATCGCCGCTTGGTACTGTTGGGCCGCTTCGCTGCCACGCCCCGCGTTGGCCAGCGCGTCGGCTAAACGAGTCCCCAGCTGGCGCGCTGCGGCTGGCGAGAGCTGTTGCAGCGACAGGCTCGATTGGTACAGCCGCACGGCGCGGTTGAACGCCAGCTTGTCGGCCGCCAGATCGGCCGCCGTGCAGTAGTAGATCCCCGCCTGGGCATGCTCTCCCGCCGATTCAAAGTGAACGCCGATCTGTTCGGGGTCGGAATCGGTCTCCTGTTGCAAGGCCTGAGCCAATCGCACGTGATGGCCGACGCGCCCTCCGCTCGATAGACGCCCGACGACCGTCTCTCGAATGCGATCGTGGTAGGTGCAGACGTCGTCACCGATATCGCGTCCGGTCGTGCGGATCAATCGCTCGGTCCGCAGCAGCCCCAGCAGACTCTCCTGGGAACTGTCCATATCGGACGACTGCAGTGCAACGCGGGTTCGGATCGGCTGGGCGGCGACCGAGATCACTTCCAAGAGTTTTTGCGCCTGTTGGGGCAGCCGACCGATCCGCTGGTACAGGACCTCGTCCAGATCGGCAGCGACGGGCGCGCTGTCGCCGTGGTGGCTGTGCGTCAATTCCGAGATGAAGAACGGAATGCCTTGCGATTCGCGGACGATTCCATCGGCAATCGCTTCGGCATCAGGAATCCCCGCCGGCAGCAACTCCAGCGCCAGTTGCCGCGCTTCTTCGATCGCAAGAGCGCCGACATGCAGCGTGATCCGATCGGCATCGCCCACGTCGCGCAGCGTCTGCAAGCACGGATTGTTCTCGGCATTTTCGCTGCGATAACTCAGCAGCAACATCAGCCGCGGCGGGTTGGGACCCGAGACCAGCTCCGACAGACTCGCCGCGCTGTCGATGTCGCCCCACTGCATATCGTCGACGTGCAATATCAATGGAGATCGTTGTCCGATGGCATGCAACAGATCCCGCAGCGCCTCAAACGCGATCCGGCGCTGCTCCTGGGCCTCTCGTTGGCGGCTGTCGTGCCGCGGTGATCGCGCGATCGCCTCCACCCGATTCAGCGTCGGGAAGATGCGGCAGAGCGAGGCGATGTTTCGGGGCAGCATCGACGCAACCTGATCTTCGGTCAACCGGAGCAGATACCGGCACAATGCGTCGACGAGTGCATCGATCGCTTTGTAGGGGACCGATTCACCTTCGTAACACCGACCGCTGAGGATGCAGGCTTCGGCCCCCAAGCGGTTGTGTTCGAGGAAGTGATCGATCAAGCGACTCTTTCCCGATCCTGAATTGCCCTGGACGTGGGCGATCACATTTTTTCCTTGCAGCATTTTGGCAAGGCCGTCGGTCAGTTTTTCCAGGTCGCTGGTTCGGCCAACAAAAGGGAGCTGTCCCGTCGGCTCGGGTGGATCGAATCGTTTGTTGTCCGTCGCTTGTCCCGTGGCCGCTCCCAAGACCTTCCCGATCACGCTGCCCGTCGGCCGCGCTGCCGGATCGCCGCTGAGCAGCCCGAGTCCCAGTTGCTTCAGATCGTCGGGGACGTCGTCGGGGAAATGGATCTCGGGGGTCGTGTAGTTTTCTCGCTTCTGCTGCAGAATCAATCCGCGCGCTCCCCGAAACAGCGGCTGCCCCGCCAAGGCTTCGCACAACATCACCCCGACCGAAAACCAATCGCTTGCCGGCGTTAGCTTTTCGCCTCGCGTCTGTTCGGGCGACATGTAGGGGACCGTCCCGGCGGCGTGCATGTCGGTGATTTCATTGTCCGACGCGATCCGCGGACGTTGGGAGCTGTCGTCGGCATCGTCCAACGGAATCGCCAGACCAAAGTCGACGATCACCAGGCTGCCATCCTTGCGAACGACGATATTCGATGGCTTCAAGTCGCGGTGCAGTTTGCGCGATGCATGCAGCACCCCGACCCCATCGGCGATCTGCGCGAACAATTGACGCAGCATACCGTAGTCCAGCGGCACGCGTTGGGTGGCGGAATGGCTGGCGACCGAATGGCTGCCCGGCAGCGGATGAAGGCGCGGGTCGGCAGCTTGCACACTGCTGATCTCCGACTTGGTTTGGTTCAACGAATCGGTGGAGATCAGCGCCCCGTCCAGTGGGATGAAATTCGACGCCCCCAGATGTTTCCACAGATCGCGGCCATCGATCAATTCCATCGTGTAGAACCAGCTGTTCGCTTCGACAAACAGTTCATACAACACGACGAGATTAGGGTGGACCAGATCCGATAGCGATCGGAATTCTCGTTTGAAATATTGCAGCGATCGACTGCTCGTCGTCGGCAATACCTTTAAGGCGACGCGTTGGGAGCGTTGGCGGTCGAACGCCATGTAGACGACTCCCATCCCACCGGATCCGATCTCGCGGAGCAGGAAAAAACGGCCGGTTCCTTGATAGCTCTCCTCCGCCCCCAACTGGACCCCGGTTTCGCATAGCGACTCGTATTCTTCGCTCGAGATCGCAAAATCGGGAAAACGTTGGTCGATCAGTTGCTGGGGGATCGGCCGGGCAAACGCCGCCCGAAACGTGATCTCAGCCGCTAACATCCGCCGGATCGCAAACGGGCGATCGACCAGCTGGGGCCATCGGCTCAGATAGGATTCCAGTTCCTTGCAACAACCGCTCCGCCAACCAAGCTTCATGTCTTGGATGATCAGATCGGTCAGAAGATCCAGCTGCTCTTCATCGGTTTCGTTCCGAAACTCGCTTAGAACCTGGGAAATCGCGTCATTTGAAGGACTGATGACCGGGAGATTGGCATTGGTTCCCCCTTCGACATCCACCCGGGTCAGAAGGGTCGTCAATGCGTTTTGCGCTTGTTGGGTTCTGTGTCCAAGACTCACAATCGCGTTCCTTACCTCCAAACGTCACCCCCCCCAGCAGGGCGAGACGCAACCGCAAAGGGTGTTGCCGCCATTTTAGGTTCCGGCATGCCTGGCTGCTAGTAGCGGATAAGTGCAGCTCCTGCGGACGCTCGACTGGCGTTGAATGTTTCCTGATAATGGGGATGTGCGGGATGCGCGTTTTAAATCGTTCAAATGGGTCGTTCAGGAGACCACAGGTGACAGAGCCGACTGGCGACAACGATATCGATAGCGATCAGCAGCTGGCTGAGCTGTTGTCCGATCTGGCCGACCGCGTAGCTCGCAACGTGCCGGTCGATTTGGAACAGGTTTGCCGCCAGCATCCTGGATTGTCCGACGATCTACGGAATCTTTGGGGGGCCGTTGTCGTCGCAGGTGCCGTGGGCGAGACGTACCAGGACGAGATCGACGGCGGCGCGAAGACCGCAGAGATCAACGATCGGATGTTTCAATTGCCCCAGCGTGTTGGCGATTATGAATTGCTGCAGGAGATTGGCCGCGGCGGGATGGGAGTCGTCTATCGGGCTCGGCAGATCAGCCTGGGCCGCGAAGTTGCTGTCAAAATGATGGCTCAGGGGCGTTTGGCTAGCGACAGCGATCAAGCTCGTTTCGATTCCGAAGCGATCTCGGCGGCCAAGTTGGAGCATCCGGGGATCGTCCCGGTATTCGACGTCGCCGAGTTTGAGGGGCGTTCTTTTTTCAGTATGCAATATGTTCCTGGTCCGACGCTGGCCGATCGGATCCAGGACGGCTTGCTGCCGCAGCGCGAGGCGGCGCGGATCGTTAGCCAGGTGGCCCGAGCTGTCGAGTTCGCCCATTCTCGAGGCGTTCTGCATCGCGATCTCAAACCGTCGAACATATTGATCGATTCTCATGGGCGACCGCTGGTCACCGATTTCGGTTTGGCAAAACAGATTGCCGATGAGACCCATGTCACCCGCAGCGGGGCGGTGATCGGGACGCCCTGTTATATGTCGCCCGAACAGGCCGCCGGCCGACGAGGATTGATCGGACCGGCAAGCGATGTCTACAGCCTGGGCTGCGTGCTGTATCACGCGTTGGTCGGCCGGCCGCCATTGGTTTCCGATTCGGTTGTCGAGATGGTGATGATGGTGTTGGAGCAGGAGCCGTTGCCACCACGCGCTTTGCGTCAGGGGATCGATCGCGATTTGGAGATGATCGTGATCAAATGCCTCCAGAAACCAGCGGATTTACGGTATGCCACCGCCGCGGAATTGGCCGACGATCTCGATGCCTTCCTGAACAGCGAACCGGTGGCCGCGCGGAGCGGAAGGTTCGCTCAGGTCGTCGCCCGGGCGCTTCGCGAAACGCATCACGCGGCGGTGCTAGAGAATTGGGGCGTGTTGTGGATGTGGCACAGTCTGGTGCTGTTTGTCGCGTGTGCGTTTACGTGGAGATTGCAAGCCTATGGGATCACGAACCATCTCGCCTTCGCCTCGCTCTGGACCGTTGGCTGGGTCGCTTGGGCGACCGTCTTCTGGGTCTTGCGACGACGGATGGGGCCGGTGACCTTTGTCGAGCGGCAGATCGCGCACGTCTGGGGCGCCAGCATGTTGGGGATCGCGGCGTTGTTTCCGATGGAGGCCAGTTTGGGGCTGCCGGTGCTGAGCCTGACGCCGTTGGTGGGCGTGATCGCGGCGATGGTCTTTGTCGTCAAAGCGGCGATGTTGAGCGGTGCGTTCTACATCCAAGTCGCCGCGCTCTTGTTGTCGGCTGTGGCGATGGCGGTTTGGCCAGCGCAAGCCCATCTGATCTTCGGCGTCGTCGCCGCCGGATCGTTCTTCTTTCCGGGGCTGAAGTACTATCGTCAGCGCCGCCGCAACGAGCGTCTCAATGCGGCGGCGCGTGGTCACGAGCCGAGTTAATTTTCCGACGGCTGCGGTGTGTCGCCGCCGCTTCGCAGATGGCGATCGAGGAATTCAAAGCTGCCGACGGCGTTGATCATGTGCGGTCCGTCGAACCATTCGATCTCGCATCGCTCGGGCATCTTCAACCGCGCCGCGTACAGGAATCTCGCTTTGGCAAACTCCTTCGCCACGCGATCGTCCGGCCCTACGCCATCGTAATGCCCTCGTTCGACCATGAACGGCCGCGGCGCGATCAGTGCCGCCATCTCTGCATAGTTGAAGGTCTTCCCCAGACCAAACTCATAGATCTCGTATTCCCCGGTGCCGATGTAGCTGTATCGGGCTCGGGTCGAGGCGTTTTTCCAGATCCAGTCGTTGAAGTCGGCGCTACAGATCGACAGGCAATAATCGGGCAGCAAGGCAGGCAATCGCATCGCCGATTTGCCCCCGTATGACAAACCGTAAAACGCGATCCGCTGGGGATCGACGCTGGGGATCGTTTTCAACCAGTCGAGTAACTGTTGGTGCTGCGACGCGATGATCGAAAACAGCGTCTTGCCGACGGGGTACGATTTACGTTGCAGCGTGCGGAACGCGTCTTTGCCTTTGTAAGGGTTCTGTGGCGCGAAGACGATGTAGCCCGCCTCGGCCAGTTTGGCCGCATAGTCGTGATAGGCGCGATGGTTGTCGGCAAAGGTGTCACGCGGTTGCCCTTCCAGTCCATGTTGGCAGACGACGACCGGACGCTGCTCTCCCGCGGGGATGTTGTCGGGGACTAGCAGCACGCCGTACGCAAAGACATCGGGGAAGACATCCAAGACGACGTCGTGCCCCGTCCAGCCTTCGCCTTGGTGGGTTGGCATCGATCGGGCGTTGGCCGCCAATCGCGGCTGGTCGTACCAACCGACGACTTCTTGGCGAAAGATCTGGCGGAACCGCTCCACCGATTTTTCGTAAGCGGCGGGGGAGGACGTATCGAGTTTGTTGTGAGCGTTGTTGGCGATCGTGCGCGAGTGTCCCAGGTTCATGAACTTGCCGCGCTCGTATTCGCTCTCTTCCAGCAACTCTTGGTTGTAGCGATCGATCATCGCCAGTCGTCGAGCTCGCCGATCGATCGCTGTTCGATCATCGGAAGCCTCCGTTCCGTTGGCCTCGGTCTTTGCGTACTTCACCGCGACCGCTGGCGGGACCGGCAGTTTTAGTGATGGGCAGATGATGTCGTTCAGTAGATCGGACGTTTCGTCGGAGATCAGTTTGGCGTGTGGCGGCGTCCCCGCTGGTTGGCCGATCCCCGCGAGCACGCTTGCGATCCGGTCGAACTCCCGCTGCGCTTCTTCGCGGCTGGGCGATTGCCATTGGGCGGGCGCGGCGCCGGCATCCCCCGATTCTTCGAGCGTGAAGCGGGGCTCGGTTTGGACGACAAGTTTTCGCGGCGCGATCGCGACGGCGAGTTCCGCGTCGGCGAATCGGTTCTGCAGACCGAAGACGTTGCGGTCGGCTGGCTCTTGCCAGACGAGGTCGCGCGGTCCAAAGTAACCGGCGACGATCGTCAGGTCGATCCGCGGTTCCAGCACTCCGCAAAGCAGCGCTGTTCGGCCCCCTTCGCCCCAGCCGGCGAGGGTGATTTTGGCGTCGGCGACTTCGGTTGCCGCAGGCTGTTGAGCCAGCCAATCGATCGCCGATTGGACGGTTTGAATTTCGTAGCCGACCAAGGTTCGCCCTAGTTCAAAGGCGGTTCGATTAAGGAATTCTCGCCGTGGCAATTTGGCTCCGCCATGCTGGATCCGGTCGTGTCCGGTCGTGGCAACTTCCAAAACGGTGAAGCCCTGGGCGGCGAGCGCCTCGCATCGGACGCGTTGGTCGACGGCAATCGGATCGGACCAAAGCGACGGTTCGCCATCGTGGGAGAGCATCACGACGGACGATCCGTTGGCTTGGCGAGGCAGCCACAGCAGGCCTTCGCCCCACAGCGATGGTTGCAGTTGCAAGCCGGCGGGCGTGCCCGGTTCGACGACACTGGGAGGGGCGGGATGAGAGAGGACGGGCCAGCGGACGGCATGGACTTCGAAGCGGTCGCTGCGAAGTTGCGGCGGGGAATCCCATTGCAGGTCGCTTGGGTAACGCTGCGGTTCCAGTCCCAGTTGCTGGCT
The DNA here is from genome assembly GCF_007741475.1 of Rosistilla ulvae. NCBI lineage: Bacteria > Pseudomonadati > Planctomycetota > Planctomycetia > Pirellulales > Pirellulaceae > Rosistilla > Rosistilla ulvae. Next base: position 6,937,177 of record NZ_CP036261.1, on the reverse strand, counting down.
CAGAAAGCGAACGTTTTTGGCGACCGAATCGGCATCTCGCCAGTGTTGTGGCCGCGACTGGGCCGCCGCATCGAGCTGGTGCAACAGGAACCGATCGATCCCGGCGACCATCGCCGCGGCGGGATCTTGGGGCCACGACACCAAACGCCGCTCCGGATCGTTGGACCACTGGAGATTGGAGGTTGCCGTTGGCGTTTGAGCCGCCGGCTTGAGAGACCTCGTTTGGATCGATTCGTCCGCCGTGGCGGTACCGAAAATTCCCAGCACTAACAGCAGCGCAGGCGGAACACTTTTCATTCGAGACTCCGGTGGGTAAGTCGAGGGAGGGGGGAGGCGAACTCGCTAACGCTCGTCGCCGGCGGGAGAATAATAATCGATGCTGGAGACGGCATCGGGATCGGTCTGTCGTCCCGACCGCAACGCGACCCGTCGCAGGCAGGTGTCGGTATCCAGCAGCCCAACCACTTTATGGTCGCTGTCGAGGACGGGGATTTGTGTGGTGCCACGCGGCATCCCGACCAAGACCTCTTCTAACAGGTCGTTTTCGTCGACTGTGATCGTGTCCCATTGCATGATCTGTCCGACGGTTTGCTGTGAGGTGTTGGTTTGCATCGCGGTGGCCAATTGTTCCAACGGCAGCACTCCACGATAGACGCCGTTATCGACGACGGGGAAGGTGCGTTGCAATTGATCTGCCGCGCGCTCCGCGAACTCGGCGACGGGGCTGTCGATCGATGCGACGCAGAATTGCCGCAGCATGGCATCGCGGACGCGAAGATCCTTCACTTGTGATGCGATATCGACCTGCCGATACTCCATCATTCCAACCCAGAAGATAAAGGCGGCGATCAGTGGAATGAAGGGCTGGTTGTAGGTTAGGCCGAGGACAAACAGCACGACCGCAATCACTTGCCCCAATCGCATCGCCATCCATGTGGCCCGGCGATGGTTGGTAAACATCGATGCGATCGAACGGAAGACGCGGCCGCCATCCATCGGGAAGGCGGGGATCATGTTAAACACGATCAGCGCGATGTTCACCGCAAACAAACGATGGGCGAACATGTTGCTGTCGCCGCTGTCGGAAAGATTGAAACCGTAGACCGCGATGATCCCGATCCCCAGGCAGGTTGCGATCAACACGTTGACGGCCGGCCCGGCAACGGCCACGATCAATTCTTGCCACGGTTCTTGCGGCATCCGTTCTAGTCGGGCGACACCGCCGATCGGCAGCATCGTGATGTCGCGCGTCCCGACGCCAAAGGCGCGAGCTGCCAGCACGTGTCCGTATTCGTGCAGGATCACACACGTGAACAGCAGTACGACAAAACCGAGAGTCAGCAGGACGTCGATCCATTGGCCCCCGTTGCTCCATTCGGAATACGCGATCCAAGCGGGCAACAGAAAGAAGCTCCAGTGGATGAACAGTGCGATACCAAAGAAAGTTCCCAGCTTGAAGCGGCGCGACATCATGGATGAGTTCTAATTTACTGGGGCTTAGGAAAATTGGTTGACGATCGCAGCCTGGCGTGTGCGTCGAGGATCGTCGCGGGACGGGCGTTGGGGGCGGTGACTTCAGCATACCGCCTGGACAGACGGCTGACAGCCACCGGGGATCAGCGTTCGATCGCAATCGGGTAGATCAATACTCGTTTGCTGTTGCGATCCTCGGCTTGCAGGGTCATCGTGGTCCCCAGCAGTTCCTTGCCGTTCTCCCAGACAAAGTCTTTGGCAACCTGTTGTTGAGGCCCCACGGTCAATTGGTGCCGCTGATGACGCCGCGTCTGCGACTGGGTCAACATATAGCAATTGTAGTCCTGTTGGTGGTCGGACAAGTTGATCAAATTGACGTTTACGATCAATGCGCCCGAGGGATCAAAGCGGATGCTCGGTTCGATTTGAATGTCTTCGGGGCCGACGTCCAGGTCGCGCCAGATGCTGAAACGGAAGCGTTTTTCGACATCGATCAGGAAGTCGAAGCGAACCCGTTCGCGGCCGATCGCCGCATTGCTGCGGAGCGCCACGTCGACCGACGCATCGACCGTCGCGTTGTTGGCGATATTGACGGTCGTCGGCTGTTGCTGCCCTTCCCAGGTGACGGGGGTCTGCAGCGTATAGCGACCGTTGATCGCCGATTCGAACGTGTTCTTTAAACGCAGATGCAGCGTTTGGCGTCGTCCGGGCAGACTCTCCAATCGCGTCGGTTGCAGATCGGCCGCCAAGCGGAATTTGGCGATCGCTGGGTGGATGTTGGTTAGAAACGTTGGCAGCGTTCCGACCGGAATGATCTGGCGTCCGTCGGCATCGGTGGCCACGTCGCTGGTCCGCCCCCAGACGTCGATCTGTTGGACGCGGTCGCCCAGATAGATTCGTTCCTCGGTCGGTTCTTGATTCCAGAGCACCATCACGGCTTGGTCGTCGCCGGACATCACGACATTGTTGCTGCGGTTGGGCATCTGAAGCGAACCCTCGTGCTTCATCGCACCGATTAGGGTTGCGGTCGTTCGCCAGGGCAACAGCATCTCGCCCGGCGTCGCGTCGGGATTTAAGATGCCCAGTTCCGAATTGAACGGGTTGGAGACAAATGCGATCGGCACGTTGTGGCGACGGACCGTCAGCATCCGACCGACCAGGTCGCGAATGCGATCCTCCAGGCTGTAGCGATCGGCGCGCAACGGGTCGAGCGTGAGCCATTTTTCCAAGCCGTCGGGATCCATCGCCTGCAAGTTCGCATCGAGTTCGGCGCTGGTGTACGGTTCGGTTTCGGACAAACAGATCGCTTTCCAGCCGCCGGTATAATCGGTTGGCATCGGATCCAACCACGGCCACGGCAGGGCGACGCGAATCGGTTGCCCAAAACCTTGCAGCCCGCGGCGGATCTCATCGATCGTGTCGGCGAGATTCGGATGTCGCAGGAAACTGTAATCCCCTTCGCCACCGATTTGCCACCATGTGGTTCGCATCGAGAGACGCGTTAATAGGGCTTCCAACTGGGGTTGCCAGTGGGCCGGGTCGCGCAGCAGCGGCGCCAACGGCTTTCGAGCCAGCGGGTCGTTGTGAGTGCGTGGTTCGTGAGGCGGTTGGTCCAACATCCCCACGCTTTTGATGCCCCGTTCCTGCAATCGCTCCATCAGCCAAGCCAAATCGTCGGCACCTTGGGCATCGTCCTGCTCCAGCCAGCAAGGATATTTCACCCAACCGACGCCACATTGTTGCAGCCACAGTGGCAGTTCGCGGCGGGAAACCGGCGCGTGTCCCGAACCGAGCGTCCATCCGAACGGACCGCTCTGCCCCGTCAGCGGCTCCAGGACGGCCAGCGTCGCCGTGGAGGTATGCGTTTGCGTTTGGTCGGCGTACAGGTCGACGTGTACTCGGTAAAATCCTGGCCCCAGCGATGGCAGTTTCCAGGTTTGTGTCAGCGATTGCTTTGTCGTGGCGGTGGGGTCTTGCTTGGGCCGCGGGCCATGTAGTTGTTGGGCTGTTGCGTCGTCGGTCAGCGGTGCCTCGTACTGGGCCAGTGGTTCCCCCATCGAGCCGTGCAATCGAAAACGCAAGCGCGTGACAGGTTCGGCCAATCCCGAGACGTGGCAGGTGGCCATGGCGGGTTGCCCGACCGAATAGATCCCTCGCGGTTGGTCGGTGGTAACTTGCAGTTGGGGCAAGCTTTCGATGCGAATGTTGTCGAAGCCCGCTTCGCCGTAGATGTCCGCTTCGCCACGCGGTTCGACGTGCAGTCGGGCGATGATGTTGGCGGCCTCGTGCGGCGGGGGGACCGCCGGCAGGGAGACCTGGGTCCAGTTGGTATCACCACTGAACTTGGGGGTCGCATGGGTTCCGACGACCTCGCCGTCGGCATCGACAAACAGGAACTCGATCCAGGCTGAATCGTGCTGCAGCCCTTTTGTGGAGATTGAACCGACAAAACGATAACTGTAGATCGAATCGACCGGGACGGGGGGGCTTTGCACCACCGCCGCTCCGCCGTTTAACTGGACTCGCAGGTAGCGGTCGACCAACTGTTCGGCAAACAGCCAATCTCGGGGCATCCCCATTCGCTCGGCGAACTTTCGGTAGGGCCTAAATTGGTGGTCCGCCCGAATCGCCGCTTCCATCAGTTCGGTCGACTTGGGGACGATTTCAATCGACAGGTAGGCCGGGTACTGCGGCCCCTGGCGTCGTCGCCAATTGTCGGGCCAGTTGTCGTAATTGACGTCGTTGCTTTGATCGAACGACCACTGGGTGACCGTTTTGGCAGCCGGAGTGGATCCCTTCGCAGCGGCGGGGCTGGCGATTAAAATTGTAGCGACGAATATCGCAAGCAATCGCACCGCCGCTGGCGGAACGAACCGGCAGCCTCTGGGGGCTGCGATCGATGCGTTGGGGAGCGATTTTCGTTTCAAAATCTCAATCCACTTTCTGTTGGCCTCGATGCCGCTTAAAGTGGCGCCTTTCTAGTATTGGGGCTGACACAAATCGGGTCAGTCCTCACCGCGCGGAGTCTAACGAAACTAACGTGTCTCAAACTCGTATCGCCGTCCGACTTGGATCTCTGAACCTGCCCTTTAAGAAAGCTTTGCTTATGGCGGCAAAGATGGGAGCCGGTGCTGTCGAAATCGACGCCAGAACCGAGCTGCGTCCAGCCGAACTAACCGATACAGGTGTTCGGCAGTTCCGGAAGATGCTGGATGATCTGAATTTGCGGATTAGTTCGATCCGTTTTCAAACCCGCCGCGGCTACGACGTCGCCGACGATCTGGACCGCCGCGTCGAAGCGACCAAGCAGACGTTGCGGATGGCGTTCCGGTTGGGGACCGATGTCGTCGTCAACCAAATCGGCCAAGTTCCCAGCGATCCGGAGAGCGCCGCCTGGGATCAGCTTCGCACCGTGTTGGATGATATCAATCGCTATGGCGCGCACATCGGTGCCTTCTTGACTCCCGAAACGGGGACCGAAGAGGGAGCGGATCTGTTGCGGTTGTTGGACGCCAACGAGGAATCGTTTACGCCGGTCGCCTTCAATCCGGGTAACCTGATCATCAACCGCTTCTCCGCCGGCGAAGCCCTCCGCGTTTTGGGCGATCGGGTTCGATTGATCTGCGCTCGCGATGGGGTTCAAGATCTGGCGGCGGGTCGCGGGATCGAAGTTCCTCTTGGTCAGGGGCTTGCCGATTTTCACGACATCCTCGGCTACATGGAAAACTATCACTATCAAGGTTGGGTCGTGGTGCAACGCAGCGGCGCCGCCGATCCAATCGCCGAGATCGCCGACGCCGTCGGTTATCTGGCCAATATGTAAGCTGGCAACCTTCGAAAGTCACCCTCTGTGCCTCTGATAGAAATCGACCTGCCGATCGATCTGGACCGCGAGCCCCCGCAGGCGACGATCGATTGGCTGCAGCGAGCTAGCGATCGAATCCAGCGTTTTCAAGATCGTTGGGATCGCGCGCCGATCGAACAGTTTGTCGCCTCCGATTTTGAACTGGTTCACCAGTCGCTCGACCTGATCCGCAGCCAGCGGATCGTCTCGGGGAATCGCTTCTGCGAATGGGGCTGCGGTTTTGCTGTCGTCAGTTGCCTGGCGGACGAACTGGGCTGGGACGTGATCGGGATCGAAGCTGAAGCCGATCTGATCGTCGAGGCGCGGCGGACGATCGCCGACCTGCAAGCGTCGGTCGAATTGTGGCACGGAAACTTTCTGCCCGATGGCAGCGAGCGACTGGCCGACGACCTGGGGCTACCCTCGCTGGGACATTCCGAGGATAGTGTGTATCCGGAAATTGGTTTGTATGTGGATGACTTCGATCTGATCTTCGCCTACCCTTGGCCGGGGGAAGGCGACTTTTTAGAGACGGTGTTTGAAAAGTACGCCGAAAACGGGGCCTGCTTTTTAACCTTTTGCGGCCCCTACGACATGAGACTCGTTCGCAAAGTGCCCAGATAAATATGACTGTGAATCAAATCGAAGGTGGCGTGATCATCTTTCACTTCCGCGACGGACCGCTGCAAGGCGACACGGTTCGATCCGACGTGGCGACCGATCGCGACAGCACCAACGCCGCGACTACCTTTTGGGCGATGACTCAAGGTGGCAAGATCGGGCGGACGCTGAAGACGACCGGTGGCGGCACGATCGGCGACCTGTTGGCGGGCGGAGTTCCGTTGGACGGCAAGCAGTCGGGCACCGCCAAGCATTTGTACCGCGTTGTCGATCGGACCGATTCGCCCAAGCAGATCGAGATCTTCGTGGAATTCGTCAAGTCGCTGGCGAAAGAGTAACGGAACCACCCAACCCTCAGGCAGGTACGCCGCATGAACACTCCAACCAACAAGCCACGCAACCTGGGCGACGTGCTGCGAGAATTCGCTCAGCATCAACAGACGATGCGGCAGGAATTGAGCAAGGTGATCGTGGGGCAGAACGAGGTTGTCGAGCAATTGCTGGCGGCGATCTTCACTCGCGGCCACTGTCTGTTAGAAGGTGTTCCCGGCCTGGCTAAGACGCTGATGGTCAGCACGCTTGCGAAGATCTTGGACGTCGATTTCAAGCGGGTCCAGTTTACTCCCGACCTGATGCCGTCGGACATCACCGGCACCAACGTGATGGAGGAGGACCCGAACGGCCGCCGCGAATTCCGCTTTATGGAAGGGCCGATCTTCACCAACGTCTTGTTGGCCGACGAGATCAACCGGACTCCGCCCAAGACCCAAGCGGCGTTGCTGCAAGCGATGCAGGAACGCGAGGTCAGTGTCGGCAATACGACTTACAGTCTGCCCGATCCGTTTTTTACGATCGCCACGCAGAACCCTGTCGAGCAAGAGGGAACGTATCCGTTGCCCGAAGCTCAACTGGATCGCTTCATGTTCAACATCAAAGTCGACTATCCGTCGGCGGCTGAGGAGGAACAGATCCTGACCAACTCCACCCGCGGCGAGATCGTGGTACCGAACAAGGTCCTGTCGGGGCGGGCGATTCTGAACGTGCAGAAGTTGGTGCAAAGCGTGGCGGTCAGCCCGTATGCGATCAAATACGCATCGATGTTGGTCCGCGCCACGCGGCCTCGCGATCCGTCGGCTCCCGATTACATCAAGGAGATGGTCGACTGGGGTGCTGGTCCGCGAGCTGGTCAGTTTCTGATCAACGGTGGCAAAGCGATCGCCGCGATGGATGGACGCTTCAGCGTCGACATCGACGATATGCGGCACGTGGCCGTTCCGATCCTGCGGCATCGCGTCAGCACGAACTTCCAGGCCCAGGCCGAAGGGGTGACGACCGACGACTTGGTCGCTCGACTGATCAAAGACGTCCCCGTTCCCGAAGCCCCCAAGTTCGCTCAATGATCCACCGTTAGGTTCGAAACCCAATGTCCGCCGAAAGCTATCTGAAGCCGGAAGTTCTGAACCAGATCAAGCGTCTGGATCTACGCGCTCAGATGGTCGTTCGCGGTTTTTTGCAGGGCCTGCACGCCAGCCCATACCACGGGTTTTCGGTCGAGTTCAGCGAGCATCGCCGCTACAGCAAAGGGGACGACCCCAAGACGATCGATTGGCTGGTCTACGCCAAGACCGACAAGTATTACGTCAAACGATACGAATCGGAAACGAATCTGACAGGCTATCTGATGATGGACCTCAGTCGATCGATGGGGTTTACGCATCGCCAGCAGTTTTCGAAGTTTGAATATTCGATCTGCCTGGCCGCGTCGCTCTGCTATCTGATGATCATGCAGCAGGATCCGGTGGGGCTGCTGACGTTCAGTGACAAGTTGCGAGCGAATCTGCCGGCCCGCAGTCGTCGCAGCCAGGTGACCGATCTGTTGGCCCAGCTTTCGCGGCTGAAGCCCGAAGGGGAGACCGACCTCGGCGACAGCTTGCACCGCGTCGCGGCGATGTTGCCACACCGCAGTCTGTTGATGATCTTCTCCGATCTGCTGGGTGATCCCGAGCCGGTTTATCGAGCCCTTGCGCAATTGCGACACGCCGGGCACGACGTGATTCTGTTTCACATCTTGGACGAATCCGAAGTCCATTTCCCGTACGATGGGCCCGTCGAATTCGAGGATCCCGAAACGGGACAAAAGATGCCTGTCGATGCGACCGAGATCCGCCAGGATTACCTGGAAGCGATCGAAGAGTTTCGCGAAGGCTATCGCGAGCGGTGCAGCAAGTTGCGAGTCGATTACGTGCCGCTGGACACCAGCATGCCCTTCGACAAAGCCCTCACGGAATACCTCGCCAGCCGTCAATCGCGGTTTTAGAGCTCCGGTCCAATGGCCGTCGGAACGTTTGGAGCCTGGTTGGGTTTGGCGGGGCGAAGCTCCAGCAATTTGCCTAGCCCAGGCCAACGGCCTGGGAATGGTGATCGTAGCATCCGATCGGTAGGGCCAATGGCCCGGCAATTTGTTGCGTTCGGATCGATCGGCGAACAAATCGCCGGACCGTTGGCCCTCGCGGTGCCTGGGCGCGATGTGTTCCCAGGCCGTTGGCCTGGGCAAGGCAAATCGCCGGGCCTTCGGCCCGGCATCCGGAACACTGAGATAACTCCGTTCGTCGCTAGACCATTCATTCGCTCAGCGAAGGCGACATCTTAGCGGTTCGCTGCTGCAGCAGGACTTCAGCGGGAATGCCCAGCTGGTTGACTAGATTTCGAATCATCGTCAGCGAAAGCTCTCGTTTGCCGTTGAGGACTTCGGACACTTTGCCCTTGCTGCCAAAGATTGGCACCAGGTCTTTTTGCTTAAGGTTTCCCTGCTCCATCCGAAAACGGATCGCTTCGATGGGGTCGGGCAAATCGATCGGGAACTCCTTGCTCTCATAAGCGCCGATGAGTAGCAACCAGAGCTCTAGCTCGTCGCCTTCGGCTGTGCCCGGCTTTGCGGTGAACAGTTCTTCGACTCGGGCGAGCGCGCGATCATGCTCCGCGGCCGACTTGATGAGCCTTGGATGTAATGGCTCAGACCTTTTGCGCGTCGATTTTGTCATATTCTGCATGCGTTCCAATGAAGCGGATATAGACGGTGTAGTACTCGTATTTGATCCAGGCGACCAATCGGTAACCGTTGCCGCAGATATTGAACACAACTCGTCCGTCCTTGAGGATGCTTGCGTTGCCATACTTGGCTTTGACGTCGGCAGGCGAGGTCCAGCTGGCTGCGTCGGCTTCTGCATACCAGGCCTTCAGTTGCTCCTCAGCCCGAGGGTATTTCGTCCAGAACTCGACCAAGGTTTTGCGGGCGATGATCCTCATGAATTATCGGTTGCTCCCTGGGCGAAGTCAATGTGAAAGTTCCCGTTTTGGGAACTTCTGTCCCCCGGGCCTGCCCTTTCTCCACGGGTATATCCTAGCAAATCGTTCTACTGGATGGTCGATCCGCCACTTGCTATCTGCGAATATGTGGAACGCAACCCGTCCCCGAAGGGATCGCAGATCGATGTGCGCCCCCGTCGGGGACGGCGTTCGATTTCGCGATTCGTTCCGGTGGTATTCGCTGCGCTCAAACCACCGGCTACCTTCTGGGGCCGCTTCGCAGTCCATTGGCCGCCGAACGCTATTCGGGCCAAGGGCCGTCGGCGGTCATTTCGGCGCCGGTCTTGGGGCAGCGGGTGGCGCCTGGTTTTCGGTTGATCTGTTCGACCGATGGGATCGCGTGCCACTGCTGGCACTTTGGGCAATAGAGTGCCGGTTGCAATGTCCGTTTGCCGGTGACCGGGTGGACGGCGGGAGTTTGCATGACGGTGTCGGCGACAACCGCTTGCATCGTGTCGATGTCGACGTAGACCGATTGAGTGACCTCGGCGACCGGCGGTGCGGTCTCGCCGCAGCCGATTGCAGTTAGCAGAAATAGGCAGGCGGCAGCTTGGCGGATGTTTACTTTGGCGGACATCGATCGAACTTCCAGGGAAGGCGTTGGGTGCGAATAGGAACTCGGCGGGCTGGCGTGCCTACTCGCGATCGTACAGTTCGTCTTGCAACGCAGGATCGTCCAAGTGTCCGCCGCTGACATAACCCAGCTTTTTCTCGTCGATTAGTGCGGCTTGTTCGGCTGACATGTAGTTGGTGCCGGGGACATCGATCTTGAAATGTCGCTGCCGCGATTCGACGTGTCCGTCCAGGAAGGCAACGTTCGCTGCGCCGTGATGGCGGAAGTGAACGTTGGGGAAGTTGTGGCTGGGAGGGTCCAACAACCAGTTCTCTTCAAAGCTGTAAGCTGGCGGCGAGAAGGAGACAAGTTTGACTTGGGCGCTGTCGGCAAAAGCGACTGTTGCACTCATCGAACGGACCTCGGCAAAACGGCGGACCATCGGTTCGGGATTGGGGACCGCGGCGTAAGTTGGCGGCAACCAATCGACCCCCGAGGACCGCGAGAGGTTGTAGCCGTTGAATCCAAAGCCCGACGCGGGCAAGCCGTATTTGACGGTGTCCATCTGGCCGGGGCCAAAGTCGGGGCATTGGAACGATGTGTAGCTGGTCTCGATGAACGGGGCCAAAGGGCCTTGGGTGTAATCGAGTTGTTGGTTCGGATCGGGTTGGTCGTAGTCGACGGTTCCGAACCAGAACTGTGCCTTGCCCTGAGCTCCCGAGTAGGTCGCCAAGTAATTGATCCGGGCTTGATCTTCGACGACGTAGGGGATCATCGTCTCGCGGTAGGTGTCGGCATAATTATGCAGCGCCAATGCGATCTGTTTCAGTCGGTTTTTGCACTGCATGCGGCGAGCTGCTTCACGGGCTTGTTGCACGGCGGGTAACAGCAATCCAACTAGGATGCCGATGATTGCGATCACGACCAGCAGTTCGACCAGCGTGAAGCCGGCGCGGCGCGTGTTGTTCATTTTCATGGATGGAAAGATCTTTCGAGCCGACTGCCACGGTGGCTCTACGGTTCGCAGCCCCTACCGGCACAGAGCATGAGCGAAGATCGAGATCTTTCGTCGCTCGCACGATTGCCGGCCAGTGCCGTTGCAGCGCGAGCGCGTCTGAAAAATCACGTCCGCTCCCTGTTCCCCGAGGGTACGACGCTATTGTGCGATGACAGCTGGGCAGGTCTTCTGGCTCCCGGTTCAGCCTCGGCTTATGCCTTCCCGCAACCGCGATCTTCATGATCGCATCGGTCACAGTGGCAGTGAGTTAAGCCTCGTCCCCGGTTACAGCGGCGGGACCGCAACGGATTTGCACCGTTTTCCCTATTCTCCGAGCGGACCACAAGTCGACGCCCGGCACCCATGTCGCGGTCGATTCTAACAGCGGCCCTGCGACAGTCAATCGCTGATCTCGCGTGGCAGCTTGCGGTTGGTCGGCCGATTCGCGAACGCAGCATCTTCCGCGGCGGGGATGGATCCCCCCCGGAAAGCACGCTCATCGCGGGACGCTCAGACAACTAAAATGATCCATCGACAGCGTCGCCAGGATCGCTTCGATCTGACTTTGCATGCTTGGATCTTGCTGCATCGCGGCCCTAAATTGCTCGGCCGCCAGCCGCGTCTTTTGATGCTCGCGATAACACTGGGCCAACAGAAAGTGATGCTCGCCAGTCGGTGCGATTTCGACAAGCTGCTGATACGCCTGCTCTTCCAGCAATCGCATCTGCAGTCGCCGGGCGGCGAATCCAACACCTTTGTATCCGCTGACCAGTCCCGACCGCTTGGCATCGCCATCGGGCTGCGACATCCAGAACTCCAGCGACCGCCGGTAAGCCGCCATGCTCTCTTCGGGCCGCTCCATCCGCTGGAAACAGAGCCCCTGATAATCGAGGGCCACCGGATGGAAGTTGGCTCCGCGGGTCAACGGCTCGATCCGCCGCAGCGCTTCGTCGTGGCGTTCCAATTGGACCAGCGTCGTGATCTGCTGGGCAAGCTCTCCCAACGAAGTCGGCTCCGTCGCGGTTGCCAGTTGATCGATCAATTGAGTGCGTCGCTGTTGCAACTGCGGCAACAGAGTCACAAGCGGAGTCCCGTCAATCGTTTGCGTTGGCGCCAGCTGACTCAATTGATCCGCTTGTCGCGCGGCCAACGCAATCCGCTGGTTCTGCAGCGATTCGGTCAACGCTTTCTGTAAGTCGGTGGCGACCGCGTGCGCGTAAACTGCGGGAACCAAGATCCACAGCCCCGCAAAGATCGCCCGACGCGGCCACGCCGAAACGACGCGTTCGATAGCGCCGTGAAACGACTGTGGCTGGTCGCGCTTGCGACGATCGCCAGCGAGGCGAGCGACCAGGTTCGCAAAACCAACCGAACCGCTAGCCACACACAAACCGATCGCTCCCCGAATCGCAACGAGACTCCACTCGCTGATCTCACCGCGCGGCGGGGTACTGCTGGCCCAAACCATCAGCGCGACGGCGCTCCCCCAGCCGCAGAACATCGCCGCGGCGCTAATCCCCAGCGAAGCGGAACGCCCACGGCGCAGTAACTCCAACGCCAACGGAAGACTCAAAAATAGCGAGCACACCAAAACGTCGACTCGCGCAAAAACGAGGATCGCATCGCCGGCTGGCGTCCGCCATTGCAACAGCAGACCGACCGACGAGGCGACCGCGAGCAACGCGACCGCGTGGGGGAGTAACATTCTAACGGCAGGTTGAACCGGCGACATCATGCAGCCTCCACCGCCAGGTCCGCGCGGGATCGTTTGGGCGACTTCCAGATCAGGCCGTCGAAACAATAGTGCCAAAAGGCAACGATCATGTTGACCAACAACCAGACCTCAAAGTAACCGCGTGACAACAGGTAATTGCCCACGCCGATCAGCACTACAAACGCGACCAAGAACAGCATCCACATCCCGGCCAGATAAGCGAACACGCCAGGCTGGGCTTCGCCAGCACTCGCGGTCTTGCCTCGCGACTGCTGCACGCTCCAGGTGACGATCGCCAGGTATTCCAGCGAATGGAAGATCGCCGACGCCAAGGCGAGGCGGAGAACCAATTGACTGTCTTGCAGATGGCTTGCGTACAACATCGCGGTGAACAACCCCATCATGCTGGCCAGGTAGGCAAAGCTGGCGATACCTGAAGCGGCTAGCGAATGCATCTGGAACAACTGCCGCAGCACGAAGTAGAGCGGGATGCCGGCAACGATCAGATCCAGCGGCGCGAAGGCATCCGATCCGGGAAAGGGTCCCTCGGTCCATCCCCACCCGGCCACGCGAGCGATCACATACAACACGAATCCACGAAACAACGCCTTCTCGCCCCAAGACGCTCCGTTATCGCGATGCTGCGGTTGTCGACGCTGGTAGATCCGATAGATGCCGTGATGTTGAGACGAAAAGTGCCAGGCGTTCCAGATGTAATCGATCACGCCCAGGCACAACAGCGTGCCGGTTCCGAATCGCAGACACAAACAACCGGCAACGATCGCTAGCGCCAGTCCGATAAAGAGCCCTCGCCGGTCGGCTGTCTTCTTTTTGTCCAGACCCACGAGAACCAACGTGATCCATCGATGCGGCGTGGTGATAAAGTAGATCTGCCAAAACGTGAGGCTCTGATGCGTCGTCGCGCCGCCGAAACCATCGATAAACAGGATCAACGGCCAGCAGATGTTGGCGATGAACAGCAGATCGATCAGCGGCGAGAACAGGAAACCGCTGGCCTGATCCCGCGCCGCGGGAACTGCTGCGACGCGCGATCGCACGGGCATCGGGGAAACTTCGGCGCTCAAGGCTTCACCTGCGGCGTGGAGTGTTTTGGTGCGAGAGCCTCGTGAATTCGGATCTCGTGATCATGGAACGCGATCCCCGCCGTCCACTCGGTGGCGGGCATATGACAATCGATGCAATCCCCTTGGGGGCTGGCGGTGCACAATGAATCGCGGCCCGGTTGATGGCACTGCTGGCATTGCTGGATGTAGACGGTGCGGTCGTGCGAGACGGTGTCGTGAGGATCGTGGCAGGTCGAACAGGTTAGTTTGTCGGGCGATTCGAGATAACAACGACTGCGTTTCAAACCATACGGCTGGAAACGAACCAGTTCGTGCGGCTGCGCCGTCGGCGAGACCGAACTCTCGTCGCGATGACACTGGGCACAGGCATCGATATAAGCCTCGGCAGATGCATACTGGACCAACGGTTTGGATTCTTCGCCGCGTCCCTGATGCGCGAGTAAAGCGTGCTGCTTCCGCGGCCCGTGACAGCGTTCGCAACCTACGTTGGCGACATACAGATCGTTTTGAATCGGCAGCTGAGCCGGCGGGCCGACGGTGGTGTGGCAACCAAGGCAGCTGCGAACATCACCGGCGTCCATCGGCCGACCGTAACACTGCAGCGATTTGGCTTCGTATTGATCGAACTTTTCGTGTTCCGGTGTCAGCCCGATCCCGTCTCGATTGGCAAGGAAGGACCAACGCATTTCCACCCCGCGTTGAGCTTGTTGGTCGACGAAGATCGGCGTCTGAGCATGCGTCCCCGAACCGAGCAGCCAGGTGACCGGCAGCGCTGGCAGATCGGGATCGTCGGCGTCGCGAACCATGAAGCGATTGCTGTGCGAAGTGAACTCAAACGTCTGGGAACGCCGCGAGTCGCGGTAGGGCTGGCCCGCCAGCAGTTCGGATGCGAAGTCCGATTCGAGCATCGCCACTGCGGTGCGAGAGTGTCCCGAGCGTCGCTGCGCCGCAGCCTGCTTGGGATGACAACTGGCACACGCCGCATCGCCGGCAAAATGCTGGTCGATCATTCGCTTCCAGGCGGCCGCTTGTGGGGATTCCGCCGGCGATCCGGATGTCGACGCAACCGCCGACGCGTCGGCCGATTGGACGGGGGGGACCGGCCAGATTGCATCGGCCACAAAGATCGCGACGACGCCAAACGCCAACAAGATTCCGATCGCCGCAGCGGCCGGAATCTTGGTCGTCGGACGAATTCGCGGCGAGGCGTTTTCACCCGCCGCTGCAACCGTCCGCGTCTTTGGACTAACTTTTTCGCGTTTCAACGACTAGCCCAACGGTGCGTCTTTGATCTTCCAAGTGTCGCCATTTCGCTGCAATGTCCAGACCTGTTCGGTCTCGGTTGCATCGGAAGGCTTTTTGCTGCCACCATCTTTTCCGGTTGTGCTGTAGACACCGCCGAAGATTTTGACTGGCACGGTTGCGCTGTCACCGTCGACTGTCGCATCGCCGACAACTTGGAAGCCACGCGCTCCGTAGTCTTTGCGATTTTCGGGAGCAGCCCCGGCGACAAATGCTTTGGCAAAGCTTGCTTCATCGCCCGCGGCGTCGCCCAAGCCTTCGACTTGAGCATTCAAGTTTTGAGCATCGGTCACTTGGACCGGATCGGTTGAACCGCAGCCGATCAGGACGGGAGCGACCAACAGAGCAACGATAAACAATTGGCTAACGTTTTTCATGGACCTAAAAGTGTTTAAGGGAGTTTGAGTTTTATGGGGGAGGATTCATGGGGCGACAACAAACAACTAGCGGCGCGGGCGATCGTTGCCTCGCGACCGAGGTCGGCTGCTGGAATCCCAGCAGCTCGCCCCGTGTGTCGCCATCGTTTCGTTGTGACTTATTCCGCGACGACTTCGCCGTTTTGGGCGGTGTTCAACGGACGCCAGACGGCGACGTTATCGACGGTCTCGGAGAAGAAACGAACCGATCCATCGGCCATCGCGGTGTTGACGCCTCCGGGATGAAAGCTTCTCGCCGCGGCATAGACGTTTTCGGTGTCGCGTTCTTCGGTACAAGCCAACAGAGGAAAACGGTCGTCTGGGATCGTTTCATCGCAGGCGGCGATCACATCACGCTCGCGCGAGTTGGGATTCAGGAAGGCGCTGAAAATCGTGGCTCCCATCGCTGGCGACATCCAAACGCCGCGGATGTCGGTGCTGGAGGTTCCCGTCAGCCCGTCGCTGCCAATGATCTCGCTCAATGCCACTGTGTTGCTCAAGCCATCGATAAAGTCTTGGCTGCCCATCCCCTTGGAATGCTGGTAGCGATCGGCTCTGGAAACAGCGGGAGTGTTAAACTTTTCCTGCGTCGTGTAGTAGGTGCCAAATGCACCGCGGGTGGCACTGCTTTCCCAGGAGAGCATGTTGCCCGATCCCCAGCTGGCAGCATAGTTGCTACCTTTGCCCAGAGCTTCGAGGCCGTAGCCGCCGTCGCTGAATTGCTTGGAGAGCGTCACTGCCGATGGGCATCGCGAAAACGCAGGCAACTGTTCACGCCCGAAATGGTTTGGATCCATCGATTCGCAGTGGTCGCATGGATTCTGAGTTCCGGTCGGCCGAGCGGCTTCACATTCTTCCACCAGCTCCCACAGCCCGGGTTGTTCGACGTATGGCAGCAGCATTGCCAGCCAGTGCCACCCCATTTCATTCTGGCCGTGTTGCCATCCGCCGGTCTTATACCGGTTTGCCGATTCGTCGTAGTTGACCCAGCCCGGTGGCAGGGAGTTGTAGGTATCCATGTGGTTGTGCAACGCCAACCCAAGTTGCTTCATGTTGTTCTGGCATTGCATCCGCCGAGCCGCTTCGCGAGCCGCTTGGACGGCGGGCAGCAACAGCCCGACGAGGATGCCGATGATCGCGATCACGACCAACAGTTCCACCAAGGTAAAACCAAGACGCTTGTGACTTCTCGAAGCCGAAGCTTTCTGTTGAAAACGATCCACAGTGAGGGTGCTCCTGATATGAGTTCGGATGAAAGGAAGTCGGCGCTTGGGGAGAGTGAACTAATTAGCGCAGAGAGCGCAACGACCGTTGCGCGTGACTTCTTTCGACGGGAGCAAGCTAGATGAAGATTGTGAGACGAACGTTGCGTTTGTGTGAAGATAGCGTTAACGGCAATCTTCAAGAATCAGGCAACATCGCAGCGGGGAAATCGACAGCACACGCATCGAATTACAGTGGGGAATGAGACGGTAAGGTGCGCTCCCCCGACATGGAATTTCAAATAATTTTCCTGCGAGGCAACCCTGTGTTGGCCCGGTTGTTCGCACTGTGGTGCGCAGTGGTGTTCCATCGTGGTGGGTTCTGGGGGCGTTTTGTCGGCAGCGTGAGCTAGGGGCGTGCGGTGACAGTCAGCTTGGTTTGATATTGTTTCCCCTCACGCAGTAGAACCACAGCCACCTCTTGGCCGATAGGAGTTAGCCCCACTTGGTTGACCAGGTGGTCATCGTCCTCGATCTCAACGCCATTAAACGATTGGATCAGGTCGTCGTGTTGCAGACGCCCCTGCGCCGCTGGCGAATTGGGGGTGACCTTCTTAACTAATGCCCCCCGTGGTCGTCGAACACCCAACCGAGTGGCTGTCTTGGGGCCAAAGTCAGGGTCCAGTGAAACCCCTAGGTAGGATCGCTGCAGTCGTCCGGTAGTGGCAAGTTGGCGGGCCACCAGCATCACCATGTTGATCGGAATTGCAAAACCGATCCCCTCGCTACCGCCGCTGCTGCTGGCGATCGCGGTGTTGAGACCGATCACTTCCCCTTGAAGATTCAACAACGGGCCACCGCTGTTGCCGGGGTTGATGGCAGCGTCGGTTTGAAAGAAGTCCTGCAGTTCAATCCGTTCTTCACCCAAGGTCAGGTCGCGACGTCCCTTGGCGCTGATGATACCGAAGGTGACCGAGTGGCTGAGGCCAAAGGGGCTGCCGATCGCGAGGACAAAGTCGCCGATATCGACAAGATCGCTGTCGCCGAGTTGGGCGATTTCCAGATCTTCCCCACGGATCTCCATGATCGCCACGTCGGTACTGGGATCGCTGACGATCCGGATCGGGTTGAGTTCGCGACCGTCGTTCAGGCGGATCGTGACTTGCGACTCTTTGGCACCGAAGACGACATGCCGGTTGGTGACGACGTAGTTCCGGCCATCGATTGCCACAATCGCTCCAGAGCCGGCTTCGTCGAATTCCTCGCTACGGCCTCGCTTGGTTTCTGTCTTGCGCGCTTCGAGATGGACCACGCAAGGTTTGGCTGTCCGGGCGACGTGTTTGACGACCCGGCTCATGCTTTGCAAGACCGCGATTTGGCCTGGGATATCGACCTCGGGGCGGGGGGAGGGGCGATCGTTGACCAGGCTCGCTGGTTGCAATTGAGCGAAGGTTGACGACGTCGAGCCGCAGATGATCGCGACTGCCAGGATCCATCTCGAAAGGTTCATTATTCTGTTTGTCCTGAAATACGAAAGCGTCGATGAGCCGAAGAACATTCACTGCTGCACTGAACATCGGTATTGTGGAGGGCTAGACTTCGCTGGCGTCGATCTAACGTGGACGATATGCAGCATCGACATAACATGAAAAAAGCGAAGCGTTTCCCAAACAGGGAACGCTTCGCTATCAATGATATTTCATGCCGTTGGCGGAGCCAAGTTTGCAACCTATATATAGCTGATCGATAGGTCGCGTTGCTGGCGATCGCGGTTCGCCCACTTTATCCGTTCAGAAATCGCTTCGCGACCTAAACGCTATCGACTTCCGCACCGCCCTGTGGTTGGTTCCAAGACCATCCACCGCCAGTATTGCTCCCTTCGCTTTTGCGTTTGCACTCGATGCACTCAGTCGCATAGGGGACGATCTGGAGCCGGGCGACGGGGATCACTTTGCCACACCCATCGCAGCTGCCGTACGAGCCGTCTCGCATCCGCACAAGCGCTTCGTCGATCTGGCCTAGTTCACGACTTTCGACTTCCGCCAACTGGCTGCTCAATTCGTCCCGCGCGGTGTCCGACGCGGCATCCAACGCATCGCCATGGCTTTGCTCACGCAATTCGTTAAGCGAACTCAAGTCGCCCGCCAGGACTCGGCGAAGTGCATCCCGCCGTCGAACGAGCAATTGTCGCAACTTCAAGATAGCTTGTGTACGTGCCATATCTCTAACAGCCTCAGTTCATTGATGGTTAATCTTTGGATTGCCAGCAGCCGTCTCGATTTCTGCTGTTGAAGACGTCGCTTTGAAGCGTTTTCCGCCAGCGGTTCAACATGTCAGACAGCATTCCGCAGGCTCGTGTTCCTCGGCTTGGTCCGTTGGGTTGTCCGCAGGCAAACTTAACTATAGTGCGCTTTCGCCAAATGGCTTGACTGCGATTCTCGAATTCATCTGGTCGGGGTGGTAAAGTCGGGTCGCAAGTCCTTCACTGACGGATACTTGCGATAGCGTTTCCAGGGTGTCTAGCGTTCTGCTCCGGGAACTTTTTGTGTGGGACAGTTTGAATTCCGTGCTATCACACTCTCTTTTCAACCTAGCGGTTTCTGGGCTGGTTTCTTGGGTTGAGTCGAATGAATTCGACGGGTAGGCAATTGCTAGCCTGCCCTAATCGGCATTTTTAGGACAAAAGGAGGTTGAGAAATCCAAGGAAAGTCGGATCAGTCTGGTTTGGAGGAATGTACGAGCGTTATCGTTCCGATAGAAGAGATGAAGGGATAATCCCCATTGAAGGAATCAATCGGAAGGCAACGACGTGTCCGCACCAGCTAACACCCAAAAGCCAACACAAGATCTGGGCTCCGGTGGCCCCGGTAACGAAGACTATCTGGAATTCCAGGTCGACCGCGTCGGGCATCCCCGCCGCCGGTTGCGATTGAGCGGCCAGAGCTACACCTTTGGGTCGGGCGACGGTTGCTCGGTCCGGCTGGAGGACTCGTCGCTGCGAAAGACGCACGCGATCCTGATCCGCCAACAGGATCGATTGCTGGTCCGCGGGTACGGTATCGCCATCCTGGTCAATGGGATTCGCGTCACCGAGGCGTGGTTGGAAGAGGGGGATAACCTTCAGCTGGGGGACTATACCCTGACCCTGCTGCAAGGGGTGCGGGACTCATCGGTTGTGCAACCGCCAGCCGAACCGGGGCAGGCACCCGCAGCGATGACAATGCCTCCGGGCTCGCCCTTCGCTGAAGCCGCTCGTCACTTTATTCATTCGCCTCGCGAGGGGGCTGAAAGCAGCCGGCTTTCCCGTAATCCTCGCAAGGAGGAGGCGTCCGCCTCCAGCCGTCTGTCGTTTGCTGATGGAATGCGGTTGGTATCCAAGACGACAGCGATGCCGTTTGATGCCGAAGACTATTTTCACCGCGCCACACCGTTGGCCGCAGCTCGCAAGCCCGCCGCGGCCAAGCTTCGCCCAACCGATCCTCAGGAAGTCGCGCGGCTGAAGCGACTCGAGCGGATGCAGGAGCAATCGTCCAAGCATGCCGAAGCGGCGATGGCGTCGAGCGCCGCGTCGACACACGCCGTGGAAACGTTGGCCGACAAGCTGGATTCGCTTTTCGAACAACTGGCCGACAACTCCGAACGGATGCGGTCGGACGCTTTGCAACAGCAATTGGAAACCGCCAACGCCAAGCACGCCTCTCAATTGGAAGCGTTTGTCCAGTTGACCGATCGCGTCAGCGTTTTGGAGACCGCGGTCGATAGGGCTAACCGAGAGGCTCGCCAGCACCGCGAGAAGCACGAACAAGCGCTGATTCGCATCCAACAGCTCGAGTCTCAGCTGAGCGACGCGATCGCAGCACACAGCGAGCGGCAAGCCAGTTGGGAATTGGAGACGGCCGGTCTCCGCGACGCGATCGCCGACCTGAACCGCCAGTTGTCGATTGCGCAGGACGAACTTGCGCAACAGCAGAAGTCGGCTTTGTCGTGGCGTAAGCAGTTGGACGATGCGATCGTTAGCGCCGACAAGTCCGCGGCGGAGCATGCCGAAGCGATTGCCAAGCAGGTCGCCCGGCAAGAGGAGTTGCAGGCGGAACATGCACGCGTTGTCGAAGAGCTTGCGTCGCAACACCGGCAGCAGAACGAAGCGTTAACAGCAGCCCATGCCCAGACGATCGAAGATCTGCGGGCGCAGCAGCAGCGGCTCGAGGCCCAACTGGCCGACGAACTGGCGCAGCACGAAGAGGCTTTGGCCCGCGAGCAGGCTGAGTATCAGCAGGGGATCGCGAATCACGTCGAGCAAAATGAAGCGGCGGCGGCGAAGATCTCGCATCTGGAAGCCGAGCTGTCCGACGCGGTGACGAAATACAAGAATCACCAGCAGGCGTGGGAGTCGGAAGCGAAGGAGCTGAACGCGACGATCGAACAGATCGGTCGCCAGATGGCGCTTTCGGAAACCAAGTTTAATGAACAGCGCGAACGAGCCGATCATCTGCAGACCGAATTGGCGGAGGCCGAGGCGGCTAGCAGCGAAGCGGACGCCGAAGTGCTCGACCAAACCGCGAAATTGAATGAGGATCTGCAGAAGGCACACGATCGCTTGGCGGCGCTGCGCGTTGAACAGGCCGCGCGGCAAAGTTCGTGGCAGCTTGAGCGCGAAGAACTCGAATACAAAATTTCGCATCAAGCGGCTGAGTTGTCGCAATTTGCCGCGCTGCGAGAATCGGTCAATCCGCAGGAAGAAGCGACTGTTGCCAATCGCTTGGCCGCTCGCTTGCAAGCGGAGGTCAATCGCTTGCACCAGGATCAATCGCACGAAACCGAGGCTCCATCGCAGTCGGTTGACGGTGAGACGGATGGTCGGATCGATTCCGGGGCCGACGACGAGCCGTTGGCGTCGAGACAAGATGATTCGCCGTTCGGCGACTCGCACGATTCAGCATTCCACAGCGACGACGACCCCTCCGCAATGGCGCCTCTCGCTGCGTTTTCGATTCCATCGGCTAGCTCCATCGCGGAACCGGAAGTGGACCTGCAAGCAAGCGACCTGGAGAGCGAAGCCAGTTCCTTCGAGGCTGTGGAAGCTCCTCTCGAGCAGAGCGGATCGGAGCCATCGTTTGCAGATTGTGCCACGCCGGATGCATTCGACGGCTCGCGGCCGGAAGACTCCCATGGTGAGGATGGGGTGGATGCGGCGCGCCAGGCGAGCGAAGCTGGCTTGGCCGGGCCTTCCGGAGCCCCGGTTGTCGACGAGGATTCCGACAGCCAACGCAGCGTCTATCACAGCATGACAGCTCCCGATGCCGACTCCGACCACCAGGGGACGTTGCAGATCGATGGGGGCGAAACAACTTGGGAAGCGGGGGCCGATGACGAGGATGTCGCGAATACTTACGTTGTTCAAGATGCCGGTCAGTTGGGGATTGTTGGCAGCGACCCCTCCGCCTTTGCTGAGGGTTTCGAGATCGACGCCGAAAGTTCGGCGGCGTACGGTGAAGAAGCCGTCGCGGGGGACGATGGACGCGAGGCGGTAGAAGGGAATGTTAGTGAGAGTTCGTTCGGCAGCTACGACGAAGCCGCTTGGGGCGACGCTGCGGATGGGCTTGTCGTCGATCAAGGGGACGACGCCGACGAAATCTCTCCTTGGGGCGAGGATGACGATGAGGCGTTGAGTGGTTTGGCGGCGGAGATGATTGGCGAATTCAATCGCGACGCACCTCAAGCTGGGTCGTTTGCTGATTTGTCTGAATCGAGTACCTACGATCCGACGGCTCTGGAATTTGATGCTTCGATGACGATGGGCTTTTCGTTCCCGGTCCCAGCGGATTCGCCGGAGTCGGAGGACCTCGCTTCGGATGATGGGAGTTCGGCTTCAGAAGCCTTCCCAAGCATCCAATCGGCTGCCTCGCTCGATCCGCCGACCGACGAGGACGCGCCAGCGAACGAAGCCGTTTCAGCAATTGCGGACGCCGCGACGGATGAAGCTGATTCGTCGAATGATTTAGCCGACGAAGACTTTGCCGGGCAGACTCAGATGATGCCCGAGGGAGGGTATTCGGTCGCCGCTCCACAAGACGATGTGGAGCCGACTGATGCCGCGTTTGGTCTGCGTCCCGAAGAGGAGTCGAGCCAGGTAGAGTCTCACCGCGAGCCTGTCGAAGAGTCGCAAGTTGTCGATTCCACGATCGACGATTCGCACAGTGCGTCCTACCAGGAGCCACCTCAGGAAGAGTCGTATTACGGTTCGTACGCTCAGGAGTCGCAGGAGGAAGAGTCCCGCGAAGTCGAGTCGTCTCAGAAGCCAGCGCTTCTGCAACGCGAAGTCCCGCTATACGAACCGAACCAGCAATCGGCCCTCGTTCAGGAGGGGATGGGGGCGACCGCTAGCGATGCCGCTGGTGAGGAGGATGAGGATTCGATCGAAGCCTATATGAACCGCTTGCTCAAGCGGATGCATGGCGGGGCGGATGAGCCCGAACCACCAGCTCCCGCAGCACCGCAACCGGGGGCGACTCCGGTGGTGCAGCGACCCGAAGCGGCGACGGACGTCGTCGCTGCGGAGGTCGTTGAGGAGGTCAAGCAGGAGGTGATGCATGAATCGGAGTATGTTCCCCGTAGCGCCGCCCCCGAGCATTCGGCCAACCTGAATGCGATGCGTGAACTGGCCAACAGTTCTGCACGGCAAGCGATCGCCAAAAGTGTTCGCAATCGACAGCGCAGCCAGGCGATCCTGAAACTGTTCCTGTCGGGAGCGTTCATCATGGGCAGCGGCACCTTCGCCGTCCTCGCCCAGCGTCAATTGATGCCTTACAGCCTGGCAGCGGGTGCTTGCGTGCTGCTGGCAGTTTACTGGGGGCTCGGCGGCCTCAAGCTGCTCAAGGGAAGCGGGCCTTCCTCGGGCCGCGAAACCGCTCCCGTGCAGCGAACTGCCGCACCGATCGCTGTCGATGAACAACCGACCAGTAGCGTCGATCAGTAACATCGCCATTGAAACCGGCGACTCTCTCGCGAATCCCCGATGCGGCGGCTGCCAAACCGCTGCTCTCGGTTGGGATTGTTAATATCGCGTGTTATCTGCCCGATTTTATCGTCCGTTCTGAAGAAGAACCGTTGACGAATCGGGATTCTGTCGATTAGGTTGCATCACAGTAATTCAAGCTACGGCAACCTTAAATTAGAGCAGCTAATACTACAGCCCAGCTAATATCACGAGACAATCTTCCGTATATGCAGATCCGAGCACTCCGAGTTTTTTGCGACATCGCCAGCCAACGCAGTTTTTCGCGTGCGGCTGCGGCTCATGGCATGACTCAGAGCGCGGCTAGCCAGATCGTCCATCATCTGGAACAGGATCTATCGGTCCAGTTGATCGATCGCTCCAAGCGTCCGCTGGTCTTGACCGCCGCCGGACAGCTCTATTTCGAGGGGCTGCAGCGGGTTCTGTTCGACCTCCAAACGCTCGACCAGGAAGTTCGTTCGTTTGGCAAACGGCTGGCCGGCCAGGTCGAGGTCGCTTCGATCTATTCGGTAGGGCTCAGCTACATGCCCTCGGCCAAATCGGAATTTGCGGAACGTCACCCCGACGTCGACCTGCATATCGAATTTGTGATCCCCGAGCGGGTTCACGAATCGGTGATGGAAGGGACCGCCGACCTGGGGCTGATCTCGTATCCCAAGAGCACGCGGACGCTGAACTGCGTCACCTGGCAGCGCGAGCCGATGAAGTTGATCAGCGCTCCGGATCATCCTTTCGCCAATCGCCGCGAGGTCCGTCTGGCGGAACTCGACGGCCAACTGATGATGGGTTTCGATCCTTCGTTAAAGGTCCAACGCGAGATCGCTGCCTACTTA
Source organism: Rosistilla ulvae (assembly GCF_007741475.1). Classification (NCBI taxonomy): domain Bacteria; kingdom Pseudomonadati; phylum Planctomycetota; class Planctomycetia; order Pirellulales; family Pirellulaceae; genus Rosistilla; species Rosistilla ulvae. The sequence goes on along the minus strand of NZ_CP036261.1, from coordinate 6,912,756 downwards.
ACACGAAACGGTATCCGGCCCAAATTTGATACCGGCTTCGATAATATCGATTCTTTAATCCGGGCCATTCAATTGAACAGCGGGATCGGGATTCTGCCCGAGCCCGCGATCCGACGCGAGGTCGCCAACGATTCACTGCGTGTGATTCAGTGCCCCGACCTCGAAATCACTCGACCACTTGGCATCATCTGGCGTCGCGGAGCCCGACTCGGGCCGGCAGCGTTGGAATTTGGTGCTCTTCTGTTGGGTCGTCCTCTAAAACCGGACGAATCGAGTTCTGAAATTCGCCGCCGTGCCGACGCTGAATTGAAACAGCCGGCCGCCTCGGCCGCGACCTAGGCCAGCGCGGGACCCTCTCGGTTCCCGCCACCGCCTCTGCACGATGGATCGCTGCAGATCGTTGCTCCACGGACGGCTGCACCGAACGTAACCGTTACACGTAAACATGAAAGTTAGCCCTATGAATACCGACTTCCACTTTCCGCCAAAGCAGGGACTCTACGACCCAGCCCATGAGAAAGACAGTTGTGGTGTTGGCTTTGTGGCGCACATCAAAGGCCAGCCCAGCCACCAGATCGTGTTGGATGCCGACACGATCCTGAAGAACATGGACCACCGCGGCGCCTGCGGTTGCGAAACCAACACCGGCGACGGATCGGGAATCATGATGGGCTTGCCCCACCGCTTCCTGGCTCGCGTGGCCAAAGCTGAATTTGGCGCAACGCTTCCCGAACCGGGGCGTTTCGCCGCCGGTTTGGTCTTCCTGCCGCAAGACGACGCCGAACGAGCGCATTGCAAGCAGGAGATCGAAAAGCTGATCACCGAAGCGGGGCAGACCCTCGTCGGTTGGCGTAACGTTCCCCAAAACACCGATGCCGCCGATGTTGGCCCCACCGCCCGCAAGAGCGAACCGAACATCGAACAGCTGTTTGTCGCTGCGGCCGACGGCATCGAAGGCGACGCGTTTGAACGCAAGCTGTACAGCATCCGCAAGCGTGCCAGCCATCAACTGCGTGGCAGCGAGACATTGGTCCAGGCGAAGATGTTCTACATCTGCTCGCTGTCCACCAAGGTCATCATCTACAAGGGCATGCTGACACCGGCACAGTTGCTGCCGTATTACCCCGACCTCACCGATCCCGACTTTGAAACCCATCTGGCGATGGTTCACAGCCGGTTCTCGACGAACACCTTCCCCAGCTGGGATCGCGCCCAACCGCTGCGATTCATGAGCCACAACGGCGAGATTAACACGGTCCGCGGCAACAAGAACTGGATGGCCGCTCGCGAAGGAACCGCCCGCAGCGAAGCCTTTGGCGACGAACTGCAAAGTTTGTTCCCTGTCGTCGAGCCCGAGTGCAGCGATTCGGGCACGTTCGACAACGTGTTAGAGTTCCTGTTGATGAACGGCCGCACGCTGCAAGAAGCTGTCATGATGATGGTTCCCGAAGCTTGGCAGAAGCACGACACGATGCCCGAAGAGAAGCGTGCCTTCTACGAATACTTCAGCGGCATGATGGAACCGTGGGACGGCCCCGCGTCGATCGCGTTTACCGACGGCCATTACATCGGTGCGGTTCTCGACCGCAACGGTCTGCGACCTAGCCGCTATTACATCACGACCGATGATCGCGTGATCATGGCCAGTGAAGTCGGCGTGCTGCCAGTCGATCCGGCGATCGTCAAAGAGAAGGGCCGTCTGCAACCTGGCAAGATGTTCCTTGTCGATTTCGAAGCCGGTCGCGTGATCGCCGACGAAGAACTGAAGACCGAATTCGCCAAGCGAGCTCCGTACGGCAAGTGGCTCAAAAACCAACGCATCCAACTGTCGGACCTGCACCCCGAACAGGAACCACACGGTTTCGACGCCGACACCTTGCTGCAGCGGATGCAAGCGTTTGGATACACAATCGAAACGATGCAGTTCATGTTGCGTCCGTTGGTCACCGAACTCCGCGATCCGGTCGGGTCGATGGGGAACGATTCCGCGTTGGCCTGTCTGAGCGACAAGCCGCGAATGATCTACGACTACTTCAAGCAGCTGTTTGCTCAGGTGACGAACCCCGCGATCGATTCGATCCGCGAAGAGATCATCATGTCGCTTGAGTGTTACATCGGGCCCGAGCTGAACCTGCTTGAAGCGACCGAAGAACACTGCCATCGCTTGCTGGTACCTCACCCAATCCTGACCAATGAAGAATTGGCGGCACTCAAGCACCTGGACCATCGCGGCTGGAAGTCGCAAACGATCGACATCACCTTCGATCGATCCGAAGGAACCGATGGCCTCCGCAACGCCTTGCTGCGAATCGCTGCCGAAGCGGAAGCGGCCGTCGACGCTGGCTTCTCGATCATCGTGCTGTCGGACCGTGAGGTCAGCCACGACCGCGTTCCAGTCAGCTCGCTGTTGGCTGCTGGTGCGGTCCACCAACACTTGGTCCGCAAGGCCAAGCGTACGCAGATCGGCGTCGTTGTCGAATCGGGCGAAGCTCGCGAAGTCCATCACCACTGCCTGTTGATCGGCTACGGTGCCGACGCGATCAACCCCTACTTGGCCTTCGAATCGCTGTGGCAATCGCGTCGCGACGGCCTGCTAACCGGCAAACTGGACGACGACGACAAGATCGTTGCCGCCTACCGCAAGGGTGTCGCCAAGGGGATGCTCAAGGTGATGGCCAAGATGGGCATCAGCACGCTGCAAAGTTACAAGGGTGCTCAGATTTTCGAAGCGATCGGTTTGAATCACGACGTGATCGACCTCTGCTTCACCAACACCGCCAGCCGCATCGAAGGCGTCAACTTCCAACTGGTCGCCGAAGAGACGCTGCGTCGCCATCACCTGGGATATCCCGACGTCAAATCGGCTCAGCTGCCACAGCTGCCCAACGTCGGTGAATTCCACTGGCGTGCCGAAGGCGAAAAGCACGCTTGGGCTCCCGAATCGATCGCATCGCTGCAAGCCGCCGCTCGAACCGGCAACAAGGATGCGTACTGGAAGTTTGCCAACTTCATCAACCACGACAACAAGACCCGCTGGACACTGCGTGGCCTGCTCGACTTCAACGAGGCCGGGGCGGGTCCCGAGGTGCCGTTGGACGAAGTTCAGCCCGCGTCGGAGATCGTCAAGCGATTCTGCACCGGGGCGATGAGCTTTGGTTCGATCAGCGCCGAATCGCACGAAACGCTTGCCGTGGCGATGAATCGCTTGGGCGGTAAGAGCAACACCGGCGAAGGCGGCGAAGATCCGACGCGGTTCCTGCCGTTGGCCAATGGCGACAGCAAGCGTTCGGCGATCAAGCAGGTCGCCAGCGGACGCTTTGGCGTGACGATCGAATATCTGGCCAACGCCGACGAGATTCAGATCAAGGTCAGCCAGGGTGCCAAGCCGGGCGAAGGTGGAGAGCTGCCGGGCAAGAAGGTCGACCAGAACATCGCCCGGATTCGCTACAGCACCCCGGGTGTTGGCTTGATCAGTCCGCCGCCGCACCACGATATCTATTCGATCGAGGATCTGTCGCAATTGATCCACGACCTGAAGAACAGCAACCCCGCGGCGCGGATCAGCGTGAAGCTGGTCAGCGAAGTTGGTGTTGGCGTGGTCGCTTCGGGCGTGGCGAAAGCACACGCCGATCACATCCTGATCTCGGGCGATTCGGGCGGTACGGGTGCCTCGCCGCTGACCAGCATCAAGCATGCCGGTCTGCCATGGGAATTGGGAATTGCCGAAACCCATCAGGTTCTGGTTCTGAACAACCTCCGCAGCCGCGTGGTTCTGCAAACCGATGGTGGTCTGAAGACCGGCCGCGACGTCGTCATCGCCGCGTTGCTGGGAGCTGAAGAGTTCGGCTTCTCGACCGCGCCGCTGATCGCGCTGGGCTGCATCATGATGCGTAAGTGTCACTTGAACACCTGCCCAGTCGGCATCGCGACGCAAGATCCCGATCTGCGAAAGAAGTTCGCAGGCAAGCCGGAACACGTGGTCAATTACCTGTTCATGGTCGCCGAGGATGCACGTCAATTGATGGCCAAGCTCGGCTTCCGATCGATCGACGAAATGGTCGGCCGCAGCGACGTGTTGAAGACCGACGATGCGATCCGCCACTGGAAGTCCGACGGATTGGACCTGACTCCGATCCTACGCCCAGCGACCAAGATGCACGCCGACGTCGAAACGCGTTGCACCATCGCTCAGGATCACGGACTCGAGCACGCCTTGGACAATACCGTCATCTTGCCTCAGGCGATGAAGACGCTGGAGACCAAGGAACCTGTCGTGATCGAATCGCCGATCGTGAACATCAACCGAACCGTCGGTACGATCCTCAGCCACGAGGTCGCCAAGCGGTACGGCCAAACGGGTCTTCCCGAAGACACGATCCACATCAAGCTGACCGGTTCGGCCGGACAGAGCTTGGGAGCGTGGTTGGCCAAGGGAATCACGATCGAACTCGACGGCGACGCTAACGATTTCGTCGGCAAGGGCCTCTCGGGCGGTCGGATCGTGATCTACCCACCGAAGGTCAGTTCGTTCACCGCCGAAGACAACATCCTGGTCGGCAACGTCTGCCTGTATGGTGCCACGATGGGCGAAGCCTTCTTCCGCGGTCGGGCTGCCGAACGCTTCTCGGTTCGCAACAGTGGTGCCAACACCGTTATCGAAGGTGTCGGCGATCACGGCTGTGAATACATGACCGGCGGTCGCGTGGTGATCCTCGGTGCCACCGGACGCAACTTTGCTGCCGGTATGTCGGGCGGTATCGCCTACATCTGGGACAAGGCGGGCGACTTCAGCCTGAACTGCAACCTGGGAACGGTAGAGCTCGAGAAGATCGAAACCGAAGCGGAACAGGACGAGATCAAGGAATTGATCGAGAAGCATGTTCGCTACACGGGCAGCACGGTCGGGCAGGAAGCCCTGGACGATTGGGACACCTTCGTGAAGCAGTGTGTCAAAGTTATGCCAACCGATTACAAGCGTGTCTTGCAAGAACTGGCCGAAGCAAACCAGACGGTCAACGTCTAGTCATAGCCAAGCAACACGTGGACGCAGCCTGGGCAGTCGATCTGCCCAGGCACGCACAACGGGGCCGACGACGCCTCACACAATTCGCCTTTTAAAATTGAGAGTATCACGATGGGTAAGCCAACTGGATTCAAAGAGTTTGACCGCAAAAAAGTGCCTTGGCGACTGCCAGTTGTCCGCATCAACGACTACCAGGAAATCTACACCGAACCCAAAGAAGAACTGCTCCGCGAGCAGGGTGCCCGGTGTATGGATTGCGGTGTGCCGTTCTGCCAATCGTCCAGCGGTTGTCCGATCGACAACCTGATCCCCGAGTGGAACGACCTGGTCTACAACGGTCGCTGGGAAGACGCGATCCAGCGTCTGCACAAGACGAACAACTTCCCCGAGTTCACCGGTCGGGTCTGCCCCGCGCCGTGCGAAGGGTCGTGCGTTTTGGGCATCACCAATCCGCCCGTGACCATCAAGAACATCGAGAACGCGATCGTCGACCGCGCTTGGCAGGAGGGCTGGATTAAGCCCGAACCGCCAAACGCACGGACAGGCAAAAAGGTAGCGATCATCGGTTCGGGACCCGCTGGCCTCGCCGCCGCGGATCAACTGAACCGCGCCGGCCACCTGGTCACCGTCTTCGAACGCGCCAGCCGCATCGGAGGGTTGCTGATGTACGGCATCCCTAACATGAAGCTGGACAAGAACCAGGTCGCTCGCCGCGTCGAGAAGATGACAGCCGAAGGGGTCACCTTCAAGACCAACGCCAACGTCGGCGTCGACATCGACCCGAAGGACTTGCAGAAGGATTTTGATGCAGTCCTCCTGTCGACCGGTGCGACCAAGCCACGCGACCTGCCGATTCCCGGCCGCGACCTGAAGGGCGTCCACTTTGCGATGGATTACCTGACCGGTAACACCAAGAAGGTTCTCGACAAGACCGACACGGCCGAGTTCATCAACTCCGAAGGGAAAGATGTTATCGTGATCGGCGGTGGCGATACCGGCACCGACTGTATCGGCACTTCGATCCGCCACGGCTGCAAGAGCATGGTCAACTTCGAGCTGCTGCCTCAGCCGCCCGAAGAGCGTGCTCCCGACAATCCTTGGCCCGAATGGCCGCGCGTCTTCCGCACCGATTACGGTCACGAAGAAGCGGCAGCCAAGTTCGGCAAGGATCCGCGGACGTATTGCATCCTGTCGAAGGAATTCATCGACGACGGCCAGGGCAACCTGTCGGGCATTCGCACCGTGGGTGTCGAATGGACGAAGAAGCCCGATGGCGGCTGGGCGATGAGCGAGATCGAAGGCTCGGAAAAGGTTTGGCCCGCACAACGCGTCTACCTGGCGATGGGCTTCCTGGGCCCGGAACAGTACCTTGTCGAATCGATGGGCTTCGAGACCGACAACCGATCGAACTACAAAGCCGAGCATGGCAAGTTCACGACCAGCATCGAAGGCGTCTTCGCCGCCGGTGACTGCCGTCGCGGACAGAGCCTTGTCGTCTGGGCGATCAACGAAGGCCGCGGTGCCGCCCGTGCGATCGACATCTTCCTGCAGGGCAGCAGCGTTCTGCCAGCTCCAGGAACGACGATGGGAACCGAACTGTCGGCAACTTAAGCTGTCAGGTTCCGAGCACAAAAGAAGGTCGCGGCAGCATCAGCCTGCCGCGACCGATCGATTCACTTGTTGCAAGGATCTCGCCTTGCAACAAGTCGTCAAACGGTGGCCGCTTGGGGGCGGACTAGTCTTTCTTCGGTCGCAGGTTCTGCGGCATCTCGACTTCGATTTCAACCATCTTGTTGATCTCGCCATCGCCTTGCTTGTACAACTCGAACGCGTCGTACAGCTCTCCGATCGCCGTGCGCGCTTCGAAACGAAGCTGATCGCCATCGATGTGAATCACTTGATACAGTTGAGTATCCTCGGCCAAACGCTTCATGAACGGCCAACGCGTATTGTCGTACATCTTCGGCCCGCTGACCGAAACGACGTAGACAGTCCCGTGCTCGGGATCGACGCTTTGCACGCCCGTGGGAACGTTGACCGTGCCGACGCTGATCTCCTTGTCGCCAGGCTCGGTCGCCGCCTTGTCGTCGGCTCCAAACGTCGAGAACTCTTTCTCTGACACCTCGACTCCGGGAACGTTGAAGCCGGTCCGGCCGTAAGTGTGGTCGTGCCCCTGCAGCACGAGGTCGACTTTATATTTGTCCAGGATCGGTTTCCAAGCGGCTCGCAGCGAGCTGTTGTCGCGTCCCTTGCCGGTCGAAAAGATCGGATGATGAAAGGTGCAGACAACCCACTCAGACGTGTTACTGGCCAAGACCTCTTCGAGCCAAACCGCCTGCTCCTTCTGCATTTCGTTGCTATTCAGAGCGATCACGCGAAGGTTCTGATAGACGAGCGTGTAGCAGCTTTCCTCAAGCCCCTTGGGGCCGTTTTGAGGCAGCGTGAACGAAGGACGCCAATGCGATGTCAACTGTCGCTTTTTCCCATCGGGCGTCTTGGATTGCTCGTGGTTGCCAGGGACTGCGATGCTGGGAGTCATCGCGTTGAGCCACGCTCCAGCGCCAAACCACTCGCCCCACTCGGCGTCCGCATTGGCTCGGTTCACGAGATCGCCAGCGTGCAGCAGGAACGCCGCCTTGGGAGCGTCGCGATAGGCTTCGCGAATCACGCGCGACCACATCGAACGCAGGTTGTTTTGCGCGTCGCCAAAGTAGACAAACGAAAACGGCTCGGGCTTGTCGGCCGCGGTGGAGAAGTGAAACCACTCGCTCCAGTTCACGCCATCGCCGACGCGATAGGCGTAACGCGTGCCTGGGGTCAGGTCGCGAAAGCTGACGCTGTGAAAGTGCGCCGTGTTCAGGTCGGTCTTCAACGCCTCGGAGACCGCCGCGATCTGCTCCGCTTTCGCCGGGAAGCCGGGGCCCGCTTCAGCGACGGCGATTTCGGCAAGCCCGATGTTGACAGCGGTCGATGTTCGCCAAGTGACAGCCTGGGAGGTGCGTGGATCGCCGTCCCAGGTCAAGATGATCCGATCGGGCATCGCCGTCGGTTCGTACATTTCATCGGGCTTCACGGCGATGGGAGCGTGCGAATGGCCATGTTCTCCCTCGTGCGCGATGCCCCACTGGGGAATCTGCAGCAGAGCGAAGCAGGCAAGTAAAAATGTTCTCGAGAGCAGCATCGGTGATCCTTGTTAATGTTTAGTTAAATAGTCTGGTTGGTTGTCGGTTAGAAGCGTTTAGTCTTCGATGGAGTATGACGCGGTGAAATTCACTTCGGGAACCGCTTGGGTTAACTGTAGGTACGCCGACTTGGTAATCTTTGTGTCGCGCAAGTCGACCACCGCCAGGTTGGGAAGCTCAGCCAATCGTTTCAGCGGCTCAACCGCGACGTCGGACAATGGCGTCTGTTGAATCGCCAGCCCACGCAATTCGGGGCACGAATCGATCAGTATTTCTAAGAACTCAGGAAGCATCGTATCGGTCAGCATCGTATGCCCCAAATGCAGTCTGTCCAGCCGTGGAAAGAATCGCAGCGCCTCGATCGTTGCTTGGTCGATTTGCGAATCGCCAAGATCCACCAATCTTAGTTCCGACGAATTCCGTAGCATCGCGAAACCATCGCCTGTAACCGAGGTTTCCCGCAAGTAGAGGGTATGCAATCGAGTGAGTGTTTCCAGGTGAGACATTCCCGTGTTGGTGATCGCTGTTTTGCTAAGATCCAGCAGTTTCAAGTGTTTCATTTTTGCGATCGCAACGAGCGCTTCGTCATCGATGGGGCATTGCGACAGGGTCAATTCTTCGATCGTCCCACAACTGGCTAACGCGGCAATCCCCTTGGATGTTACGCCCGTCTGGTTGAGGTAGATCGACTTCAGCTCCGGCAGTTCGCTGATCGCCGCCATTGCCCCGTCGCCAACGCCACTCTGGTTGAGATCGATTCGTTGCAGAAAATGCAGCTTTGCCAGATAGGGTGCTGCGGCGTCGGTCAACGCTGGTGAATTGGCTTTCAACGCTATCACCGAACCCGAGTCGTTCGTTGTGACATCAACCGGCGCCAGTTGATTCAGTGCGGCGACAGCTCGGCGTTCACCTCGTGGCATGCCGCCATAGAAGGCCTGAAATGCCCAGCCACCTCCAACGAAGCATGGCAACAAGATTAGCGTTGCAGCAACAAGGTTTCGACGGCGCGGCGCGTTCACGCCAAGGCTAGCTTCAGAGGACATGTTGTTGCACCTGGAGGGGAGTCGGACGTGGAGTTTTAATGGAAGGCAAGGCGAGTCGCTATCGAACTTCATCATCGGAGCAATAGCCGAGCTTACATACGTGCAGCGTTTGAGAGCATCTCCGTGTGAATTCTTGGCCATGCTATCGATGCTGCACCACCACGGACACCACCAATATGGCTGCCGGCAGAATGCAACAGTAACTGATTGCATTTAAGCCACTACGAATATCTCGCAGCTATCGCAATTACTAGCGGAGTCTTAACGGAACCTTCGCTAAGTTTCGAGAGGCAGTCGCTAGAGTACCTACCAAATCAACCGGCAGTCACACGCTGACGCGTCGTGTTGGCTATCTGTTGTGACGTGCGGTTCGGTCGCTTTCCCCTCAACCTCGACTTTGACAACTCGTGTCGTCGTGATATTGGGGAACGACTTGCCTTTAAAACACAACGACCACTCTCCCTCTACGAACAACAAAGGAAAACCGATGCGAATCATGGACACGCGAGCACAAAATCGCGGCTTCACCCTCGTCGAACTGCTAGTCGTGATTGCCGTTATTGGAATCTTGGTTGGCCTGCTGCTGCCTGCCGTGCAAAGCGCACGCGAAGCCGCACGGCGGATGCAATGCAGCAATAATCTCAAGCAAATCGGCCTTGCCTTGCACAATTACCACGATTCGGTTCGCTCATTCCCGCCGGGAAGTCTCTACGGTGACGACGAATACGGTTGGGCCTGCATGATCCTGCCGCAACTGGAGCTAAGCACCCTCTACGATCAGATCGATTTTACAGCGCAAGCGCCGGACGTGGCGCTCAAGCTGCAGGTTGGCGTCACGGATCAGGTGGTCAGCACCTATATCTGCCCGACAAATTCAATGTCGTTGATGCACAGCCCCTACCAGTCGGATACTCAGGGCGGTCATGCACGCAACGATTACAGCGGCAGCTTGGGATCGGGAGGCGGTTCGATCACGGGAATGTTTGGAAAGATCGGGACCACCTATCGCACAACGAAGATTCGCGACGTGCTCGATGGCACCAGCAATACGATCGCTGTGGGCGAAGCCTATACCGAATTCCAACGCCAGATCGACGGCCCATCGCACAGCAACTCGCAAGACTTCAAAGTCTGGATCGGTACCAATAACCAGCACCAGAACGTCGTCGCCGAAGCGGGGATCGCGCACGTGTTGAACGGAACGCGCGACGACTCCTTTGCTAGCCAACATCCCGGCGGTGTGCAATTTAGCTTTGCCGATGGTTCGGTGTCTTTCGTTTCGGAAAACATCGATATGGTCACCTTTGGCCGTCTGGCCGACAAAGCGGATGGAGAAGTCGTTCAGCGACCGTAACTCGCACTGAATCGCCGCAGCGCAATAGGTGGTCCTCTCTCTATTGCGCTGCGTTTCTTGCCCCCCCTTTCACCACGCCCCGCGAACCGGCCAGCTTCCCGTCCGCGGTGAGCCCGCCGATTATTGGAGCCTTGGGAATCTACGATGCTACGAAGAATGATGACAACTTGCGCCGCCTTCTTAATGGTTTTGGCAGCGATCGGTTGTGGCCGCGAAGCCCACATGATGGAGGTTTCGCCGGTCGACGGCACGGTGTTGCTGGACGGATCGCCGGTCACGGAAGGTTACGTGATGTTCACGCCAGACGTATCGAGCGGATCGGATCCGCTCGAATCGGGCAAATCGGCCAGCGGGACGATCGACAGCGACGGCAGGTTTCAGCTCTCAACCTACGGCGACAGTGATGGAGCTGTTATCGGCATGCACACTGTCAACTTCTTCCGCCCCGACCCTGAAGACGACGACGTGATCCTGAAGGACCCTTATATCCCAGGTGGAACATCCTTAAAGGTTGAAGTGAAGCCAGACGGCAACAACCTGGAGATCCACCTGCACGCGAAAGGGGAAGCCGAAATCACGCACGGCAGCTAAGTCGCCCCCGCTCTCCTGATCGTCCCGCCGCCAATATTCGCTCCCTGCCACAGGCAACTGCGAAAGTCGTCTCAACTTCAACGCCTGGATACGCACGTGGCGATCGCAGAAGCTGGACCGGAACCACAGATATCCGAACCAACCGCAAGTCCTCGGGCAGCGACTTGCGGATCATTAGACGTGGTGGGGCGACTCTTCTCGCCTCAGTCGATCGCCCCGCTGGTTCTGTTCCGCATCTTCTTTGGCGGGATGATGCTGTATCACCTCTACTGCATGACGATCGACCACTGGATCCATTTCTTCTACGTCTTGCCCGATTTCCATTTCACCTATCCCGGTTTTGAGTGGGTTAAGCCGTGGCCTGGGGATGGGATGTACTACCATGTTGCCGTGATGGGGATTGCGGCCGCAGGGATTACCGTCGGGCTATTTTATCGCTGCAGCGCGGTCGCCTTTTTCTTGGGCTACACCCACCTGTTTCTGATTGAAAAGGCGCTATATCAAAACCATTGCTACCTGATCTGCCTGCTCAGCGGCCTGATGATCGTGATCCCCGCACACCGCGCCGGGTCGCTCGATGCCTACTTTGGAATTGTCCGGCAGTCGAACGCGGCGCCAACTTGGGCGCTGTGGTTGTTGCGTCTGCAGCTGGGCATCCCCTATTTCTATGGTGGCTTGGCAAAGCTGAATTACGACTGGTTGCACTCGCAGCCACTCACGCTCTGGCTGGCCCGGCGGCACGACGCGCCCCTCGTCGGCAGTTTGTTGACAAACGAACAGGCCCCGTTCCTGTTCTCCTACGGCGGCATCTTGCTCGACCTGCTTATTGTCCCTGCACTGCTGTGGCGACCAACGCGACCGTTGGCCTATCTCGCAGCACTCTGTTTTCACCTGATGAACGCGTTGCTCTGGGACATCGGGATCTTTCCATGGTTCATGATCGGCGCGACGTTGATCTTCTTCCCGGCGGAGAGCCTGCGGAAGCTGTTTCGGTTTCCACCGATCGATGTACAATCCGACCCGCCGCCGCGATCGACGACACGTTTACAGAAGCTTCAATTGGCGGGGCTCGCGTTGTTTTGCAGCTGGCAATTGTTGCTGCCGTTTCGACATTATCTCTACCCAGGCGATGTCAGCTGGTCCGAGGAAGGGCACCATTTCGCCTGGCACATGATGTTGCGCGAGAAGGATGTAGGGATTCGCTTCTACGTCGTCGATCCTTCCTCTGGCGAGCGCGGTTTGATTCGGGTCGAAGACTTTCTGAACGAGCGACAGTTGAGTCGGATGGGAAAAGACGCCGACATGGTAATCGATTTTGTCCACCATGTTCGTGATCACTATCTCGAACTGCAGGACCGAAAGCTGGAGATCTACGTCCTTAATCTCGCCGCATTGAACGGCCGCAAGGCGCAACTGCTGATGGACCCGACGATCGATTACGCTGCGGTCGAGCGCCAATGGGCTCCGCAGCCTTGGATTGTTCCACTATCGGAACCTTTCCGATCGGAAGGTTGGACTGCGCCGTTGGATCAGTGGGAGACCGTGCTCGATTTGGACCTGCCTGCAGTAATGCAAATTCGGCCTCAAGTGCAGCGCCGTCGCACAGACAAGCCCTAACCGGTGAGCCCGCGTTTGTGTTTGTGCTCGGATTGCATTACCACCCAACATTAAGCTCTGGTGGAAGGACTTTCCTGTATGGACTGGTGCGTTTGAGGGCCGAATCGGACGGCGTTAGAGCTTTCGATCCGATACGGCTTTGGAGGATTGGAGAATGTGATCGAGGCGTTCCGGGGCGAGGGTGAGCAGTCGGTCCAGGAGCATCTCTGCGACAGCTTCCCCCGCGATGATCGACGGGATCTCGGCCTTGATCGGGTCGCGATTTGCGGTGGTGATCAGCGAAATATCCGCTATTTGACTGAGCGGTGAGTTGGGGAAATTTGTGAGGGCGATCACCGTTGCCTGCTGTGTTTCGGCAACGCTCGCCGCGTGCAGGATGTCCTTCGTCGCGCCCGATGAACTGATCGCGATGAGGACATCCGATTCGTCGAGCAGCGTCGCGTTGACCGCCATCACATACCCTTCGGTCGATGGGCGGGCGTCGATACCAATCCGGACGAGCTTCCAGGCCAATCCTGTCACCAACGGTGCAGAGCTGGCAACACCCACGATTTGAACAACTCGGCAGGCCAGCAGACGCTCGGCCGCCAATTGCAAGTCGTGGTCGTCCAGCAGTCTCAGGGTTTCACTGAGATCGTTCTTCAGCCGTCGCTCAACCTCGCTCCCCTGGCGATCGTTCGGATCGCGTTCGGCGCGCACGTTGACCGCTTCGTCGGTTGCCAGCATCAGCTTGAAGTCTTGAAAGCCCTTGCAGCCCAGCTTCTGGCAAAAACGAATCACGGTTCCGTATCCGATCCCACTGATCGCAACGACTTCGGTGATCGAATGGTATGCCGACTCGGGATGCTTCTCGAAATATTCGCCAGCCCGCTGTTCTGCGTTGGTCAGTTCGCCATGCAGGCGACGAAACTTCTTCCGCCAGGATTCATCGGGGTAGGAGGAGCTTTGGGCGGCAGGGGTACTCATCAAAAGTTCACAGCGTCGGTTAGGGAGAGATCGCGGGGACAGGTTAGGGGTGAACGGACATGGATCGCACGCTCGCTTCATCCATTTTGACGCGACGAACCGCCGAGCGTAATCGTACCGGGGATCGTCGTCGACTCCTTCACACGAACTTCATCTAAACAGGGGCTAATAAAGTGTTGGGGCTCGGGCGAATGAACGAAGGCACGCGCGAGCGCGGCGTTCTTCAGGGGAACCGGACGCTGGCGCGTGCCGACTGGTGCCGCAAATTGAAACACGGATTTGCCCTGTTCGTCTGACGCCATCCGCTTCCCGGTGCCATCGCCGGGCCACTAGGGAGGATTTAATATCCAGTGCAGGTTAAGTTGAAGTGAATTGTCGGGCGGGCTAGGTGTTTTGAATTGTCGTGCCAAAATTCTTGATATAGAAAATGCGATCGAAATCGGCTTCCGTGCAGTCGAATATAATGTCCAGCCGATGCCGTCGCAAACGATCGGTCACGCCTCAACCGTGGAGAAACAGTATGTCCGACGTCCGTCTTTGGGCCAGCGGAGCCACCTTGGTAAATCTAGCGAGTGTTATTGCGATCATGACTGCCAGCCTTTTTGGGAATCTGTCTTCCCTCGATGCCGCAGAAAAAGCCCCTGCTGTTGTCAAAGCGTTTGTCTGGGACTATCTCGATCCATGGACCAACCGCGTTGGAGCGTCCCAGTTGTTGACCGAAGCCGGATTCGAGGTCCATCCCTTGCCAAAGGCCAGTTCTCCCTGGGGCCTCTCGGGGCTGGTTTTTATCGGTAGCTTTGCCAGCGAAGACCCCGCCTACCAACCCTACATGAAGAAGTACGCCAAAGACCTCTATAAATTCGTCGACGACGGCAATGTCCTGGTCCAAATGACGCAGGCCGATCAGACCGAAGATCGCCCTCCGTTTCTACCCACAACGCTGGAAGCGCGGCGGTGCGATGTGGATTCGGGGAAGATGCACGTGCTCTCCGAAGGCCACACGCTCGCGCAAGGGTTTGCCAAAACCGACGGCTCTGCTCAACTGACCGGCGACCGCCTGGGGTGGGAGACGTTTGATCGGCACGGGGGATTTGAAGTCGTGATCAGTTCCGACGCTTACGCCAGCCACCCGATCTTGATGGAAGGGGCCTACGGCCAGGGGCGGATTGTGCTCGCGGCGATGCACTTCGATAAGCGAATCGACGCCGACGGCAAGCCTTCCGCCGAAGAACATCTCGATCGGCTGGGGCAACAGTTTGCCAAGAACCTGCTGCAACACGTCCAGGATGTCGAAGCCCGTCGTGCCGTTCCGATCCAGGTCACGCCGGCACCTCGCGTTCAAGGCAGCTTTATCGAGGGCTCCTGGACTTTGGCCCTACTGCCCGACACACAAGTCTACTCGGTCCGCTTCCCGGGTTTGTTTTCAGCTCAGACAGCTTGGCTGCGTGCTCATGCGAAACAACGCAACATTCAATACGTTCTGCACCTGGGTGACATCACCAACAACAACACCAGAAAGGAATGGGAGAGAGCGGCCGAATCGATGCAATTGCTCGACGGCCACGTCCCCTATGCGATCGTTGGTGGCAATCACGATTACGGCCCTTCGGGCGACGCATCGACGCGCGACACGCTGTTGAATGAGTATTTTCCTTACGAAAAAACAGCCGCGATGCCAGGGTTTGGCGGAGCCTTCGAAGCGGGAAAGCTTGACAACACGTACCATCTGTTCGAAGCGGGAGGTCAAAAGTGGATCGTCCTGGCGTTGGAATGGGGGCCGCGCGACGAGACGATCGCATGGGCTAACGATGTGATGACCAAGCATCCCGATCACAAAGGGATCCTTGTGACCCACGCCTACCTCTTCTCGAACTCTCGTCGCTACGATGCGACCGACAAGGTAAATCCCAATCACTGGAATCCGCACCACTACCGAACTCCCGGTGGCGTCAACGACGGCCAGGAATTGTGGGACAAATTGGTTCGCAAGCACAACTTTGTCTTCACCTTCAACGGCCATGTGCTCAACGACGGAACGGGCTATCGCGCCGACCCCAACGACACCGGCCAGCTGGTCCACCAAATGTTGGCGAACTACCAGATGCGAGAACTTGGCGGCGAAGCCTACCTGCGGCTGTTGGAATTCGATCCCGATGGCAATACGGTGCACGTGCTCGCGTACAGTCCGCTGCACGACCGCTACATGCTCGAGCAAGATCAATCGTTTACGATCCGATTGGACCAAGCTCCGGCGGAACAACCCGAGATGAAAGATTCGGCTCCCAGTCAACCCAAAGACCAAGCCGCTTCGGCAGCATTGGTTCCAACGGAGTGAGCGGTCTGCGTCGGCATGCTTATAAATGTCGCGTTCGACCGATCCTCGCAACCATTCACCCCGGCGTGGCCGGGTGTTGAAGTGACGGTCGCTGAACTCACCTCGGTTCGATAAAGCTTGCCGTTGGAGTCCTCTTCAGGATCGCAATCGCGTCGATGCTCGCATCGGAAAAGCTGCATTGAACCGAGGTGTGGGCAGTCCTAGGGGGAATGCTCCAAGGACACGTTCTTCAGACGCTCACCTCTTCCTTGCGATCGATGGTTGTAACAGCACCAGCTGTCGATGGTGATGTGTCGGCCGTCTGCTTTGCTCGCTGCTTGTGTTCCCGTTCGGCGCGCATCATGATCCGCGCGACACCAAGTCCCAGCGGGGCCAGTAAGGTTCCGGCTGTCATCACGCCTGACATCAGCGCACCGTTGACACCTGGAATTCCCACATCGCTGCCGGTCAGATACAGATTCTTGACCGATGTCTTCACTGGCCAGCGGTCGCGATACAGTCGATGTTGATTGCAAACGCTGCCGTAGATCGTGCCGTGCCAGTGGTCGGTAAAGGTTTTTACGGTTAACGGAGTGGAGAGTTCTTGGTAGTCGATCAGCTCGCGAAAGCCGGAAAAAAACAGCTCCACGTGATCCAGTAACGCCTCGGCCGTCGCGGCTTTCTTCTGTTCGTAGTCCTCGCCGCGACGCTTCCATTTCGTGTTGTCCCACCGCGACCAGTGTCGGTCCTCGCTGAAGCTGATGATCTGCGCGGTGTGCGGTTCCTGTCCTGGATTGCGCAGCGAACCGAAACCGAAGTAACATCCATCGACCTGTTCGGGATTGTTCGGATCGGCTTCCAAGTTGTGGTCGGTCCGCGCGTACAACCAATAGTTGCCGGCGTCGAAGCCATGCTTCCGCGGATCCTCTTTCAGCCCCAAGTACAAGACGTTGACCGATGGGCCAGGCGTCATTCGCGCGATGCGTTTACGCTCGCGGATGCCATGCCCTTCGGGGCACAGTTTCCCAAACGTGATCACGCCACCAGCGTTCGAGATCACGATCGGTGCTCGGTAGGTCACTTCCTTCTCTTTATGAATCGCCACAACACCTGTCGCTTTCCCATTTTCGATCAGGATGTTTTTCACCGACCGATTGATCAAACAGGTTCCACCACGGTCTTCGATCACTTTTTTTGTATGCTCCGCCAGCACCGTTCCACCGCCGGCGGGAAAGTAGCCGCCGTTGAGGAAGTCGCCGCTGACGATCCCATGAAAGGCGAAGCTGCTGTCCGACGGCGGCGTCCCAAAGTCGGGCCACTGAGCTGCGATCACCGCGCGGAGAAACGGATCCCGGAATTGCTTGGCTAGATATTCTCCCGTGTTCATCGTCGCCATCCGGCGTCGAAACATCGTCAACAGCGACGCCATCCAATCGGGCAGCGTCTTGCCGACGTACCAACGGACCATCCAGTCGCGCATCTTTTGAATGTCGCGGAAGTATTGTTCCAACGCAGCTTGTTCGTCGGGGAAACGTTTCACGAGCGCTGCGAGAATATCGGGCTGGTTGTCCGGGAGATCAAACGTCTCTTGAGGAAAGACGAAGTGTTCGAAGGGATCGCCCAGCGAGTTCCATTGAATCCCGCCGCCGGTGACAAAGTCCATCACCTGGCGGGTTTGCGATCCATATTGCATCTCGCCGACGTAGTGGACTCCGGTATCCCATTCGTGATGCTTGCGGCGGAAGCAGTGCGTAAAGCCACCCAGCTTTGAGTGGCGTTCCAACACCAGCACGCGTTTTCCAGCCATCTGCGCCAACAGGCTGGCGGTCGCCAGTCCGCCCAAGCCCGAACCGATGATGATGGCATCGTATCGATCTGTCTGTTCGTTTTTCATCGGGTTTCATCGACCTCGGAAGAGAAGTTGTACAGACGCGAGATTGTCTGCGAGGCATCACGCCGGATCGCATCACCGCGCGGGCGACGCTGTTTTTGCCAGACGATCGTTTTGCCACGCGGCAGGCCAACGACCTCGCCACGGGTGGCCAGATGGTTCATGTAGCCGACCGCTTCGGGGAACAGCAGCGTTCGTTCTGCAAGGCTTAACGTCCGTCGATAGATCGCCGCCAGGCAATCGATCGCCGTCCGAGGACGCTGCAAATGTTCCAGCAACCGAGACGCGACCGCTTCTTGGCTGGCGATCATCTGCCGAGATCGAATCGCGATTCCCGTGAACGGAGTGTGGTGTCCGGGCAGGCAGATCGATCGGTCGTCGATCCGTTCTCCAATACGGCGGCAGGTGTATCGCCAGGCGGCGATGGGATCCAGATTGGGGTGGTCCGCGGGAACGTTCAGGTTCGTCGACATACCGGGCAAGATCTGATCGCCGCTGATCACCAGCCCGTCGTTGGAGCAGAGCGTCAGGTGATCGACCGCGTGCCCGTTGCCAACGATGGCTCTCCAGCAACGTCTTCCAATTTGTAAGGTTTCCCCGTCGGCGATGACGCTGGTCGCGTTGGGCAACATAGCCACCGCATCGGCATACCGTCGCTTGGGACGTCGGATGAAGGCAGCCAATTCCAGATCCTTCATGCCGGATAGTACCGCAAAATCGATCTCTTCGGGCGTCCGCAGCAACGTCTTGTCGTGCAACATGCGACGCGCCACGGCGAGGGTGCCTCGCGTCGCCACGATCTCGGCTCCTTGCTCGGCGAACCAGCCCGCCAGCCCGATGTGATCGGGATGGTGGTGCGTCATCACAACGCGGCGAACCGTGCCGCAGCTTGATTTTAAAAATCGAAGTGCCTCCGTCAAAGCCTGCAGTGTTTGCGGCGCGTTGGTTCCGGTGTCGACCAACACGATGCCATCGCGATCTTGCAACGCATAGACATTGACATGCCCCGGACCCGCAGCAACGGGCAGACGAATCCACCAGACGCCTTCGGCGACCTGCCCCGCGGTACCGGTTGCGGGAGCGATGGCGTCGATCGCGCGAACTGCTTCCACCGTCGTGGGCGCAGCGTCGGCATGGTGCTGCGATTTGGCAGCTTCTTCGGATGTCGGCAGGCGTTGGGTTCTTTGCATTGGGAAATCAAAATCAGGCGGATTGTCCGGCGACCGAAACGATCACTTTGCCACTGCGGCCCGGTTCTTCGGCGCGAGCCAGCGCGGCGGCGATCTCATCCATCGCGAAGGACGAATCGACTTCGAATTGCAGCGTCTTTCGTGCGATCATCTCGCTGATCGCGTCGTAGAGTGCCGTTCGCTGTGGCAAGGTCATGCGATTCAAACGCTTGGAAAGCCAGAAGCCCTCCAGGCGGATGCCGCGGAAGATCAACTGGTCGCCGCCGACGCTACACTCCTCGCCCGACAGCATTCCATAGTTGACGATCGTTGATCCTTCGCTAAGACACGCGGCCAAGCGACTGGTGCTTGTTCCGGCGACAGCATCGAGTCCCAGTCGCAAGGGTTGGTTCTTGATCGCTTCGCGGACGCGTTGTTCCAACTGGGGCCCGTCGACAACCGCGACATCGCCACCGAAACGTTTGACGTGGTCGATCGATTCGGGGCGTCGTACGACATTGATCGTCCGCAGTCCTTGGACCCGCGCGATCTGCATGATGCAGCGACCGACGCTCGATAGCGGCGCGTTCTGAATCAACCAATCCTTGGGCTTCAATTGACCATCGTGCTCTAACAACAGTAGCGCCGTCGCCGGATTCACTTTCATCAACGCAAACTGATGCAGATCCCCGTCGGCAGGCAATTTGTGCACGGCCGCGGCGGGGACCTTTCGCTGTTGAGCCCAGTTGTTGTTGGCGGTCACCATCACGCGGTCGCCGACTTGCAAATCTTTGACAGCTTCGCCGCACCGCGCCACCCGTCCGACAGCTTCCATCCCGATCGCGGCGGGCAATTTGGGAAGCGATCCGTAGCGGCCCGCCAATGTCGCCAGGTCGGCTGGGTTGATCGGGAACGCTTCGATGTCGACAACCACCTCCCACGCCGACGGTTCCCCCACCGCATCGACGGTCACGCATTTGGCGACTTGGCTTGGCGGGCCAAATTTTTCAAATCGAATCTGTTTCATGCCGGACACTAGAACACCCCCTTCGACTTCGGTGCGACTCGCAAATTGTCGACGATGCACTGGATCGTGTAATCGAGTTGTTCGTGCGTATGAAACGTGTTGATGAAAAATCGCAGGCGAGATTTGTCGCGAGGGACGATCGGATGCAGCATCGGGTAGACGCAGATTCCCTGTACAAACAACGCCATCGAAAGCCATAACGCCAGTTCAGAATCGCGGCACATCAGCGGAACGACTGCCGAATCGTGGCTGTTGTAAGTGTCTAGCCCCGCGGCTTTGGCACGCTCGATAAAGTAGCGGGCGTTGTCGACAAGCCGCCGCGCCCGCTCGGGTTCGGCCCGCATAATCCGCAGCGATTCCAGCCCCGCAGCGGTGTTGGCGGGGGTCGGCGCGGCGCCGTACAACAACACGCCAGGAGCGAAATACTTGAGCATCGCGATCAGCGGCCCCGGGCCAGCGATGTAGCCTCCGCACGTTCCAAACGATTTACTCAGCGAACCAAAGTAGATGTCGACGTCGTGCGGATCGAAGTCAAAATAGTCGGTGACGCCTAAACCGTTGGGGCCGATGATCCCAAAGGAATGTGCTTCGTCGACCATCAACAACGCCTTGTACCTTCGTTTGATATCGATCAACCGAGGCAGGGCGGGGATGTCGCCATCCATGCTGTAGACCCCTTCGACCAGGATCAACACGCGTTCAAATTTACCGCGGTTCTCGGCTAGCAGAGCCTCCAACGCTTCGTAGTCGTTGTGTGGAAAACCGATTCGTCGCGCCGCGGTCATCTTGCAGCCGGCCAACGCCGAATTGTGGATCAGTTCGTCGTAGAGGATTAAATCTTTGTTGCGACACAGATAACCGATGGCAAACGTGTTGGTGCTGTATCCGCCGACCGACAGCACGGCATCTTCGGTTCCCAGAACCTCGCAGATCTCTGTTTCAAACGCACGGTGCAATTCGATCTCGCCGGTGATCGAACGCCCCGAACCGGTGCTGGTTCCAAAAGTGTCGACCGCTCGTTTGGCCGCCTCTTTCACACGGGCGTCTCCAGCCAGCCCGAGGTAGTTGTAGGTCGAATAGTTGATCATCTCGCGACCTTCGAGATTCACTGTCGCATCGGAAGCCGACAGCCGCTTGAGGAACTGGGTGCGTGGATATTTCTCCTTATCCAGGTACCACTCCATCGTGGTGAATTCTTTGTATTCGGGAAACTTGTCGAATTGATAGAAGGCTGGCGAAGCTTTGACTTCGCCGCGCGATTGGGGCGGTTTGTTCGCGGCGTTATCCTCTTCCGAATCGGAACTCTCCCGCCGGATCTGCATCTTCAATCGCTCGAGGCTCGATTTAACGCTCATCTTGGTTGTCCTCTTGTTGCTGCATCTTCATGTTGTGGTCTGGCGTCGCGGCGGAACCGGTCACTGGCAATTTTAGGGCAGGCGTTTACACAGGAGCGGCCGCTGTGGGATCCAGCGACGCTGCCGGTCGACTGTCCGACTTGCTTGGCAGCGAGGTTGCCGTTCCAAGGGAAGCGAGTGATCCGACGGCCAGCGATCGGATCGTGGCTTCACCGACCAATTCGAGGACCGAGACTTTTAATCCCAGCTGGCTATCGAACATTTGTTGGATCTCGGTCGCCATCAACGAATCGACTCCCAATTCGCTGACCGGCCGATCCACGGCGATCGCTTCGGGAGCCGACTTGAGGACGACGCCAACGATCTCGCGAATCAGGCCGGCAACCAGATCGATCTGGTCGGCGTCGCTGAGCCCCGAGAGTTCTTCGATCAATTGATCGCGCAAGGCGTTGTCTTGCGGTGCCGAATCGGCTTCGATCAATGCGGCAAAGCGAGGCGACTTGCCACCCAAGGTTTCGAACCTCGCCCAATCGGCCCAGGAGGTGATCAGGACCATGCCGAACTGCGTCACGTCGCGCGCGAGCCCTTGCCGCAGCAAGCCCAACGCCTCGGCCGATGGCAGCCCACGCAGACCGACATACCGCAGGAACTGCTCCAGTTTTTCATCTCGAGCGACGACGCCGACATCCGAGATCGCTCCCCAACAGACGCTTGTCGCGGGCAGCCCGATCGCCTTGCGATGATGAGCCAAACCGTTCAGGAAACCGTTGGCCGCACAATAGGCCGCTTGCCGGCTGTTGCCAACTTGATTGGCCAGCGAGGAATAGAGCACAAAGTGATCGAGGTCGAGATCCTCGGTAGCGAGGTGCAGATTCCATGCGCCCAGGGCCTTGCTGCGCAGCACGCTTTGCAGGTTGGAAAGCTCGATGTCAGCAATCGCTTGATCCATGATCACCGCTGCCGAATGGAAGACTCCTTTCAGTGCAGGCATCTGGTTTTGGATCGCACCCAACAGCGACTGGACCTGGGAAAAATCGGATGTATCACACGCTGCAGCTTGAACCGATGCGCCGAGGCTTTCGAGTTCCTGCACGAACGCTTTTTTGTCGTCATCGTCGGCGCTGGCGCGTCCGGTTAACACGAGATGCCGGGCGCCTTGTTCGATCAACCAACGAGCGGTCTTGCGGCCGAAGCCCCCAAATCCACCGGTGATCAGATAAGTTGCGTCGGCTCGCAAACGCAGATCGTCGCGTTGCACAATCGGCAGATCTTGGCCGCGGGTGTCGTAGGAGATCACAACTTGCGTTTTGGTTTCACGCAGCGGCAAAACTTGCCAAGCGACATCGACCACCGAAACTTCTAGCGCTGAACACTCGGGCGATTCGTTTTTCAGCAGCTCGCCGACAACATGCTCCAGCGCCGCGCGAAGCCGTCCCGGTTTGGCCGCCAAGACGGACAGAGCGGTTCGGGCAATCGAGGCGACGGTCGGCGGCAAGGAGAACGCTTGAGGCGTGTCGTCGGTATCGATCACCGCTCCTCCAGCGACGATTACACGTAGATCAAACGATGCCAGCCAAGCCTGCATCCCCGCGACCAGAACCGCAAAACCACGCCCTCCCGTTTCCTGCTGCACCGCGTCATGAAGGCTCTCCGGACAAGCGGGGACGATGTTGTAATTCGACGGCAGATTTTGCATGGCCGACGCTGTGTCCTGTGTCACCACCGTGACGCGAACGCCGCGGGCGGCGAGCAATTCAGCAACAGCCAGCGACATCGGGTTCGTATCGACGAGCGCCGCGTCGCCCGATTCGAGATCGATCCCATGCAGGGCACATCGTGCTCGAACACGGATCCCAACGTTGGCAACCAACTGGGGTGCATGGTCCGTCGATGGAATTTCGACCAGATGAAAGCGATCTCGGCGACCGGATAGCTGGCTAGCGAGATCGGCGGGCGCAAACCCGCAGACCTGCATCCCGGCACGCAAATCGTCGACTTCGTCGCCTGCTTCGAGAATCGTCCCGACGATTTCGATCAGCGGTTGTTCGATATGATCCGCCAATTGATCCAAAACCAAATTCAGTGGCAGCAACGACTTTTCCACGCGAACCCGCACGTCGCTGGGACCGATCGCCGGTTGGGGAGCGGCTAGAATTCGGACCGTTCCAACCTGTTCGGTATCGGGCCGCAGCGGTCGGATCAGAATCGGATGCTGATCGTCGGGGATTCGATATTCGATTCGATCGTCGTCCAGGCAAGGCGATTCCAGCAACTCGCTGGTCCAACGGGCCAGATTGCGAATCGCAACTTCGTCTTCCACGGCGTCGCACAACAGTTCCAACGCGACGGCGTCGCAGGTCGCCGAATCGGTCGATGCCGGTAGATCGACCGACGTGAACTGGAAGCCTTCGAGTTCGTTGGCGGCGACGCGAACGAATCCGTTCACAGCCGTCTGACGTGGTTCGACTGGGGTATCTTCTTCATCGACAGCAAACGCCGACTGAGTGACAACATAGGCTCGTGGTCGTTTCGTGGGATCGATCTCCAACATCGCTTGTGTCATCGTGACGAGGGCTGCGATCGATTGTTCCCCCGTCGGATCTTGCTCGGCAACCATCACGTCGAGGCTGTTGAAGAAGACGACGCCGTCCAGTTCGCCACAGCGATTTAATACCTGCCGCGCATCGTCGATCGAATCGGGACGGATACAAAACAGGCCGCCGTCGTCGACAAAGGCATCGCCAAACTCGACTCTTCCCGAAATCATCGCGCCGTAGTTTTCGATCTGCATCGAAACCTGTTGAGCCACATCGTTGGAAGCTCCCACCACCAACCAATGCCCCAGTCGCCGTGGCTCGTCGAGTGTGTCGGCGATTCGCCATTGGTAATCGAGGATCTGTCGCTTGACGACGTCGCCGAACTGGTCGGTCCGTTGAGGCCGGTTGGCGGCGGTCGCCAGTAGCGAACGGACCACGCCGACGACCTGCCCCTGGTCGTCGCAAAGGGTCAGGTCGCAAGTGATCTGCCGATCGGTTTGGGCTGTCATTTTGCCGAGGCACCAGATCGTGTCGGGCAGCGAATCGACATACAGGCAGAGTTCACCGATCTGTGTTGGCAGATAGGTTGTCTCCGAATGGACCAACAGCGACATCAACGTTTGGAAGCAACCATCCAACAGCGTCGGATGCATTTTGTATTTGGCAGGATGTTCGCGTAGCGTGTCGTCGATTTCGACCCGGGCCAGCACCTGACGATCGGTTCGACCGATGCGAAGCTCTTTGACCGCTTGGAAATAGGGCCCATACATCAATCCGACCTGCCGCAGTTCCCTGTAAAACGAATCGACATCCGCCGGCTTGGCGAACTTCGCAAGCAGGTCGGGCAGATCGATCGCCTGCGTTTGCGAATGTGGAAGCGGAGCGATCGACGCGGTGACATGGACCTGCCCCGTGCCGAGACGTCCATTTTCCAAGCTGCGGATTTGGGCGGATTGCCGGGACGCGTCGTAGGTGGTCGTGAAATCGAGTCCACGGTCGGGAGCGATGATCATCGGCGCCGCGATCTGCAAATCGCGAATCGCCAACTTCGCCGCGTCGGGGAACTGGATCGCCGCAAGTTCCAGCAGCGATTCGATGTAGGCAGCCGCTGGCAACACGGGGATGCCGGCGACGATGTGATCTCTCAAGTAGGCAACGGCTTCGTGGTCGAAGTCGTTTCGCCAAACGGGAGCCGAGAGCGCTTCTTGGGTTCCCAAAATGGGATGGATGATCGGGTTGATGCGGTCCTGCGCGGCGCGGTCGTTTTCCAACCACAATCGCTCGCGCTGCCAGGCGTAATTGGGCAACGAAACCAGTTTTCCGGTGCGATACAGGCGGGACCATTCGTATTCGCATCCGGCCGTAAAAACTCCGGCGATGGAGCGGTGAACGCTTTGGATTTCGGGCTGCTTGCGATGCAGCGTGTGCACCAACCGACATTCCTTCCCCGCGGCATTGATGCAATCGCGGAGCGCCGACGACAGCACGGGGTGCGGACCGACTTCCAGAAACGTGTTGTATCCGTCGTCCAGAATCGAATCGACCGCATCGGCAAATTCAACGGGCTGGCGGATGTTCAGCGGCCAATACGACGCGTCGAACGAAGCCTCGGTCACCAAGCGACCGGTGACTGTCGAATAGAGCGGGATCTTGGCAGCGCTTGTCTGCAAACCGGACAGCCGGCGTTCCAACGCTGCCATCAATGGATCCATCAACGGGCTGTGGTAGGGAACTTCAACGGTCAACATTTTGTTGAAGATCTCGGCCGCCGTAAATTGACGCGACAGTTCGGTCAGCGTGTCGGTGTCCCCCGCCAACGTTACGGTGTTGGTTCCATTAACAGCTGCCAGCGAAACGAGATCGCCCATTCCCGCGATTCGCTGCAACGCTTCCTGTTTGCCAATCCCGACCGCCAGCATCGAACCGGTTCCGGCCGTCGTCGCTTGCAATTGGCTGCGATGAAAACTGACAGTCAAGACATCTTCGAGACTCAGCATCCCCGCGGCATAGGCCGAACCGAGTTCACCAACCGAATGGCCGACACAGGCGGCGGGGGTGACGCCGGCGTCTTCCAACATCTCCAACAGCCCGATTTGGATCAACAGGTTCGCTGGTTGAGCGTATTGGGTTCGCGAGATCCGCGAGCTCGATTCGCCCTTGAGCATTTCGGTCAGGATCGAAAAGCCAGCGATCTCCTGGAAGAGCATGTCGGCTTGCGCGACCGCTTGCTGGTAGATATCCGATTTTCGATAGAGTTCCCGCCCCATGCCCCACCACTGCGGCCCCATCCCGGTGAAGACAAAGACACACTCGCGACGTCCTTGGAATGGCTGCGAATCGACGACGACATGCGGTGAGTCCTGCCCTTCGGCGAGCGAGCGAAGCCCTTGCCGCAATTCGTTGCGATCGTTTCCGATCACAACGGCCCGTTGGGCAAGATGCGGCCGACGCCGAGCGGCGGTATACAACACATCGTGCAATTCGACGTGATCGGCCAGGCGAGCTTCGAGGTTCCCTGCGTTAGCTCTTAAGGCTTCCGTGCTACGCGCGCTGACCGGCAACATCAGCGGCAGTTCGTGTGGATTGAGACTCGCATTTCCCGAAAGCAAAGCGACCCCATCGAGCGGCTTTCCATTACCATTACCGTTACCGTTGCCGTTGCAATGGACCGATCCGTTGCCCTGCGGATGCCCGTTTGCGTGTGACTTTCCATTGCAATGGTGTTTTGCGAGATTTGGCTGGGGGTGGTGAGCCGGCGCCGATTGCAAGATCACGTGCGCGTTGGAACCGCCGTAGCCAAACGAATTCACTGCGACACAGATCGGTTCGTCGCCGCGGCCCAATGGAATCAGATCGTCCGCCAGACGGAGCCCCAGTTTTTCAAACTCGATCGCTTCGTTGGGCGTTTGTAAATTGGCTAGCGGAGCGGCTTGGCGATAGATCGTCGTCAGCACGCCTTTGATCACGCCGGCGATCCCCGCGCACGCTTCCATATGTCCGGTGTTGCTTTTGATCGAACCGATCACGACGCGGTCTTCGCCATGGCGGCCCTGGCCATAGATTTCGCCGATCGCTTGGCATTCGGTGGGATCGCCGATCGCGGTCCCGGTGCCGTGGCATTCGACATATTTGATCTGCAGCGGATGGATCTGGTAACGCTGGCAAACCGACTGGATCAACGCGCGTTGGGCATCGCCGCTGGGCATCGAGATCCCCGCCGTGCAGCCGTCTTGATTGGTTCCCGATCCGATCACTGTCGAGAGGATTTCGTCTCCGTCGCGGAGCGCGTGTTCCAACGGCTTCAGCAGCACAACGCCCGCTCCTTCGCCACGCCCATAGCCATCGCCGCGAGCGTCGAACGATTTCGATTCGCCATCGCGCGACAAGAAGTGTCCCTTGCACATCCCCATCGGATATTCGGGGCGCATCATCACATTCACACCCCCGACGATCGCCATCTGCGCCGTCCCACGCCAGAGATCTTGGCAGGCATAGTGGAACGCGACCAATGACGACGAGCAGGCGGTGTCGATCGATAGACTGGGACCGCGAAGATCGTAGGTATGCGAGATGCGGTTGGAGAGCATCGTCATCATCATTCCAGCGGCACTGTGCTGGTTGATCTGCGAACGATTCCGCGACGACATCTGCGTGATCATGTGGTCCAACATGAAACCGCCGACGTAGACACCGACCGATTTGCCTGCTTGATCGGGCAGCGGGATCCCCGCATTTTCAAACGCTTCCCAAACGACCTCCAACATCAGGCGTTGCTGCGGGTCCATGTTCTCGGCTTCGCGCGGCGAGATCCCAAAAAACGAAGCGTCAAAGGTTGTTGGATCTTGATGAAGAAAGCCGCCACGCCGAATGTACGCCTTCCCTTTGGAGACTGGATTCGACGAATAATATCGATCGACATCCCAACGATCCGCCGGGATCGTATCGATCGCGTTGAACCTCGATTTCAGGGCTTCCCAGAGTTGCGTGATACTATCGAGTCCCTTCGGAAATCGGCAGGCCATCCCTACGACTGCAAGCGGTTGATCGGTCATTGGAAGTTCCTCTCGAGTGAATCACCTGCTGGTTTGCCGGTACGCGAACCTGCACACTGCAACACCAGCCGGCAGCTCATGTTGCATGAATGGACGGGCTGATCTCCGGCTGCTCTTGAGCCGCTGCGATCAAGACATAAACTGCGGGGACAAAAAACAATGCGATCAGGGTCGCACCGCCGACACCGCCAGCGATCGTGATCGCCAACGGCGGCCAGAAACCGCCACCGGCCAAAAACAGGGGCGTAAAACCAGCGATGGTGGTCAGAGTGGTTGCCGTGACGTGCCGCGTCGATCGCATCACGACATCGACCAACGCGTCGTGGTCGCCGGTTCGCGCCGCGGGATCCTGACGGATCGCTGCCAGCACGACGATCGAATCGTTGATCGCAACGCCGACCAAACCCATCGATCCGACGATCGCCATGAACCCAAAGGGATATCCGGAAATCCAGACGGCAAGATGGCTGATGCCGAACGAGAGACCGGCGACAACAAAGATCAACGCTGCCAACCGAAACGATCCGAAAGTCAACACCATCGCTGCGACCATCAGCACGACGATCACCACGACGCTGGCCATCAGGTTGTCGACGGCGGTGTTGCGGGTCTTCTCTTCGCCTCCAAACGAAATGCTGTACCCCGTGGGCAATTGAATGTTGGCTCTTGCGATCCTGCGTTTGAAATCGTCGATGACTGTCGAAGGCAGCATGCCCGCGGGGATGAAGCCTTGAATCTCGTTCATGCGCTGGCCATCGAGTCGCGGGATCTCGGCGCTGTCGGCTTCCAATCCGATCGTGGCGATCGCGGAGATCGGAATCGACGACCCGCTGCGCCCCGGTTGTGAAGCCAGCAGATTGATCGACGCGATCTCGGACATGCTGGAACGGCGTTGATTCCCCGCGCGGACGCGGACCGGCAACTGCTCGGTCGTTTCGACGACCGCCCCTCCGGTGCTCCCTTCGAGCGTGGTCTGCAATTGATTGGCAATCGCTTCGTGGCTGAGCCCCGCGATCCGAGCTTCGGCTTCGTCGATTGAAAACGCCACTTTGGGAACCGCTTCGTCCAACTGCACTCGGCTGTGGATCACGCCCGGCGTCGAGACCAGCAGGTCGCGGAACTCGGTTCCCAAGCGACGCAGTTGATCGAGGTCGGGGCCGAGGACGCGAACCTCGACCGGAGCATCGAAGCCGGCCCCCTGTTCCAACTGGCGGACCAAGACGCGAGCAAAAGGGCAGCGATTGTCGACCAACGCTTGCAAGTCGTGGATGATCTCGGGAGTGGCAACGTCCGTGCGAAGCTTGACGATCGCTTGTCCATACGAAGGCAGGTTCCGTCGGCTGCGAACGACGTTGTAGTAGAACGTGGGAGCGGATTCGCCCAAGAACCAATGGACTGCGTCGACCGCCGGATGCGCGGTCAACGTCTCGGTCAAACGACGCGCGGTGTCGCGCGTGTTGTGGATCGAAGCATGGGCGTTCAATTCCAGATCGATGTAGACCTGATCGCGATCGGCCGGCGGGAAAAATTGGATCGGCAAGCTTCCGACCATCAAAAATCCCAGAATCGGAGCGACCAAGCCCAGCGCGATCCCTAGGGCTGGCACGGCAAGCGACATCTGAAGCAGCGAGCGATAGGCAGCGGCTAATGGTTTGATCGCCAGCCCGCGATCGAACCACGCAAACCAATGCGACCTGTCTGGCCGAACTCTTCCCATCGCTGCCAGCGCGGGAATGATCGTCACCGCCAACAGGAAGGAACTGGCGATCGCAAGGATCACGCTGACACCAATCGCTCCCACAAACTCGCCATCGGGGCCGCGCATGATGGCGATCGGGGCAAACGACAACGCCGTTGTCAGCGTCGAACCAAACAACGGCACCAACAGATGTTGGACTGCGGCGGCGACGGCATCGGCTGGAGCGGAGCCCGCGCGAATCCGATGACTGGTTTCGTCGACCACAACGATCGCATTGTCGATCAACAGGCCAAGCGAGATGATCAACCCGGTGATCGAAATCTGGTGGATCGGAATCTCCCAAAGACGCATCCCAGTCAGGACCATCATCGACGATAGCGGGAGCGAAAAGGAGACGACCAGCGCGTTCCTCAAGCCCATCATCAAAAAGGTGATCAGAAAGACGGCCAGACATCCCAACAACAGATTCTGGCCGAGACCCGCCAAGCGTTTGTCGACGTAGTCGTTCTGGTCGAACAGTTTGTCGATGCCGATTCCTGGCGGAAGAGAGGATTCAAATTCAGCCAATCGCCCGGTGACATCGCGATTCCAGGTACCGATCTGATACTCGGAACGAACGCGAATCCCCAGCACCACCGCATCCAAGCGGTCGATCACTGCCACGTTTGTCAGCGGACGGACGACATCGCGTTGGATCTCCGCGACATCGCCCAAGTGCACGACAGGTCCGTCGTCGGAGGTCCGGATCGGCATCCCGGCGATTCGACGTTCGGAATCGAGTTCGTTGTCGATCCCCATCAATAGATCGCTGCTGGCGCCGCGCAACTGGCCGGCTGAAACTTTGGCGTCGCTGCGGGCCAATTGGTCGGCGATATCGCTGGCCGTCAACTTCAGTGCCGCCAACTCTTCCGGTTTAACCGTCACCAAGAACTCTTCGTCGGGAGCCCCATACAGATCGACCGACTCGGTTCCGGCGATGCGTTCGAGTTGTTCCTTCAGCTGTTTGGCCAGTCTGCGCAACAGCGAATAATTCGGATCTCCGTCGCGTTGCCAAGTGATCCCAACGAGCATCGCGTTCGCCTTGATCTTGACCTTTTCGAAGACGGGATCGAGCGTTCCGGCGGGTAATTCGTGGGCCACCGCGTCGATCTTGTCGCGGACCCGCGACCAAACCTCATCGACAGCGTAAACGTTGGCGTTGAGTTCGATTCCGATTGTCGACACCCCGGCGCGGCTGGAGGACGTGATCTCTTTGACCTCATCGATCTCGCGGATCGCTTGTTCGACGCGTTCGGTCACCAACGCTTCGACACGGGTCGCGTTGAAGCCTGGCACGACGGTGTTCACGATCGCAAAGCGTGGCGTCAGTTCAGGATCCTCGGCCCGCGGCAGGACGCTGTACGACGAGAGCCCTGCGACAAAGATCAGCCCCACCGCCAGCCACAGCAGTCGTCGATTCCGGTAGAAGAGGTTGGAGAGCATGGATTATCGAGGTTGGCGTTTAGCTGGCGGTCGGGGCGAGCGAAGCGATCGGACGATCCGAGCGTGGCGTGGGGACGAGGTCCAATGGTTCGGGAGGTTTTTCGGCGGGCGACATCACATCCTGCGACGCGGGTTCGGTCGCGGGGAAGGGGGCCGATTCGTCGACGTCATCAGTCGGTTCGGGAACGCGGATCGCTTGCTTGGTCGTCAGCCGATGCGTTCCGCTGGAGACGATCCAGTCGCCGGTTTCCAGCGTCCCGCGGACCAGCGCCCGTTCGCCTTGCGTTTCGATCAGATCGACATCGCGTCGCTCCGTCGTCGTGGTTGCATCGCCATCGCCGACGACCGCGAGCACCGACCACAGTCCCTGGCCGCCGCGCGAGATCGCCGCCAACGGGATCCAAAAACCATCGACCGGAATCTCTTGAGTGAACGCCAACCGAGCGACTTCGCCCGGGACAATCTGCTGCGGCGAGACGTTGTCGAGCGTCAAGACGATGGTTTGGGTGAGCGTTTGATGATCAAGGTCCGCGATCCTCGATCGGACCGTCGCATCGAACGATTGCTTGCGAACGATCACCGGCAATGTTTCGCCCGTTTGGATCGATGCGGCGATCGCTGCCGGAACACCGACCCAAACTTCCAGCGATGTGTCTTCGATGATCCGGAAGATCGTCGAACCCGGTTGGGCTATCGATCCCTCGTCGACCGACCGCTCGGTTACAAACGCGTCGTACGGGGCGACTATCTGGCTCTTTTCAATCTCGATATCAATATCTTGAATCGACGCGTCGAACTGGGCCACGATCGCCTTCTGGGCGTCCAACCGTTCCTGACGCGTACCGGCTGTCAATTCATCGAGTACCTTCTGAGCCGATTGCAATCGAGCTTCCACCGCCGTCAATGAAAAGGCCGCCTGTTCGGCTTCTTCGCGTGACGAAGCACTCGCCAGCAACAACCGCTGCCGCCGCTTGGCCATCTGGTCGGCGGCGTCGACCTGGGCGGCAAGGTCTTGAACTGTCGCACGTTGAGCGGCGATCGATTCCTTGCGCGGCCCGGCTTTCAGTTCGGCCAGGACCGCCAGCGCTTCGCGGTGCTGCGCTTCGAGCCCCAGTCGTTTGACTTTCAGTCGACGATCGCCGATCCGCGCCAAAGGCTGCCCCTTTTCGACCCGATCGCCCAGATCTGCGGAGACTTCAACGACCTCTCCCAGCCGTTCAAAACTCAGCTCGCTCTGACGCGCCGGTTTGATGATTCCGGTGAACGTTCGCTCGCGAGCGTAGCTCTCCACGCGTTGAACCTGCATCGTTTCGACCGGCAACGTCGACGCGTTTCTTGCCGCTGTGTGCGGTCGCGAGCTTTCGCCCAGTCTGCGGTCGGTTGCCGGATGATCGGAACGCTGCATCGACGACGCGGCGAGCCCGGCGCCGATCGCCACGGCGACCAACAACATCGTCGCCAAGGCAACTTGGATTCCTCCCCCGCGACGACGTCCAGCGGTCGGAAGCGGCGCTCGATAGGGGGCCTCTTGTTCGTTCATGGATCTTGATAACGTTGGATTCTGGATAGCTTTTGGGAGGGGAACGCGTGCCTACAGCGTGGCAACGACCCCACCGATCGAAAACGAGGTTGTTGGCGGGGCGGTGACGTTTGTCCAGCATGTGGGCGGAACCCAGCTTACCTAGACGTTCAGGGTTTAGCACCTGGGATAACGGCCGAAAGAAAGCAAATCCGGAAAAAAACTCAGTTTAGATAGGCATCAAAGAGTGCAAAGAATGCAGCAGCACAGCAAGAGGGGGGGGCTGGGGCGAGATTGAGACGGGGGCGGATCATGCCAATTTTAACCAGGCCTTTGTGCCGAGATAAACTATATAAAGGTCGGGACCGGACCGACCGGACCTGCGCCACTGCCGGCAGCCTGCCCGCGATCTCCAGAATCCACTGCCCCATGCTGTCGAACGAACCGAAACGCCCGATCGCTGCCGCTGCCTGCCCGATGGGTGGGCGGATCCGCGCGGTCGGTCTGGCGGCTTGGTCGATCGCTTGGCTGCTCTCGCTGGGAGGCTGCGGCTTCCTGGCTCAATGGAAGACCAACGGGCACAAGGTCGGCCCCGATCATGTCGCTCCCACTGCCGCGGTCGCCGAGCATTGGATCGATTTCAACAATCCCAAGCTGATCAGTTCGCAAAATGGTGTCGACGATGAGAACTGGTGGAAGATGTTCCGCGATCCGGAGATCGAGCAGATCGTTTCGGCCGCCAACAGCAACTACCTGCCATTGCGGATCGCGATGCTGCGAATCCAAGAGGCCCGATTGCAGCGGGCGATTGCGGTGGGCAATCTTCTGCCGCAATCGCAGGAGTTTTTCGCGGAGTTCCAGCGGATCCAAAACAGTGACAACGGGAACCAGATCGGAATCGCCGATCTCGGCAACACGTTCGACCTCTATCAATTTGGCTTTAACGCCAACTGGGAGCTGGATGTTTGGGGGCGTTTGCGGCGTCAGATCGAATCCGAAGGAGCCAAGGTGCAGGGGACGATCGAAGACCGCCGCGACGTGAAACTGTCGCTGGTCTCCGATGCGATTTCGGCTTACATCGAGATCCGTACCAACCAAGATCGCCTCGTTTTCGCTCACGCCAATATCAAAGCCCAGCAGAAAACATTGGAGCTAGCCGAATCGCGATTCAAGAACGGTTCGGTCTCCAAGCTGGATGTGACACAGGCGCGGGCCAATCTGGAAGCGACGCGGGCCGCGATCCCCGAACTGGAACGGAGTCTACGCGTTGCGAACAACCAACTGTGTGTTCTGCTGGGGCTCTCCCCACGCGATCTGATCGCGCAGATGGGGTGGGCCGGCGTCCCAAACACTCCCGATGCGATCATGGTCGGAATGCCAGTCGATCTGCTGCGTCGGCGTCCCGACATTCGCAGCGCCGAGCGGGCGATCGCGGCGCAAAGTGCGCTGATCGGCGTCGCCGCAGCCGATCTATTTCCGACCTTTTCGCTGCGTGGGACCATCAATTGGCAATCGTTCAATTTTCCCGACCTGTTCGAATCGGCATCCAATGCCGGAGCGATCATCCCCGGGGTTCGCTGGAACTTGTTGAACTATGGCCGTCTGATGAACAACGTCCAGATCCAGGAGACGCGGTTGGAACGGACGATCGTCGAATACCGCCAGGCGGTTTTGAAAGCGGGAAGCGAGGTGGAGGATGCGATGATTCGATTTGTCAAAGCGCGGGAGCAGATCGCGAGTCGCGAGCGAGCGGTTGCGGCGACCGCTGAATCGATCGAAATCGCCACGCTGCAATATGAAGAGGGGACTGTCGAATTCGATCGCGTCAACGAATTGCGTAAAGACCTCGTTCGCCAGCAAGATCTGTTGGCCCTGGCTCGTGGCGAAGCGGCCCTTGGGATCGTCGCGATCTACCGAACGCTCGGCGGCGGTTGGGGCTCGGCGGATCAAGTCGATGCAAATTGTGAGCCCTCACCGCCGCCGCCGGAGACACTCGCCCCGCAAAGCCCGACCATGACTTCGCTGGAATTGAACCCGCCGACCACAGCCGACCGATCGCCAACAGTGACCGTTCGTACGATCGGCAACAAGACGCTGGTCCCCAACAACCCCTACCAACCGCTCCATCCATCGGTCGACGCCAGGCAGCCCGTTTCTCTCGGTCGGCCCCAGCCACTGCGGTAGCAACGGCAAGCCGGTGTTCCACACCGCGACGTGAGCGCTAAGACGCTAGCCGTCGCTCAGTCCAAAGTAAGCTGGCAACGACCGACAGACCATCACGTCCAACACGGGGTGGCGATCATATGGCTGTCCGGGTTTGGGCTGCTCTTCTATCTCAAAAAACGCCGCTTCGCCGGAGTCCTCACCGCCCTGGCGGGAACCATCGCCGTGTTGGCGGTCTGGATCCTCGGCGTCGCCTGAGTATCCAAAACAATGGAATTGGGGAAGCTGCCCTGTGTCGGCTTCCGGCTTGTGAGGAATGCACGCCCATCGTTGGAACCGGAACGAAGCCGCGGCAGCGGCGGTCGCATAAAGCCTGCGGCGCCAGCCGCAGGTGCTGTAGATGTCGCCTGAAACACAAGCCCCGGTCAGGGGCGACAGGATTCGAATCTGTCGCCCCTGACCGGGGCTTTGTTCTTGTTTGTGGGACGCTGTCCTGCGGCTTGCGCCGCAGGCTTTATGCGACCGCCGCAGCCGCGGCTTTGGGAATTGGGGTGCTGGAAATGCCCGGACGCGCGGGGCGATGCCCACGCGGTTAAACGAGAGAGGGGCCGCGAGATTGTTTAACCGCGAGCCCGCAGGGCCGCGCGCGAATGCTGGTTCGAGTACCTGGACGCGCGGGGCGATGCCCACGCGGTTAAACGAGAGAGGGGCCGCGTGATTGTTTAACCGCGAGCCCAGCGGGCCGCGCGCGAATGCTGGTCGAATGCCCGGACGCGCGGGGCGATGCCCACGCGGTTAAACGAGAGAGGGGCGGTGAGATTGTTTAACCGCGAGCCCAGCGGGCCGCGCGCGAATGCTGGTCGAATGCCGGGACGCGCGGGGCGATGCCCACGCGGTTAAACGAGAGAGGGGCCGCGTGATTGTTTAACCGCGAGCCCAGCGGGCCGCGCGCGAATGCTGGTCGAATGCCGGGACGCGCGGAGCGGTGCCCAGGCGGTTAAACGAGAGAAGGGCCGCGAGATTGTTTAACCGCGAGCCCAGCGGGCCGCGCGCGAATGCTGGTCGAATGCCGGGACGCGCGGGGCGGTGCCCACGCGGTTAAACGAGAGAGGCGGCCTGATTCGGCTACGCTTTCAGTTCGCTGAGGACGCGGCGGACGATGGCGTCGATGCTTTCGGGAGTCGCGGAGGCGGAGGTTACGGCGCCGTTGGTGTACGACGTCAGCATTCCTTTGATTTTGGCTTCGGTCTGCGCACTCTTGTCGTATTGTGCGGCGGTCATCGGTTGACGACTGCGGCCCATGTCCCAGCCGCGAGTTCGCAGGCCGGCGCGGAAGCCTTCAGGGAATTCGCCCGTTCCGATCATCGTATCGAACAGCGGCGTCAATTCGTTTTGCAAGCGAACCGCTTCGCTCAAGTCGCCCGCTTTGCAAGCCTTGTAGACCGCGGCGGTCAGTTCGGGGACAACACCGCTGGTCGCGTTGGTGCCACCATCGGCTCCCATCAACAGCATCGCTGACAACGAAGCATCCCAGCCCGTCAAGAAACTGAACTCCGGTCGCTGCGGGCGAATCGCGGCGATCATCCGCATCATGTGTGGCAGGTCGCCCGAGCTGTCTTTGATGCCGACGACGCGAGGGCACTCTTCGGCCAGACGGCGGGCCGTGGCCAGATCGATCTCTGACGCAAACAGCGGAATGTTATAGAGCGTGACGTTGACCGAAACGGCGTCGGCGATTTCACGGAAATAACTGTAAACGCCTTCGTCGCTCAACTTGAAATAATAAGGAGCGACGATCGCAACCGCTTGGGCACCCATTTCGCCATACGCGTCGCAGGCCTCGATCGTTTCGCGGACGTTCGCTTCGGCGGCTCCAACCAAAACGGGAACGCGACCGGCGGCTTGATCGATCACGATTCGAGCGATCTCGCGGCGCTCGGCTGCGGTAAAGCGAACGAACTCACCCGTGCTGCCGTTGGGATACAGCCCATCGACGCCGTGGGCGATCAACCAATCGACGTAGCCTCGTAACGTTTGTTCATCGACGTTGCCGCGAGGGTCCAGCGGAACGATGTTTGGAGTCAGGATGCCAGTGATGCGATTGGATTGGGCCATCGATTCGCTAAGGGAAGGAGGGAGAGTATGGTCAGCGGGCAAGGAACAATGTAGCCTGAGCCAGCCCGATAGGTCGAGTATCGTCGCGATCGATCCTGATCGCGATGGGTTACTTACAATAGTAGTTTGAACCTATTGAGTTGGTACTGCCGAAGTTTCCGAGAAACGCAACAAAAATGACTTCCCGTCGCCGTAAACCGAAAACCCAGGGCGACCCACATCCACTTCCCCCTCCAGCGGTCGAGCCCGCCGAGCCTTCTTGGCTCCGTCTGGTCTACCAGATTGCGATTCCCGCCCTTCTGGGAGTTTGGCTTTGTGTGTGGGTCACACAGATACTGTATGACGGCGGTCAAACCGATCGCTCTCACCCCCGCTGGCATCTGCTGTTCAGCCTGTTTTTCTTGCCCGATGAGATCTTCGCCGCCTGGACCGATGGCGTGGTCAGCTGGCGCGGTTTGGTCGATCGGCTGCGGGTTTTGATGATTGTGACCGCTGTGACCTTGCCCAGTTGGCTGCTGGGAGGGCAATTGCTGCGAGTCAGCGGGATTGCTCGCCGGATGCGAGGGATCGAAGTCGCGATCCTTGGCCTGGCGATCGGGCTGTCGCTTCAAGCGACTGCAACACTGATGTTGGGGCTGGCCGGCTGGGTCAGCTATCGCACGGCGATGCCGATGTTGGGAGCCATCCAGATTGCGATCGCACTCGCACTGGGTGCCCACCGATCGATAGGTCGCGACCAAATTTGCGACGTCTGCAAACAGATGGCACGCCCCGCGGGAGAGCATCCGTTGGCGGTGGGGTTAACGCTGATTGGGATCGCGTTGGTCGCGATCCGCTGTCTGTTGCCGAGCAATGAATTCGACGTTTTGGAATACCACCAGGGGGCTCCGAAGCAGTGGTTTCAGGAGGGGCGGATCGGATTCGCCGAGCAAAACATCTATGCCAACATGCCGATGGCAGCGGAGATGCAGACGCTGGCGGCGATGTCCTGGGCCGGGGCTCTGGGAGTCGAAGACGCTTGGTGGTGGGGCGGCTTGGCGGGCAAATCGACGATGTTTCTGTACTGGATCGTGGCGATCGGAGCGACCGGTTGCTTGGCGCGACGCTGGGTCGGCGGCCAAGCTGCCTGCTGGTTGATGGCGGTCGCCTGCAGCGGTTTGGCGTTTGCTGAAGTCACCGTCTTGGGGCTGATCGAACCGGCGGTCGCCTGCTATTTCGCAGCCGCGTTGTTGGCTCTGGCCGCGCTGCGCCGCCAATTGGCAACGCAGCCGGCGGCGATGTTTTGGGTCGGCTTTTTGGCTGGCAGCGCGCTGGCCTGCAAATACCCGGCGCTGCTGTTCGTTTGCCTGCCCGTCGGCTCGCTGGCCGCGTGGCAGATCTTTCGCCAGCGATCGACAGTTCCGATCGACTTCCGTGTTCTGGGGATGTTTGTCTTAGGATGCGCCATCACTGCGGGACCTTGGTTGGCGAAAAATGCGGTGCTGGCGCATAACCCCGTCTATCCGTTGGCGGCTGGTTTGCTGGGCGGCTACCAGTTCTCCGAAGCCAAGATCGCTCAATGGCAAGCGGCCCACGCGGTTCCGACACGCTCGCTCTCGGCGCTGGCCGATTCACTGTTCAGCATCGCTTGGTCCTGGAAATCGCAAGGAGCGATCCTGCTCCCGCTGGCGCTGATCGGTCTGCTGCGGATCAAGCGATCCCCGGCGGTGCGGATTGCCGTGGCGATCGCGATCTTTGCGTTTGCTGTCTGGTGGTTGCTGACTCACCATCTGGAAAGGTTCCTATTGCCGGCGATCCCGCTGGCGATGCTGTTGGCTGGTTTTGGAATCCGGACGATGTTCCAGCAATTGGGGCGCCCGTTGGCCAGCATTTGCCTGACCGTGGGGATACTGTGCAATCTGGTCTTGATGGCTGTTTCGCCGACGATGGGAGACCCGCGGCTGTTAGTCGACACGAGTGCGATTCGCCGCGAGGGGATCGAGCCGACCGATTCGATTCGCGTTCCCGAACACGTCCTGTGGGCGAACCGGAACTTGCAATCGACCGATGGAGTGCTGTTGCTGGTCGGCGACGCAGCGATCTTTAATTATGAAGTCCCGCTGCGGTACAGCACCTGTTTCGATGTTTCGGATCTTTCGGAGATCGCCAGTCTGCCCGCCGATCAGTGGCGAGGGGAGTTTGAACAACGGGGGATTCGCCACGTATTGGTTCATTGGGGCGAGATCGATAGGTATCGCGGCGAGGGGAATTACGGCTTCGATCCGTCGATCACGCGGGAGCTGATTCGAGCGATGGTCGACCAAGGGGTACTCAAACCACTCGACACCGGACT
This sequence comes from Rosistilla ulvae, assembly GCF_007741475.1. Classification (NCBI taxonomy): domain Bacteria; kingdom Pseudomonadati; phylum Planctomycetota; class Planctomycetia; order Pirellulales; family Pirellulaceae; genus Rosistilla; species Rosistilla ulvae. The sequence continues at coordinate 6,873,325 of NZ_CP036261.1, read as the reverse complement.
CGATCCGCAGCGGGTCGAAGTCCTTGCCGTCAGTCCATAATACGGAGTGTCCCGAGAACGTGGGGCACTGGCGTTGAGTGAATCCCCGCCCCACGTAAAAACCTTTTCACGACAGCTGTCGGTTCTGCGATGCGAAGTCCCAGTCAAATTTTCGATTTCACGCCCAGCGGTTTGCGGTTGGGGCGTTGGCGTGGGACGACCTACGCGATCGGGTGGAGCTATCTGGGGCTGGGAGCGGTGTTGTTTGTCGCCGCGTGGTGGCTGAAGGTCTGGCCGGGGAACCAGGATTTGCCCTGGTTGGCACTTGTCGTTTGGTTGGCGATCGGAATTGTCGGCGGCTTGCAAGAAAGTGCTCACGCGGTGACGGCGTGGCTGTTGGGGGGCAAGTCGCGGTTGATGATGATCGCGGGGCACGGCGGTGCCGGTCAGTACCGAATCTTTGGCGGGCCGAGGCAAGCGATCGTCGCGGCGGCCGGTCCGGTAAGCAGCTGTCTGCTGACGCTGCTTGTCGCGGGGATCTTGATGTTTCGTGGCGAGGCGTCGTTGTGGCAGATGCTCGATCCGCTGCGGCCTCCCGAACTGGTCGGCCGGTTGAACCTCGTGTCGGTCGGAAAAGTTGTTGCCTGGATCGCGATGACACTCTCGGTTGTCCAGATGTTACCGCTGTGGCGATGCGACGGCCGGACATTATTAGACGGATTGGTGGCGACGTTCCGGCCGCACTACACGCCGTCGGCGAGAGCTCATGCCGCGGCAGTTGTGATCGGCTGGATCGCGTTTGCGATGGTCGGTTTGTCGCTGGGAGTGGCGATGTTTGAAGATCGCCAGGGGGTGCCGCGATGGCCCGTGCTGGCAGCGGTGGGACTGGTGCTGTGGATGTCGGGGCAGAAAGTCGATCCGCGGATTCGAGTGATCGATGCGAAGCACCAGCCGATCGGATGGTTGGGCGCGCGGCGGATTCGGCAAGCGCACCACCGCGAGGTTCGCGAAGCCTCCGACATCGCCAAGCTGGATGCGATCCTCGACCGGATGACCCAACACGGTGCCGATTCGCTGAGCCATGCCGATCGCGCGGTGCTGAAGCGGGCGAGCGCCGCTTTGAAGAAGCACTCAGGTAAATCGTAGTGAAGTCAAACTTCACCCTCCCGGCGAAGCAGGGAGGGTCGGAAAACGAGCGTTTAGCAAGTTTTCCGGGGAGGGATTCGCCGCTGGGGCGAGGGTGACAAATTTACTTGGGACGCCCCTCCCCGAACCTCGCTTCGCTTGTTCGACCCTCCCCTTCAAACTTCGTTTGAGGGAGGGTGTAGGGTGTTGTGAGGGGCGGCGAATGTGCACCCACCCGGCGAACTAACGGACGGTTGGGAAGCGATTGCCAAGCTGGTTTTTCGGGGAGGTCCGAATGCAAGGATCGGGCGGATTGGAATCGGCGTGCATCGCTTCATTGGGTGGTTTCAGCTTTGCGAGACTTTCCCGGGCGTGGTGGCTGGCATAGGATGAAGCGACCGATTCCACCCATGCTTTTCGAATATATCCCTATAGAGCTCGATGAACGACACCACTTCAAAATCCTCTTCCAGCCGCAAGTCGCCGACAAAGCTGACCGCTGGCGGTGGAGCGATCGGCATCCTGGTCGTTCTGTACGCGCTGCTGCAGCCGATCCTCAGCAAGCAGCTGGGAATCGACCTGCCGAAGATTCCGCTCAACGCCGGTGCCGACGCTCCCGCGGTCGCGGATGCTGATCGTTCGATCAAAACGACCGATGCTCCGTCCAAGTCGACAGCTCCCAAGATTCAAGTCACCTCGGGACGGGCTGATTCGCCGACCAAAACTGCTGCCGATGAAGGGGCTGCGGCTGGCGAGAGTTCGTCCAAGTTGGACCCGCAGAAGTCGGCGGCTCCCCAAACCGGCAGCGGTCCGCTGTCGCAGTTCAATCGCAGCAGCAAGAGCGACGATGCCAAACTGTCGCCGACAAAATCGGCACCTGAAAAAACGTCGACTGCAAAATCGGATCCCTCTCTAAAGTACGGGATCTTAAAATCGATCGGCCGGGATACCTACATGTCCCCCGCCGGTTTGCGTTACACACCGGGGAGCCAAGAAGGGCATCGGTTAAAGCATTTGGAGCGGCACACCGCCGATCAACCGAGCCGACCGGGAAAGCACGGCGTCTTTGATGGCGGGATGGAAAAGACGCTGTTGGTGCTGGATCAGGCTTATGAAAAAGGGAGCAAGGGAGGTCATGGAACAACTAAGACCCAAGACGACGGCCGCACGATCTACACCGTCGACATGGGGAAGCGGGTCGGATACATCGGCGGCCGCGATGGCAATCGGATGCGGAAACCGATGGCTCGCCGCGTGCGAATCGTGTTGGATGGCGATCGCGTGATCACCGCTTATCCGTTGTAGCGCCTCCGAAACAGCCGGAGCTCGTCGAAACCAATCCTGTTGTTCCCGACGTCGATTGCCGGATCGACCCCTGCGGCGAAAGCCTGTCGATTTCTCTCACCACACAAAATTTCAACGCCCATTCCGCACGTGTTGCGGCGACGTTTCCTGGAGACTGCATTGATGACGCCCCATTATTCGATCGATTATTGTCCGCGATGCGGTGCGGGCCTGTTGGGAATTCGAATCTGCGGCCTGGGAACCGACGAGCCTCACGGTTTAGTGGTCTGCGACGAATGCGAATCGATCTGGTTGGAACCGGATGTCACGACGCCGCATCAATATCCCGATGCATCCGACGCGCGATGCCCCAAGTGCAGCGATCCTCTGTGGGGACCGCAAAGCCGCTGGGCGACGAGCGCAGACCTGGTGCAACTTGGTTGGCAAGATCGCGTTGATCCCCAATTAAACGGCGAACCGGACGATCACATCGCCTAGCGATCGGTCGGCGTTTCATCGCAATACCGTTCAACGAAGGAGCCTCGGACCATCGTAAAGAATCAGCGGCGGGATGTAGTGGACGAGGTTACGAGTCCCAGCGATTTGGTCTGATTCAAAAGGACTCGTAACCTCGTCCACTACACTTCGTTGAACGGTATTACGTTTCATCGAATGGAAGTTCATCGGTTTGTCGCGACGCCATACCCTGTTTGAAGTGCCGCCGGCAGACCGACAGATAGCGTTCGTTGCCGCCGATCTGAACTTGGTCTCCCTGTTGGATCGGAGCTCCGTGCTGGTCGATCCGCAAGACCATCGTCGCTTTGCGACCGCAGTGGCAGATCGTTTTGACTTCGGTCAGCACATCGGCCCAGGCAAGCAGTTGCATGCTGCCGTCGAACAGCTTGCCTTGGAAATCGGTCCGCAGCCCGTAACACATCACCGGCACGCCCAACTGGTCGGCGACATCGCTCAACTGTCGCACTTGTTTGGCTGTCAAAAACTGAGCTTCGTCGACAAAGACGCAGTGCAGCGGAGCGACTTCCACTTGCGTCTTGACGCAGTGGTGGAGGTTTTCGACTTGATCAAAAACGATCGCATCGGCTTCCAGTCCAATCCGCGAACTCACCTTCCCAGTGCCGAATCGCGTATCGAGCTCGGGTGTTAAAATCAGCGTGTTCATACCCCGTTCGCGATAGTTGTAGCTGGATTGCAACAATATGGTTGACTTGCCAGCGTTCATGGCGGAGTAGTAGAAATAAAGTTTTGCCACGGTTGCCGATGTAAAGGTGGGTTAGTGGTGCATCTTTCGCTGGCGCAGTGTAAAGCGTACGATAGGCATCGATACCGACGAACCGTCGGTGGACTGTGCGAATTAAATTTGTGGGACCAAGCTTACACGGAACTATGAGTCGAAACCAGATTCTACTGTTGATCGTCATCGGCCAAGGGCTGGTGATCGCGTTGTTATTCGCGGTGCGTTACAAGCGCGATCTCGCCGACTCCAGCGATTCGGTTGGCGCGGTCCCGGTGGCTGAACGGATGGCCGACATCGCCGCTGGTGCACAAGAGTCGACGCTGGCCGAGGCGTTGACGATCGCTCGGCAAGGGTTGGCGGAGATGCGTGCGAATCTGATCGATTACCGCGGTCGAGTCGTCAAGCGGGAGCGGATCGATGGTCGTTTAGCCGCCGAGAGCGAGATGGAGATCAAGGTTCAGTGTCGTCGCTTTGAACAGGATCAGGTCGTTGCGCCGATGCGCGTCTACTTGAAATTTCTGCAGCCTCCAAGCGTCGCGGGGAGGGAAGTGATTTGGGCAGAAGATCAAAACGAAGGCCGGTTGATCGCCCATGAACCCGGCCTGCTGAACGTTGCTCAGGCGTCGTTGGATCCTCGCAGCGAGCGAGCGATGGATGGCAATCTGTATCCGATTACCGAGATCGGTTTGGTCAATCTCGTGGAACAGTTGATCGCTCGCGGAGAAAACGATCTCCAGGAATCAGATGTTCGGGTGACGCTTGTCCCCGAGCAGATGGTTGGCGATCGGGAGTGTCAACAGATTCGCATCGAATTGATTCAGCCGCACGACGAATTAAATTTCCAATACGCCGAAATTTTTATCGATAACCAGCGACAGATTCCGCTTCGCTATGCAGCCTACGGTTGGCCCAAGGGGGCGGCTGAAGAAGGTCGCGACGGATCGCCGGAGGTTCTCGAGGAATACACGTATTTTGACATTGAAACCAATGTGGGTCTCAGCGACGCGGACTTCGACCCCAGCAATGAAACGTATGATTTCCCGGCGTTTCGGATCAATCTGTAGCTGGTCTGTCCCCAGTGGAGCATTGAGGCTGCGGTCAATCTAACACCGTCTGCTGATTGAATATGTCGTATCTGAATCACAAATTCGCTCGCCCTCCTTCGACGGATGGTTCCCCGGCAGGTCGCCCGCAGGTCAATGCGGTGATTCCTCTGGTCTTGCTGGTCGCTGCGTTGATCGCCGGAGTCGTGATTCAAGGGAAAGTCGCCGATGTGACGATGGGAGTGGTCGGCAATCACTTGTCGACGATCCGCAATTCCAGTGTGTCGGCGGTGCGGTTGTGGTTCGGTGTCCAGGAATCGTATTGCCAAAGGGTCGCGGATTTGGTTCGTGCCCAAGCCCTCGCTTTTGAACGCCGTTCATCCTCGCGGGCGCTTTCGCCGCGTGTGCTCGAGACGGATACCCATTATCAAGAACTGCGGAATTTGCTGGCTCGGAATGTCGATTCCAATCGATACGTCGGGTGGACGCTGCAGTCGTCGGCTGGAGTAGTGTTGGCTGCATGGGATGATACGTTGGTTGGCCGCAGTGGATTTCCGTTGCCGTCGGATGCGATGAACCGCGCTGTTGGTGGTCGGGCGACGGTCAGTGTTCCGTTTCGCTCGCCCGTTCCGATCGCAAGTGGCGAAGAGGGAGGGGAAGCTGGCGCGGCGGTGATGGCTGCGATCGCGCCGATCATCGACGACAACGGGCGATGCGGTGTCGTGTTAGCGATCCTGCTCTCCCCCGACAACGATTTCTCGGCGGTGTTCAAGGCGTCGCAGATCGGTGACAGTGGGGAGACGTTCGCCTTCAATCGCGAAGGGATGATGATCTCGCGGTGTCGGTTTGAGGAAGAGTTGAGAGGGTTGGGGTTGCTGTCGCAAGACCCGGCTTTTTCGGCAGTTTTGAACGTTCAATTGCGCGATCCCGAGGTCGACATGCGGTCGGGGAAACGAACGCTCAAGCCAATGGATCAGCAACCGTTCACGCGGATGGCGTTGGATGCGACCCGTGGTGGGACCGGCGTCGATACCGTCGGCTACAACGATTGTCGCGGAGTCCCAGTGCTGGGTGCCTGGAATTGGTTGCCAGAGTACGGGATGGGGGTCGCCACCGAAATCCCGGTCGACGAAGCTTATCGACCGTTGAGCGTTTTGCGGTGGTCGAATTTTGGTCTGCTGTCGTTGCTGTTGTTGACCGGGGCGATGGTTGCGACAAACGCAATTCGGATCCGCAGGACGGAAAGCCAAGCGAGCAAAGAGCATCGATTGGCTCGGAAGCTTGGCCAGTATCGGCTCGAAGAAGTTCTTGGTGCTGGGGGGATGGGATCGGTCTACAAGGCGCAGCATGCGATGTTGATGCGCCCCGTTGCGATCAAGGTGCTCGATACGAAGGGGAGCGACCCGCAGCGACTGCATCGCTTCAAGCGCGAGGTCGAACTGACCAGCCAATTGCAGAACCCGCACACGATCGCGGTCTTCGATTACGGGCAAACGCAAAACGGCGATTTCTATTATGTGATGGAATATCTCGACGGCGTCGACTTGAGCGAACTGGTGCGGCAGTATGGCGAACTGCCAGCGTCGCGAGCGATCGCGATTCTGTTGCAGATCTGCGGATCGTTGATCGAAGCTCACGGCAAAGGTCTGATCCATCGCGACATCAAGCCGGGAAACATTATGCTGACCGAGTGTGGTGGGATCTACGACTTCGCCAAACTGCTGGACTTTGGGTTGGTGAAAGAATCGAGTCCCAACAGCGCCAACGTGACGCACGAGGGATCGCTGACCGGGACGCCGATGTACATGTCTCCCGAAGCGATCCGCAACGCAAAAAGCGTCGACCCCCGCAGCGACATCTATTCGATCGGCGCGGTCGGCTATTTCCTGGTCACCGGCAAACCGCTGTTCGATGCCGCCGGAACGCTCGACGCGATCCTGAACCAAGTGCAGGAGGAACCGCTGCTGCCGAGCGAGCGAGCGGGAAAAACGATCGACGGCAAGTTCGAAGCGGTGATCATGCAGTGCCTTTCCAAGAATCCAAACGATCGCCCCGATTCGGTTGACGACCTCGTCGACCTGTTGGAAGCCTGTCCCGACCAAGGGGATTGGAATCAAAACGTCGCCCAACAGTGGTGGCGCGACGTGTTCACCGGAAGCCAACGCCGATCGACAATCCTGAGCGGGAAGGATACGATCATTCCGACCCACGGCGACAACGAAGGTCTGCTCGACGCGCGGCTGACCGGGCCGGCGCAAGAGCAACCGGCATCGCGGTGATCTGGAATCTGTCTCCCTCTCGCCCGCCCACAAAGCAGCCCGATCCCAATGACGTCTCGCATCGAATGGCCGCCGATCCGCGAACTGCTCGAGGACGCTCAGCAGCATGCGGCGATCGAATCGTATTTCCCCGACACGGGACGGATCAGTTTTGTCGATGCCCTGCAGCAATGGGCTCCCGATCGGTTGACCGAGATCCGCGCCGCCGGCCGCCGTTTGGAGGTCGCCGCGCAGCTTGCCGATTTCCCGATCATCGCGATCGCAGGGATGCTCAACAGCGGCAAAACCAGCTTGGTCAGCACCTTCTTGAGCGACGCCGGTCGGCAACGGTCGCTGCGCGGTGAATCAAACGATGCCGGTACGCACCGGTTTGTCCTCTGGCTGCCACAAAGCTGGCGAGCCGATGCGGAGGTCTGGGGCCTGTTGATGTCGCGACTGGGCGAAGCCCTTGGCCAGCCGCCGCAGATGTTGTCCGACGATCCGGCGGCCGCGCACGAACAATACAACAACGCCGAGGGACAAGCCGATGCGCTGGCGATCCCGTTGGTCGCAACCGATCCAGGATTGGACAAAGCCTGCGTCGGATTGTTAGATTGCCCCGACATCGTGACCAGCGAAGCGTTTGGCCGCGGTGCGTTGGAGGTTCGCAAGACGCTGCTGTGCCGCGCCGCAACACTCTGTTCCGCCTTTGTGATGGTCACCGACTTCGCTTCGCTGCGAGCCAACACTGTCGGCGAACTGCTGGATGTCGCGGCGACCAGCATGTCGGGAGTTAGCCGTTATCTGGCGATCAACATGATCCGCCCCAAGTATCGGCCGCACGAGGTCTTTGAAGATCTGCAGCCTCTGGTCAGTGGGCACGGGATCACCGCCAGCTATCTTGCATACGACTTTGAGATCCCCGCCAGCGAAACCTTTGTGCCTGAGGTTGCGGATCGAGGAACCGAAGACGATCCGATGCCGGTCTTCTTCGAAGCCTCCGCGATCGAGCCCGATTTGGTGAAACAGATCGATGCGTCGCAGCTGCTCTCGTCGCTGCCGACACGGCTGAACCGATCGGCGTTGTTCGATGGGTTCCGACGATCGCAAGCGACTTCATTGGCGGAACGCGTTTGGTCCGATGGCGTCGATTTCCTTCGCGACCAAACGGCAACGCAAGCGACCTACGCGCGGCGGGCTCGGCAAGCGATCTGCGATGCATCGCTTGAGTTTTTCGCGCGGCGCGACTTTTCCAGCGGAGCGATCATCGAATTGCGGCTGCACCAATCGGCGCGGATCATTCACCAATTGACCGACGCGTTTTCGCAAGCCGCACCGTGGTATGCGCGGCTGGGAATGAAGATGAACGGCTTCGTATCCAAGCTGACCCGTTCGGCCAGCGAATTGATGCAGAGTTTCAATCTGACCGGAGCGGCTCAGAAGAAGGCGGAACAGATTCGCGACGATTTCCGCAAAGGAGCCAAGGGATCGGTCCTCTCGGGCGAACGACTTTTCGAGAGCTATCGCCGACACGACCTCACTGGCCAGATGCGGACCGAGATCCCCGATTCGCAACTGCTCGAGATCTGCAACCACGCGGTGGAGCGGTTCGACGCGGAAGACCAAACCGCATTGGACCCGCAGCAATTGCGACGGACCGCCGAAGCGATGTGGCAAGAGATGTCGATGGTCAAGAAACTGCAGCACGGCCTGACGCCGGTCGCCGCTCTGTTCGCTGCGTTTGCGGCGGTGGTGATGGTCCCGGTCGATGGCGGCGGGACGCTGGTCCTGATGCACGCGTCGATCGCAGAGCTGTTGCTTGCCACAGGATTCGCCGGACTGGTGACCGCGTGGAACAGCCACGGGGCGCTGAAGGCGATGGAATTGCAAGCCGCTCAGCAACAGCTGGCCGACTTCATCGCCGTGCAATGCGATTCGTTAGGCGTACCGCGCGGGATCGACGATCAAATCGAACCGCTACAAATCCAGATCGGCCCCCGCGAACACGTCCTTCCCACGGCCAAGGTTGCACTGCGGCGATCGGACAGCACCAGCATCCGAATCTGGAAGCTGCGGCAGTCGTTCCTCGATTCGCTGCACCAAAAGCTGCCGCGCGACTGAGCCGACCGGCCACAAGACTTTTCGCCGGCGCTTCGTTCGCGTAGAAGTCGTCCCTAACATTTCCTACGGCTGACGCCGCAGGATCACTTCCCGACAGGGTCGATGCGAGGGCAAGTATCGTGAGAAGTGACCAGGCGCTCTGGAAAAGCATGTATTGGTGGAGCGTGACGCCATCAGTGCAGTCGGGCGTTGCAAATGGGGGTGAGTCAGCGAGAATCAGAGCATGAAACCTATTCTCAGCCGGGCCAACTACTGAGAATCATAAGTTATCCACGCCAACTAAATCGCCAATGAGCAGCTCCCGCCCCCTTCCAAGCGAAGCCCAATTGCAACGACTCGTTTTCGCGATACGTGATTTGAACCATGCTAATTCCGCGATCCAATTCCTGCTTGAGGAATGCGACTTCTCAAAATCCTATCCCAGACTTGCACTTCGCAAATTCAAACTGCTGGAGTCCGCCGCAATAGTTGCATTTGGAAGGCTATTCTCCGTCTCAGGGGGCGGTACAACCCCAAGTTTTCGACTGGCCGGAATCAGATTTTCACCGGCTGATGAGCGAATAAAGAAACGCATCATGGATCTGCGAAACACCACAGTTGCACATTCCGATGAAGAAATGATGCATTATCGTGTGGATTTGATCAGGCCAATGGAGGACAACCTCGAATTGGCGATGCCCCATTTGCAAATTGACGACACATTACACCTCGACGAAAACGAACTAGGGGAATTTGACCGACTGGTGCGAGAATTGGTATACAAATATGTCTTTGATATTTCCCAAACGCACCCAGAACTAGTAGAAAAATACGTTACCCCAGCCGCATCTGCCAGCAATGGGGGATAACCATCGGTTTCAACGGAGCTGGGCTTGCAAGCGTTTTGATGATGGACGATCAACTCTCCCGGCCCGCTGAACCGTAACGTTATTCGTGCTACACTTAACGCTCGCTTGATACGGAGACACAAATGCAACTTCCATTGGAAACGATGACCACCGCGCAGAAGCTGGATGCTATGGAGCAACTCTGGGCTTCGCTTCGTTCCTCGGCAGATTATTCGCCCCCCGACTGGCACGGCGAAATCCTTGCTGAGCGGAAACGCCGAGTCGAGAATGGCGAAACAACCTTTTCATCGCTTGACGACGTGGTTTCGCGAATCAAACAAGGCCGCAAGTGAATGTCCAGCTTTCAGGCGAAGCTGAACGCGACTTGCTGAATGGCGTCGCGTTCTACGATGGCGGCGACCGCCATGCTGGTGACCATTTTCTTGAATCGCTCACCACGGATCTTCGCTCCCTGTCGTTTCTCGGGGGTGTCCATGCGATGCGCCATGGTTACCACTGCATGTCGGCGAGTCGTTTTCCGTTCGCAATCTACTATGCAGTCGAGTCGGGCTCCATTTTGGTCATCGCAATCCTTGACGAGCGCCGCGACCCTGGGTGGATTGCGAATCGTTTACAACTCGGATAACCATCGCATACAAAGGATTGGGGCTTCACTCCTCGGGCAACGCACAAGCCGCGGAGGCGGCGATCGCATAAAGCCTGCGGCGCGAGCCGCAGGATCGGACAAGCCGCAATCATTAAAAAGCCCCGGCAAGGGCGACAGGTGCGCTGAATCTGTCGCCGCCTGCGGGGGCTCATGTCGAGATTATCCCTAACACTTCCTACGGCTGGCGCCGTAGGCTTTATGCGGCCGCCGCATCCGCGGCTACGGAGGTGCTTTGAGCGTAGCGGACACCGTTCCCCAGGCCTGCACTTCGCTCGCAAGGCTCGCTCCGCTTGACCTGGGCTATGCAAAGGATCGGAGCTTCGCTCCTCGGGCAGGTTGCGAACTGCGGGAGCGGCCGACGGACGGCGTTTGCATGCGCTACGGGGTGAGCCAGAGGGCTTCTTTCAGAGCATGGCAGGTGGGTAGAAACCACCAGGTGCGTTTCTTTTCGGGTTCGCAAGCCTGCGGACAACAAGCGACATCGCCCGCCGGAACACACTTGTACCACGACGGATAGGCCGGGAAACAAGAGCGAGGGTAGGGACGAGGAGTGTAGTCATCGCAGCAGCAGTTGGGCGGAAAGCAGTTGCCCGAGCATGCGTCGCCGTTGGTCCGGCAATCGCACGCTGTCCCTGCAAGTGAATCACAAGGCAGGGTGTGAGAGTCGACCGGCGCGTGCGGCGGCTGTTGAGCAACGGCCAAGTTTCCGACGCCCCACGCGGTCAGAAAGCCGAGCAGACAAACCAAAGCTTTTGTCATCGAATCTGTTTCCTATTCTGTCGTTATGAGCTCGGGAGCTTCTACCACAACGGAAGTCGCCGGCACCGTTTCAATCATCCCCACGGTCGCAATCGCAGGGTCGGACAATCGCAACTGCCAACCGCCACCGAGCGATCGATAGACAGTGATCAACGCCAGGGCGACATCTCCCTGGGCCTGAGCTAACAGGTTCTGTTGCTGAACCAAAAACTGTTCCGCGACGAAGACCGAGGTGAAATCGATGACACCTGCATTAAATTGATCGGTGGCCAACTTCACGGCGCGTTCGGCTGCCGCGACACTTGCCTCGAGACGCTCAGCGGTCACCTTCGAGTTGACGTAATCGATGATGCCATTCTCCACCTCTCTCGCCGCCACCAGAACTTTCTGTTGGTAGACAGCCACCAATTCTTGCGTCTTGAATTCCTGCAGCCGGACGTTGTTCACGATCCGTCCGTAGTTCAGCACATTCCAACTGAAGCCCGGCGTAATCTGGCCGATACCACTGCGCGGACCAAACAGGAGATCGAGATCTTTGGCTTGGTAACCGATGTCGCCGCTAATGAAAAACTGAGGATAGAAATCGGCTTCCGCGACACCGATCTGCGCATTCTGAGCCGCGATGTATCGCTCGGCTGCGCGAAGGTCAGGCCGGCGGCGAATCAGATCGGCGGGGATGCCGACGAGCACTTCGGGGGGCGATTCGGGGATAGGAGCCGTGCCGAGCATCTCCGCCAGATCGGTTGGCGGCATGCCGAGCAACAGACAAAGCTGGTTTTGAGAAACGCGAATCCCCGTCTCGATGGTCGGTTGCGTCGCTCGCAATTGTTCCAACAGCGAGTTGGCCTGGACCGTGCCTAGTTCGTTGGTCTGCCCCGACTTCCATCGCTCGGTGGCGATCTTGAGCGTCGATTCTTGCAGAGTGATGTTCTGCTGCACATACAAAAGTTGTTGCTGCAGGATTCGGTAGGTTACGTAGGTCGATGCGACGTCGCCGATCAGCGTCACCATGACGTTGTCGTAATCATCGACCGAGGCATCGACGACGTCATCGGTCGATTCAACGATGCGACGGATCTTGCCCCAGAAATCAATTTCCCACGACGCGCCAAACGTGGCACTCCACGTACTGAAGTGGCTTACCGGAGATGGCACGGCAACATTCTTACTCAACTGAGAACGAGTGAATGATCCGTCGATCGACTGGCTTTGTGGAAACAGGCTGCCAACGGCGATCCCTTTTTGGGCGCGGGCCTCGAGCACACGCGTTGCGGCAACTCGCAGGTTAACGTTCTGTTGGTACGCGGTAACGATCAATCCATCGAGAACGGGATCTTCGAAAACGGTCCACCAATCGCTGTAGTTCACCGAGCTGGTGTTAACGCCTTCGTGGTCGCTGTCGATCCATTGGTTTGCCAACGGGACCGGCGGGCGACGGTAATCCGGGCCTACTTTGAACCCGTTGTCGACAAATTCTCGCAGCGGCGTCGAACAACCGCTCAAGAGCGTCAAACCGATAGCACAAACGACCACCAAAGACTGGGGCAGCGACCGGCGATCCAGCATCATCCTGAAACAGGAGCGTGACGTTAAAGCGTTCATCGCGAATCCATTGCGCACCAACACGGTCAGCTCCGCATCGTGCAAAGCACGCGACGGGTCATCCCAGTTATACAGGTCTGCCCCGTTTTACGGTTTCACCTTCGATGGTCGTATCGGTTGCTTCTCTTGATCTGGTTGAGACCGATACTCAAGAACTACGCAACGCACCAGCGGCTGATGAGCTAGGAAAAGTTTGCCGCCGCAGAACCCGCTTAACCGCGCAGGCCAAGCCCAGTTTTGAGAACCTTGCGTTAACTTGGCATGATGTACAGAAGCCACTTCTGCATGCGGATAGCGACCTTGGAGATGATGTGAACCGGCTTGCCATGATCGGTATAAATGGCCACCGTCCCACCAGCACCAAGCGGCAGACTGGGGATCGTTTGGTCCTGATCCAACAGGATTTTCACAGCCAAGAAGCCATGAGAGCCAACCTGCGAAGCAAGCGGAACCGATTTGCTGGGGTCAAACTGGCCTTCGCCAGTCGCCGGAATCACTTGGTCCACCTTGCCTTTGAATAGTCGGCCGGGGAAGGGATTCAGAACCAATTCCACATCATCCCCGCTCTCGACGTTCATCAACCAGTTTTGTGGATACGATGCGACGATAAACGTTTGTTCGGTGTTGATGAATGTTCCGGCAGCCGCCAACGGCATCGGGACCAACATCGTCCCCTCCTGCACCGTCCAGTTCACAACATAACCATCCGCAGGGGCCAACATTTTGCATTGCTCCAAATTGAACTGGGCGTCGCTGACCTGCGCCTCGGCGGCTTGAACCTTGCTTGCGGCGATCTTCACGCCGAGCATCGCCTGACTTTCCGAAGCGTCCGCCTGCTGCTGGACGGCTTGAGCGGCGACCAGCCCGGCTGCCGCCTGTTGCTCGGCCGCTTGGGATTGGCTGAGTCCTGCTTCGGCTTGCAGCAGTGCCGCTTGAGCCTCGTTGACTCCGGTTTCCGCAGCTTGCAAGGCTGCGTCCGCTGCTTGCCGACTCTGCACCGACTGAGTCACACGGAGCGCACTGATCGCTCCGGCGTCGGTCTTCTGCAGGTTCACGGCAATCTGTTCTTCGGTCTTCGCCAAATCGTCAGCCGCCTTGGCCTTGGAAACTCCCGCTTCCGCGCTGGCGATGCCCGCTTTGGCTCGTTTGATACTCGCCAACGCGTTGGAAACTACAGCCTTCGATTGGCCGACGGCCGCAGTGGCTTGCTGCACGCCAGCCGCCGCGCTTGCCACACTCGCCTTGGCGACGTCCACTCCCGCCTCGGCTTGTTTGAGTCCCTCGCGGGATGCCTGCAGCTGGGCCGTGGCTTGGTCGAGCGCGTTCTGATAAGGCGTCGGATTAATCTCCAACAGTAGGTCGCCCTTCTTCATCGGCACGTTGGCTTGGGCATGCACCTTCGCAACTTGCCCCTTCACGTAGGGAACCAACTGGACAACATATTGCGTCGTGACGACGCGCGGACTCACCGGAGCGGACAACGTCCAGGCGACCGCTGGCCCGCCGATCACAAAAACCCCCGCCACCAAGATCAAGGCGATTGGATAGGGATTGGGTTTGACCAACTTCATTTTAAAAAGCAGGACCACCACCGCCACGTAGATCGTCAACATAAAAGCAATCACGGCGTCATATCCTACTTGGCGTTGAGTTTATTGAGAGCAGCTTGCAAGGAATCGACCTGCGCCTGCATTTTTGCAAGCTGAGCTTGCCCGTCGCCGCTGGCGGACGATTGCGATTCCCGATCGGAATTCGCTCCGTTAGCTGCTGCAGGAAACGGTTTCAGATACGCCCAGATCATGGCGAACGGCCAGAGAATTCCGAGCGTAGCAACGCCCAGCCAACTCGCGACATTGATCGCCGCGGCTTGAGGATGATTGCGTTGCTTGGCAATCTGGCCCGGCAGCTGTCCCAGGGTGACCACAACGATCACAACCGCCGCTAGCAGAACGCCAAATACAGCAAAGGCAAATATGTCGAAGACGTCGATTGTTCTGCTCCTATCGATGGAAGAATAGCTTCGCGTGCTCAGCCGATCCGACTTTTCCGATGGCTCCCACGTCGAGCCTGATAATCTAATCAACTAACAAATTTATAGCGAGTAGAAGCTGCCATCGCGGGCGTCGTGATCATTACGTCCCCACCCAGCGACAGGCCTCTGGCGGGTTGTAGCGATTCGAGTTGTGAGGTGCGCCGGCGCAAACGAGGGGCACGAGACCAAGTTTCCCTGAGCGTCTGCCTGGTGTTGGGGAGCCCAAGGTTATCGGTGTTCGTATGTTGAAGCACCAACGTTGGAAATGACCAGCCCGGAGTCGCCAATGCTGCCGATGGGGGCACATTCGCGTCGCTACGTCTTGAGAGGGCGACGTGCCGCAAATGTGAGGCGCGTTAATTTTATCCCCAAATAGTGGAACAATGGCATTCCGTACCCTAAATTGCGATTGGTTTCGAATCCGATGTCGGAATGCCAACGTTGAAACAACGAGGACAACATCATGAATCACAGATTTCTGACCTTCATCGTGGTTGCGATGCTGGGTGCTCTCCACTCACCCGCAGGCTTTGCCCAGCAGCCAGCGATCGCTCCGACGGGTCAGAAATCGGCAGCGCCGCCGAATCCCTCGGAGGCCGCGATTCGCGCCGAATCCGAAGCGTTTGTGGCCGCCTTCAACAAGGCAGACGCCAAAGCGATCGCGGCGTTTTGGACCGAGGAGGGTGAGTATATCGATGCCAGCGGCCGGCAGATGGTTGGACGCGAAGCGATCGAGCAAGACTACTCCGAGTTCTTTGCCGCGAACCCCAATGTGAAAATCCAAATCGCAATCGACTCGTTGCGGTTTCTTAGCGACAGCATCGCAATCGAAGATGGACGCGCAATTGTTGCTCCGCTTCCCCAGGGAGCTCCCGGTGTCAGCAAATACACAGCGGTTCACACCAAGGTCGATGGAAAGTGGTTGATGGCGTCGGTGCGAGAAACGTGGATCGAGACGCCGATCACTCGCCAAAGCATGGCTGACTTCGAATGGCTGATTGGTGCCTGGGTCGCTGAAGAGCATGGAAACCAGTCTGAATCGGTCTACAGCTGGGTGGCCGACAAAAGCTTCGTCCAACGCACCTACACGACCACGCATGTCGATGGCACAAAGACCTCGGGAGTGCAATTGATCGGCTGGAATCCGGTTCAAGGACGTGTGCAGTCATGGAGCTTTAGTCCCGATGGCGGCCATGCTTCGGGGCTCTGGTCACCAAATGAACGTGGATGGACAGCCGAGATGATCGGAATGACCGGCGACGGAACACCAACGACGTCGCTCATCCGAATCGCACGACTCGACGACAACGCATGCGTCTGGCAATCGATTCAACGTACGCTCGGCGGCGTCGCGATCCCCGACACCGACGAGGTGGTCATCAAACGCCAATCGCCACCGGCCGCAAGCCAACCGACCGAACGCTAAATATCCCGTAGATGCTGAATGCACTTTCGCCTATCAAAGAGATCCCCATGTACCAACAGCCGCTCCTTACCCTGCTGACGATAAGTTTGATGTTCTCATTGCCACTGGCTGATTGCTGGGGGCGCGGCCGAGGCGGCGGCGGCTTTGGCGGTGGGCATGGCGGCGGCTTCGGAGGTGGCGGCGGCGGCTTTGGCGGCGGTGGACATGGAGGTGGTGGCTTCGGCGGCGGCGGTAGCTTTGGCGGCGGACATGGAGGCGGTGGCGGTGGACTTGGCGGCAGCGGTCTAGGCGGCGGACTTGGCGGCGGTAGTCTAGGCGGCGGACTTGGTGGCAGTGGACTTGGTGGCAGTGGACTTGGTGGCAGTGGACTTGGCGGCAGTGGACTTGGCGGCAGTGGACTTGGCGGCAGTGGACTAGGCGGCAGTGGACTAGGTGGCGGTGGTCTTGGTGGCGGTGGACTAGGCGCTGACGGGCTTGGCGGAACAGGATTAGGTCGCGGTGCGAGTGGCTTGGGTGGCCGCGGAGCTGGAGGGCAAGACGCTGGGAGCAATCGATTCTCCGCGCCAACTCGAAACCAACTCAGTGGATTTCTTGGCCTTCCATCCGACGACGGTCTACACAGCCTAGGCGGAAAGCCTGGTGACAACTTTGACGTTAATCACGGTACGGCGGAAGGACCGCGGGGAGGCAATGCAGCAGGTGTCGCGGTAACGGGCCCGCAAGGCAATACGGCAGGCCGCGCCGTAGGTGTGGGGCCCGATGGCGGCGTCGCTACAGCGGGTGGAGTGCGAGGTGCTGACGGTGGAGCGGCGGCGCGTGGCGCTGCGGTTGGCCCCAATGGAGGAGTTGCAGCGGGCAGCGCGGCGCGAGGCCCCGACGGCGGTGCGGCAGCGCGAGGCGCTGCGGTTGGACCCAATGGAGGAATTGCAGCGGGCAGTGCGGCGCGAGGCCCCGACGGCGGTGCGGCAGCGCGGGGCGCTGCGGTTGGCCCGAACGGAAGAGTTGCAGCAGGCAGTGCGGTGCGAGGTCCCAACGGCGGTGCGGCAGCGCGGGGAGTCGTCGCCGGCCCAGCCGGTGCGGCAGCAGGATTTGCACGAGTAACCCCATCGAATCGCTACACGACAGCGGTCGGAGTTCGCACCAATTACAACCACTGGGACATCTACGGCGGACGATGGTATACCGATCATCCCGGAGCCTGGTTCGCGGCTGGATGGGCTACCGGCGCCGCTTGGCGAGCAGCCTCTTGGGCATCCGTCGGCGCATGGATGGATTACTATCCAACGACACCGGTGTATTACGACTACGGCAACAACATCACCTACGAAAATAACAATGTGTATGTTGATGGCCAGGACGCTGGAACGACAGAGCAGTATTACGCGCAGGCAACCGAACTGGCGAAGTCGGGTGCCACAGCCAAGGCTCCGTCCGACGGCGACTGGTTGCCACTGGGAGTGTTCGCGCTGACCAAGAATCGTCAAACAAACGCGATCGTTACGATCCAACTGGCGGTGAATAAGCAAGGTGTGATTCGCGGGAATTACACCGACACCAAGACCGGTAAAACGATGGTGATCCAAGGTGCCGTCGACAAGAAAACTCAACAAGTTGCATTTACAGTCGGCGACAATCAATCGAACTTAATCGAGACCGGACTTTACAACTTGACGAAAGACGAAGCTCCCGCTTTGGTTCACATTGGGGACGGCAAAACGGAGCAGTATCTTCTCGTTCGGCTTAAGAACAAAGACCAAGATTCGGCAGACGCAGATAGTTCGCCAACATCTTAGTCTTCGCGCGGCTGCGGTTTGCGAGACCAAGGCAAATCCACTTTTCCAAAGTGCGATATGCCCGGCAAAGCGATATCCGCTGGCCCACGACCGGCAGACTTTTTGAAAAGCGGGTAAAAAGCGGGGACAGTCCATATTCCTAGGTAGAGTGCTCCCCGCACCCACCCAAGAACACACAGTTCAGGGATGCCCCATACGCCCCCAGGCCCTGAGAGCTATCACCGCTAGGAATGGCCTGCTTTCGTAAGTTTGTGGTATACTTCGGGCATGATAAAACTCTCGCGTGAATTGACCGAGCAGGCACTCCTGCATCCCAATGGCGTGCAATGTCAGGGTGACGGCGTTGACAAGACTTTCTTCATCATTGACGCAGAAGTCATGCTGCAGATGCGCGAAGCCATTTCACGCAACGACCACGCGGAAATCCAGGCCGGTATCAACGACATGGAAGCTGGTCGAATGCAGCCGGCTGAAGAAGCTCACCGTCACGGGCGGGAAGATTTGATTTCCCGCTTCAAGCAGTGAGTTTTCGGCTGAACGTCACGAATCGAGCTCGCGACGACATCACTCGCAACGCCAGTTGGTGGGCTGAAAACCATTCACTCGACGAAGCCTTGACGTGGTACGACTCTGTCTACGACCAGTTGAACGAATTGCTGGCGTTTCCGGAAAGCCACGGTCTGGCTGCCGAGAACGATGCATTTCCGTATGAGCTACGCGAAAAATTGGTCGGCGGGAAAAAGCGAACATACCGGGCCATTTTCACAATCGAGGGTGCCGAGATTCGCGTTCTCACAATTCGCCGTGCCGCGCAACGTGCGATCACTCCGGACGACGCTTGATTCATTCTCGTTCCAATTCCGCACGGATCCGAAACGCCTCGCATGAATGGGGCAGCAGAAAGGAGGCATGAAGGGGGACTTCCCCGGCTATTACCTGCGATTCCTTCGGAGGCATTTTGCGTCCCGGTCGATGGCGTAATGTGGACTGGGTCGGCGGGATAGAGACCATGCGTTATCATGCCCACTGACTGACCCGCGAGGTGGGGCCGCTCGATCGCTCTTTCCTCCGGCGTCCTGAGCCTCGGGCTTCAAATTAGAATAGCTTCATGAACGAAACCAACGAAATCGCACCGACCTCTGGACGTCCCGACCGCTTTGTCGCAGGAGTTCGTCGGGCGGCGTCGCGCGTGCTGGGGACCAGCCCAGTCGGCGAACGGGTGCTCGAACTGTGCGATCGCTTCGAAGCTCAACGGGCCGCCATTCTGCAAACCCGAGCCCCCGATGCGATCATCGTCGGCGTGGTCGGTCCAACCGGGCAGGGGAAGACTTGGTTGGTCCGTCAGTTCATCGAAGATGCCAGCTTGCGACAGGCGTTGCCAAGTGGAGATCGAACCCGCGAAGCGACAGTCCGCATCGCCTGGGTCGGTCCCTATCCGCCGGCTGATATCAACGACCGCTACGAACGGTACCTGCACTGCGAAGCGGAGAAGATGTTTCCGCTGGGGGTCGAATATTTGATCCTCGACACGCCGGGAGCGACCGATCAAGATCCGCATGTCGTCGAGATCTCCAAGCAGACGCTGTCGCTGGCATCGGTGCAGATCCTTGTCGTCCGCCGCGATCAATTGCGGTCACAGGTGGTCCACGATCTGGTCAACGCCAGCGAGGGGACGTTGGTGCTGCCGGTGATCAACATCGTCCGCCAACACGACGACAAACTCTCCAGCGACATCGACGCCTACTGCGCCGCGATCCACGCCGCCGCTCCGTCATCGGAAATCTTGCCGCCGGTGATCGTGCATGATTTTGATGTGGTCGACGACGAAGCTTCGATTGCGCGGACGGCACGAGAAGCGATCGGGCACGCGCTGCGGCCTCGGCTGGTCGAAGCGGGTGGAGCGGAACGGCGGCAACGAGCGCGACTGGCCGCAGCCGATCGCCGCTTCCGACAATCGCTGCACGAGATGATCAGCGACGAGCTGCCCTATCTGGTCCGCGCTGTCGATCATCTGCACGAAGCCGCCGACCGGTTGCCTGTCGATGTCGCGAACAGTCTCGTCGGCAGTGGCGGATCGCTGCGAGCGGGGATCCGTTCGCGGTTGCGACTGGCACTGCTGACCGATACCGCCGCGATCTGGTTTCCTTACAAGACGTTGATCGGGCTGTTGAACCTCACCCACGGTGCGTGGGACCGATTGGTACTGAGCCTGTCGGGCAGCCTGCCCAGTTTGATCAGTTCGGCCTGGACGACGGCGACAAATATCGGCCAGATGCAATCGATGGAGGCAGAGATGCGGGGAGGCGTTCGCGAACGCTCGGCTGCTCTGGTTCGCGATCGCTTGGGCCCGTTGATCCGTTCGTTCCAGCAGGAACTTGGGCCGCTGAACGCCCAGGCACCGCAGGCGATGGCGAACGAATCGCATCACGCCCACCTTCGCGGCATCGACCAACTGCAACATTCCTCGCAACAGATTTTGGAAGAAGAGATCGACCGCGGGGCGATCGGCGGCGCGACGGCTCAGCTGTTGGGTTTGGTCGGCACACTGATCTTTTGGGCACTGTTTGCCGGCCCTGTCGTGGGGCTGTACTCGAAGTATTTCCGCGCCTCGTCCGCGGTGGCGACCGATCTGCACGATCATCTGGAGCAATTCCCGGCACCCGAGTTGGCGATGCTGTTGACCAGCGTGCTGTTGTCGGTGATGCCGACGGCGGTCTATGCGATGTTGGTGATCACGATGACGCAGAGCAATCGGCGGGTGCAGAAGTGTGCCAGCAAAATTCACGATCGGCACTCGCAGGAGATCGTCCGCTTGCAACGCGAAGGGGTGCTGCGATTGGAATTGGACGATCCGATCTTGGCCGATGCCGAGTTTTTGGTCCGCGCGGGGAAGCAGCGCGACACGGCTTAACCCAGCAAACGACTGCGCGGCCGCGCTATGCCGTCGCAGGGAATTTCTTCGCGTTCGATCGTTTTATGGCGGTTGTGCTGCGGTTGTCGCAAGCGCTGCATCCGCTGCAATCGCACCCCGGTGCGACGATTCTTTAGCCGGATGCTATGATTACGGTAACCTTCGTTGTTTTCCGAAGGCCTGCCTGCCAACGTGCTCAGGATTGCTCGATTCGATTTCGCGGTCCGCAACGACGTTACTCGACAAACCTCCATGCAACACCTTTCCCAGATCACCGTCACCTGTTTTGTCGGCAGCTATATCGTGGCGCTGCTGCTGGAGATCACGCGCGGCATGTTCCGACTGCCCGGACGGATGGCCGGTGTGATCGGATTCACGGCGGCGGGACTTTATACGCACGTCGCCTACCTGACGATGAGCGCTCGCCAACAGATGGACGGTCGCGGAATGGGCCTGTTGGCCAGTTGGTACGACTGGACGCTGTTGCTGGCTCTGGGGGTGGCGATCTGTTACGGGATTCTGTTGTTGCGTCGGCCCGATTCGACGCTCGGATACTTCCTGTTGCCGCTGGTCCTGAGCCTGATCGGATTGGCCGGCGTGCTCCGCAATTCACCTCCGTTTTCGCGCGACGAAGCTACAGGTTTCTGGTTGAACGTGCACGCCGGGTCGATGCTGCTGGTGACCGTCGCGGTCCTGCTGGGCTTTGTCGCTGGCGTCGTCTACCTGGTCCATTCGTATCGTTTGAAGCACAAGCGGTTGTCGTCCGCGGGGATGCGATTGCCGAGCCTTGAATGGTTGCAAACTGTCAACCGCGTCTGTCTGCTGACCAGCACTTGTTTGATGGCGGTCGGATTATTTGCCGGAATCGCGATGCATCTGAATCGCAGCGGCGAGAGCGTCTGGACCAATCGCGGAATCGCGCTGTCGTGTGTGTTGTTCATTTGGTTAGTAATCGCGACGCTATTCGAAGCGTTTTACAAACCGGCTCGCCGCGGTCGCAAGATCGCTTACCTCACGCTGGCTAGCTTTGGATTCCTGGTCCTTGCGATGGCCGGGCTGTTTACGTCAAACCATGGCGCGACCAGCGAGCCACCGACGGACAAGGCGCGGGTGACCGAACAAGCCACGCTGCTGGGCGTCAAAGCCAAGCAGGGAGGCGCGGTATGAAACTGCAAATGATTGGCTGCAGCCACCATCAAGCAAACGTCGAATTCCGCGAGCGGTTATCCTTCACGGGAGATCAGGCACAGCTTGCATTGGATGCGTTCCGCGACAGGTTTCCAAAAACCGAAGCGGTGCTGTTAAGCACCTGCAATCGGGTCGAATTCTACACCGCGACCGATGACGACAGCGGAGTCGAGCAGGCTCAATTCATTGACTTCCTGGCCGACCAGCGCGGATTGGCTCAGGACCAATTGATGGAGCATTTGATTTGTCGCAACGGCAACGAAGCGATCGAGCATCTGTTTACCGTCGCTGCCAGCCTCGACAGTATGGTCGTCGGCGAACCCCAGATCTTGGCTCAAGTGAAGCAGGCCTACGAGCTGGCCTGCACGCAGGGATCAGCCGGGCCGTTGACGCATTCGATCTTCCAGACCGCCAGCCGCGTCGCCAAGCGAGTCGCCAGCGAGACGGCGATCCACAAGAAGCGAGTCAGCGTTCCCAGCGTGGCGGTCGGCGAGATCGCTGTCGAATTTTTCGAGCGGATGGACGACAAGCGAATCGTCCTGATCGGCGCTGGGGAAATGGGGCGAGAAACGCTGCAGTATCTGCGCGATAAAGGAGCTCGCGACGTGCGGTTGATCAATCGCCATCGCCAGCGTGCCGACGAAGCGGCGGCCGAACTGGGCGCTCGCAGCGCCGCTTGGGAAGAGATGCACGATCTGCTGGCCGACGCCGACCTGGTCGTCAGCACCACTGCGGCGACCGAACCGATCATGGACGTGCAGCGTTTTGGCGCGATCCATCAAGCTCGCTACGGCCGGATGCTGTTGATCCTCGACTTGGCGGTCCCCCGCGACTTCGATCCCAAGATCGGCGAACTCTCGGGCGTCTACCTCTATTCGGTCGACGATCTGCAAGCCGCCTGCCATCGAAACCAGCGGGAACGCGAAAAGGAATGGCCCAAAGCGAAGCGGATCATCGAAGACGAGACTCGCGATTTTGTCACGGCGCTGCACCACCGCGCGACTGGTCCGGTGATCAAGCGATTGCGCGAACAAACCGAACAAGTCAAACAGGATGAGTTGGCAAGATTGATCGGGCGGCTAGAATCTGCCGGTGCCAGCGATGAGATTCGACGCGAAGTCACTCAAGCGTTCGATCGACTGGTCAACAAGATGTTGCATCCACCGATGGCTTCACTGAAAGACGACGTTGCCAGCGGCGGCAACCACGGCCTGTTGGATGCGCTGCGGAAACTGTTTCAATTAAACGATGAATAACCCAAACGCGATGCCTCGAAAACGCCGCCATCGCAGACATCCGAATTGGCCATTGATCGGCGTGGTCGGCGGACTGACAATCGCTGCTGTGTTATACGTGATCGCAGCGGTCAGCCTGCACGGCCATCATCACCACAACCCTAGCGATCTGATCGTTCCGCGCTTGTTGGATCTGTTTGTCGTCGCTTGGTTCTTCTGGTTCGGTTCGTCGATCGGCAGCTTTTTAAACGTCGTCGCTTGGCGGATGCCACGCGGCCGATCGATCAATGGATTTTCAGCCTGTCCGTTTTGCGCGGTCCCTATCCGGGCGTACGACAACGTCCCCGTCTTTGGATGGTTGAACCTGCGCGGCCGCTGTCGCGCGTGCCGGTTGCCAATCGCCGCTCGGTATCCGATCGTCGAAGCGTTGGTTGGAGTCTCGATCATGCTGGTCGGTCTGTTGGGGCTGTACAGCGGTGGCGAGAATCTGCCATTTAGCGGCGCTCGCGGTCACGGCCATGGACCGCTACGGATGCCACACATCACCGCGGAGACCATCGCGATCAACGTCTACCAGATCGCGATCTTGACCGGCGCGTGGGCGTTTGCATTGGTCCGCGTCGATCGGTTTCGGTTGCCCGGCCGGTTGGTGACGTTCTTTTTAGCGCTGGCGATCGTGCCGCTGCTTGCCTGGCCGCCCTTGCAACAGGTTCCTTGGCAATTGCGAACCGAACCGGGCTGGAACGATGGTAGCCGTCTGGTGGCGTTGTTTTATCTCATTACCGCGGTCGCGGCGGCCTGTGTGCTAGCCCGGATGTTGGCCCGTTATGTCTGCCCCGCTGCCGATCCTAAGCTCGATCCGTTGGGCAAGGATACGGCGCGGTTGATCGATCTGATTTGCATCCTGACGCTGCCGGGAATCGTTCTGGGGTGGCACGCGTTGATCGCGGTCTGCGCCGTTTCGATCGTTGCAGCGATCCTGTTCCGCGGCGCGTTCCCATCGCGCGGTGGGTACGAATGGTTGATGGCTGTCGTCCCCATGGTGATGGCGCTGCACTTGGCATTCTGGCGACCGCTGGCCCAGTGGTCGCTGTGGCCCGCTCCCGATCATTCACCAGGCGTCATCCTGTGCTGGTTAGCTGCGGTGCTGCTGCTGTCGGCCGGCCTGCGAACCGTCGTCGTTGAACCGCTTGCCGGCGCGCTTCCTGCCGATGCTGCGTGCGAACCACTTGTGGATTCCGAATCGGATGCGGAATCGGATGAAAATGAAAGGACTTCCGTATGAGCGTTCTACCGACCGACATCGCCCGCATTGCTAGCGGATTGCGGATCACTTGGTCCGACAACTTGGTGACCGAATTCACCGCGCGACAATTGCGCGACGCCTGTCCCTGCGCGACGTGCCGCGAGAAACGCCGCGACGCCGAACCCGTAGACGATGATGGCGACGCCGCTGATGAGAACGCAGCGTCGCCGCCGCCGAAGCCATTGATTTTGCCTGTGCTATCGCCGCAGGAGACGCGCCCGATGGCTGTTCTGGGAATGCGTCCGGTCGGCAATTACGCCTACAACATCGCGTTCAGCGACGGTCACGATTCGGGGCTGTTCACGTTCGATTTCCTGCGCAAGTTGAAAGGTTCGTCGGAGTCCTGAAGTCTCCGCTGCGGGAAGATCTTTCCTGCCTGACGGCTATGGGCCTCAGGTCAGCGGAGGATGCGCGACAGCAGGACGCCGCTGTAGACGACCACGGCAAAGACGATCGCCGTGCCAGCGATCAACAGACGTCGGGCCTTGGTTAGATCGCGGACTGCAATTTGTTGGACCACGACGACGACAAATGCGACCGAGCCCATCTTCAACGCAATCATGCCATCGAAGCCCCACCGCTGCAAAAAATAGTTGGCGATCGGATTCGTCTCGATCCCGCCGAACTTCAGCAGCCCGTAGGTCATGAAAATATCGAGAAGATTGGCTAGCAGGAAATAGGTCGTTTCCTGTTGCAGCGGCAGTTCGCGAAAGAAGGCTTGCCAGACGAGATGCGGGGGATTTTTTGCCGACTCCGGTTCGGGGGGGCGTCGGTCGAATGGCCGTGGTGGCACCGAGGTGTCCGACTGGATCGTCTCCTCTTTTTTTGCTGCTAGCGTGGAGGGGGATGGTGGCTTGGTGGTGGCTGATGTCGCGGTGCGGAGCGTCGCCGAGTCGCGTTTGCGTAGCGTTTGGTAAGCCTCTTTGACCTGCTGGAAATCCCAGGGGTCGCTGCCGGGATCGGCTTGATATTCCGCTTCTTTTCGACGGAAAGCGGCTTCGATCATCCTCCCTGATGCGGTTGGAGGAACCCCCAGAATTTGGCAGGCTTGTTGAAAAGCGTCCACGCCTGCGATCTCCTGAATTCATAACTATACGGAACTACACTACCGGATTTGAAAACTAATTATAGTTTTTGATTTCCGATTCGACACACGCCTACAATACGTTATCCTATGCCTCCGAGAACTACAGGATCTCGGGGGGGCGGTGTGGTTCTTTCGGCGGTACGTGAGCGCCTTTCTGGTGGCTATCGCTCGTCGCAGATAGGTACTATGAATAACAGTCGTTGATAGATGGAAACTAGGTAATAGGTTGGTATGGCCAAAATGATGCCTAGTTTTTCGGTGCACCTAGCTTGAACTTTCCACCACCATTTTAAGTAACTGGTTCAGTCGAGACGAACTAAAAAAAAGCGACGCGCGGAAAAACGTTGAGTACGTTATCGATGGACATCAAACGCAATGAGGACATTCCGTTGTCAGACAGTAATCCCCAATCGAACAGCCGCGTGTTGCGTGGTACTTTGAACATGTTGATCATGCGTGTTGTCAGAGATTCGCCAACGCATGGTTATGGAATCATGAAACAGATCGAGGCGGAATCGGGCGACGTTTTGAAGCTTGAGGAAGGTTCGCTCTACCCCGCTTTGCACCGGCTGGAAAAAGAGGGTCTGTTGACCAGCGAGTGGCGTCAGAGCGAATCGAACCGACGCGCCAAGTTTTATCATTTGACGCAAACCGGCAGCACCGCGCTGACGGCGGAGATCGCGAACTGGGACATCGTTTCAGCCGCGGTGAATCGCGTCGTCCAAGCATAGCCGAGTTCGTGTGGCGAAAAAAAACGTCACACAATAAGCGCAGGCCCCGTGCTGCGCTTATCGCATGACGCATTGCTCGGATTAGCACGCGTTGTTCGGATCGAACAACGCCGCACATTCCAGCACGGCCGCGACCGGCTTATTCGTCGGCGTAGACCATCGTGCTCTCTTCTTTGGTTACTGGCACACGCGATTGATCGCTGGTCAGCACCGCTTGTAACACGTGCGTTCCCGTCGCCACGCCTTTCACCGTTACTCGGAAGGTGTGCTCGTCTTGAGCTGTCATGCGTGGCAGTGGAGCGAAAGAAACGATCCCGCGGCCATCGACCTGGGCCTGTTGGTCGGATCGCACAAATTCCAGCCCCGGTGGAACCGCCACCTGCAGTTGCACGTTGGTGTCTTCACGCGATCCCGAGTTGGTGATTCGGATCTCATAGGTGGTCAACGAGTTCGTTTCGATGGGGTCGTGATCGTCGTTCACGCTGAACGTGATCTCGGCCAATGTTTCCACGGTGATCGGTTTTTCGTTGCGGGCCTGGATTCCCAGGTCGGCTTGGGCTTCGAGCCGGACCAATTGTTCGCCCGGTTCGATCGGCAACAGCACCAACGGCACCTCTCCCGCTTCGCCGACTGGCAATTCGGCTAGGCTCCAGAAGACCGCATGTCGCGTCGCGTCGTATTGACCTTTGAATTCGGTGCTCACAAACGACAGGCCGCGATCCAGGTAGGCGACGACGTCGACGTTCGTTGCCGACGCGGTTCCGTTGTTGGCGATCTGCAGCATGTACTTGGCTTGGCGTTCCAGGAATCGCCGGGTTGGCCCTTCCATTTGAATCGCCAACTGGGGCGAGATGACTTCGATCGGCAGGGCGTTTTTGGCGACGACCTGATCTTCGGAGATCAATTGGATGTAGTTGTTGGCTACGCCCGGTTTGGCGGCTTTAAGGATCAGACGTTGTCGGCGGACTTGTCCCGGCTGGATGTCGCCCAACAGATTATCCAACTGCTTGCCCTTGGGATGTTCCAAGCCTTCGGGAACGTCTTCTTGCAACACGACACCATAAGCGGTGCCGGTGCCTGGATTGGAGACTTCGATCTCGATTTCGACCTGTTGTCCAACCAGCACCTGTTCGGATGCGCGTTGGACGATTTTCAATTCGGGGCGAGTGCTGAGTGTTCGCACGCTGGCAGCCGCTTCAAAGCTCAGTCGAGCCACGCTGCCCAGTTCGCCTTCGGTCAGTGGCATCATCTGCAGCGTGATGGTTCGTTCGCCAGCGGGCTCCAGATCGCCAAACTGCCAGGTCATCAGTTTGCCTTGAATCTCCGGTGCGGGAGTCGCTTCGATCAATTCCATTCCTTCGGGAATCGCATCGGTGACGACGACGTTCAACGCGTCGCTGACGCCGGTGTTGCGGATTTGAATTGCAAGCGTCGCCTGTTTGCCAACATTGATTTCTTCGGGAGCCCGTTTGTGGATCGTCACGCTGGGCGCTTGGGCACCTTCCAACAATCGGCTGCCGGGTTGAGCCAACACGTTGCGTGCGTCGGCGGGGCGACCGGAAGGTTGGGCGGTGCGAGCGATCGGTGCGGCCGTGGCGATCGATGCTTGTGGTGCCGGTGCGATTCGCGGGGCTGGCGGTGGAGTCGCGATTGCTTCGCGTGGGATTGCTGGCGCTGCGGCGGCTTGGGGTTGGATCGGCGCTGGTGCTGCCGAACGCATGGGGGCAGGTGCTGCGGTTGGCGGTGCCGAGTCACTGGGCATGTCAAAGCCGGGGGAGGTCAGCGTTGGGGTGGCGGCCGGGGACGCACCGCTCGCTTCGGCTTGATAGCCTTCGGGCATGTCGACCAACGGGCTGCCACCTTGAATGCCAATGCCACGCTGGGTCATGACCGATTGGGCGTCGGCGGTCGGGGCTGGTTCCGTCGCAGGAGCTGCCGCCGCAGCGACAGGAGTCGCCGCAGGGCTGTCTTGGCCGACCCCTTCAAATGCCGAGTCGGGCATCTGGATGGTTTGAGGTTGAGCAGCGGCAGGGCTTGGCGACAGGGCCGTTGGAGCTTCGCTCGCGTTTGGTGCGGAGAAGGCTGGCATCGCGGCTGGTGCTGCATTTGCGACTCCCGTGCCGATCTGCGAATCGTCTGATTCGGTTGGCAAGGTCGCTGGCAAATCGAAGCTAGGCGATGCGGGGGCGCTGAATTCCGGCGTCTCGCTGCTGTCCTGGATCACCGGCATCGAAAAGCTTGGAGGGGCGTTGTTCGCCCCATCCTCGATCGGTTCTTGATGCGAGGCCAATTGGATCGCCGGCGCAGCGGCTGGGCTGGTTGCGATCGGCGCAACGCCACTGTCGCTGCCACGCACGATGTGAGTGTCCGGTGGCGCAGGCCACGAACTACCCTCGAACCCTTCGCCTCCGATTGGGCGTGGTGGAGCTAATTGGTTTTTGAGATCGACGAACTCTAGCGAGCTAGTCGAAGAATAATCTTTCTGAGCCTGCGTGATAGCCATGACAGCTAGACCAACCACGCCGACCAGCATGCCCAAACGGGTACCGAGCCGTTTCATTGTTCTCGAATCCTTTCACAAACAATGCGCCGATGTTGCGACTGAACCCACTACCTATCAAATCCAGGCTGCTATCGATAGACCGATTGGGAGAAGTTCTCGCCAAGAGGGCGTGTGAGGTGTCGCCGGCGGGCTAGCATTTTCGTTCGCGGGGCCGAAGAGTCCCACTGGGGCGTCCCATCCTGAACGCGTGGGGGCGTTCGGTTTTCGGGCTTCGAGAGGATCCGATCGACGAGCCGCTGGCGGGCGAAGCCAGCAGCGAGAGGAGCCCATAAGTTTAGGCGTTCGACGTCGGGCGATCGGTTTCGGCAAAGAGGATTGGAGGCAGCCTGCGCCAGCGGTACGGCTGGTCGCAGGGAAATCGGTCGATGCCGACGTTGCGGTCTCCGCCTTTTTTAAGAAGCTTGTTCCAGCAGACGGACCAAGGTTCGAACCATCGCGCCGGTGCCGCCGGCGTCGCGCCATTCGTTGGGCGAATCGGCAAACGCGGGGCCAGCGATGTCGATGTGAACCCAAGGGATATCGCCGACAAAATTTTCCAGGAACTTGGCTGCGGTGATCGCACCGCCCCATCGCCCTGCACCGACATTTTTGATGTCGGCAACTTTGCTCTGGATCTGCTCGCCGTAGAAATCCCACATCGGCAGTTCCCAGACCTTTTCGTCCTCCAGTTCGGCAGCCTTCTTGATCTGGTCGCACCACGACGTGTCATTGGTCATCACGCCGGCGACGTCCATCCCTAACGCGACCAAGCAGGCGCCGGTGAGGGTTGCCAAGTCGACGATGTTGCTCGGTTCCTGTTCGACAGCGACGTCCAGCGTGTCGGCCAGCACAACGCGCCCCTCGGCATCGGTATTCAGGATCTCGATCGTCTTGCCGTTCCGCGTTTTGATGACGTCGCCCAGCTTGTAACTGCTGCCCGAGAGCATGTTTTCGGACAGTCCGACCAGGCCGACGACGTTCTTGGAAAGCTTCAGACGGGAGATCGCCGCCATCGTTCCCAGGACGGTTGCCGCCCCCGCCATATCGCACTTCATATCTTTCATGCCTTCGCTCGGCTTGATCGATAGGCCGCCGCTGTCGAAGGTCACCCCTTTGCCCACGATAGCGATCGGGGCTTCGTCGGCGGGGCCGCCGTTGTAGCGGAAGATCGCCAGTCGCGGCTCGCGATCGGATCCCGCCGATACGGCTAGGATCGCATTGCAGTTTTCCGCTTGCAGTTTTTCCTTGTCCCAGGCTTCGACTTCGAACCCGCATTCGCTGCCTAATTGTTCCGCTTGAGCGACAAAACTCTCGGGATAGATTTTGTTTGGCGGCTCGTTGACCAATCGCTTGGCGATGCAAATCCCCTCGCCGACCGCTTCGCCCGCTTGCACGATCGCATCGCTGACGCCGATCCACGAGACGCGTCGGGCTTCGACCAGGCCGGTCGCCGATCGATAGAGGTCTTGGCCGGGGATACCGGCGACAGCCCCCGCGACTGCGGCGCGGGCCAGGTCATCGTCCCAACCCTTTGCAAATCCAATCGCCACATGTTTGCGTGTGCGGTCGGCCAACATCCGCATCGCCGTGGCGGCGGCGCGATAGGCGAGGCCATTGGTGCGCGCGGTCGGGTCGCCCGTTCCAACGACAACGATCGATTCGAGATCGCCCGCGTCGGGGGCGGCAAACAATTTTGCGGTGATCGGTTTGCCCGGCTGCGTTTCTCGAGCCAAAACGCGTCCCAGCCAACCGGAGAGTCGTTGGTCCAGTTGTTGTCCTGCATCGTCGAGGTTCCCCTCATCGTCGACACCGACGACGATCGCGTCACAATCTTCAACCATCCCGTCAATAGCAGCCATTTTCATCGTCGTTTTCCTCGTTGGTCGTCTTGCAATGAAGTTGTCAAATGTAGCGTAGCGATTGCCCTGTCAAGATGCGAAGGGGAACGGCTAAAAACGTTCCGACCGACAACAGAGTGAGAATCCGCGACCAATCCACCGGCTCCCTAGCGGACTCTCACTCTGTCGTCACGGTCGGCCTGTCGGCGGCAGGGTTGATCAAAACCTGCCGCCAGCGTATCCCGTGCGGTTTGGGGTCAAGGCAGCGATCGCTACAGCGCCGATGCCAAGAAGCGGCGTTTGCTGAAGGAGCGTTCTTCGCCGAAGTTGAAGTCGACGCCCTGATCGCTGGGGCTGAAATTGATCGATGCAAAGACATCGTTCATGACATTGGTCTGCAGCGACGGATTGGATTCCTCTTCACCGTCGTCAAACCCGGTCGGTTGCGTTTCGCTCAATTGATACGTTCCGGCGGCCAGGTTATCGAACAGGTAGTCGCCGTTGGCGTCGGTCGTTTCGGTTCGATTGACCGCGTTGCCCATCAGATCGGTACCGGTCAGGGTGATCAAGACATCCGCGATTCCGACTTCGCCAGTATCCTGTTGCCCGTTGCGATTGGCATCGAAGTAAACCGTTCCCGCTAGCGTGCCATCGACCGGATCGACCGTGGTCGTGTCGGATGCCGAATTGTTGGCCGTGTTGGTTTCGGTTTGTGTCGCCGAAACCGTGGCGGTGTTGATAATCGTGCCCGTCGTACCCGAATCGACTGTCGCGAGAACCGTGATCGTCGCCGATGCCCCCGGTGCCAGTGTGCCGATTGTTCCAGACACGTTGTTGCCCGTGTTGGTGACTGTTCCCACCGTGCTGGTGACCGAGGTGACGGTGACGCCCGAAGGGAATGGATCCGAGAGCGTGACACCGGTCGCCGTGGATGGTCCGGAGTTGGTGACCACGATCGTGTAGGTCAGCGTTTCCCCGTTGCGAACCGTCGTCGACGAATCGGTCTTGGTGATCGAAAGATCGATCGATGGGGTGAGGGCTGTCGTTTCGGTATCGGAGTTGTTTGTGACATCCAGTTCGGTTCCGGTCGTCGTGGAAACCGTGGCGGTGTTGCTGAGCGTGCCGTTGGCGGTCGGGTCGATGTTGACCGTCACGGTGAACTGCGCCGAAGCTCCCGAGGCGAGCGAAGCGATGTTGGCGGTGACGACCGATCCATTGGCTGTCAAACCATTCGAACCGCTGGCGAACGTAACGCCCGCGGGCAACGTATCGGTCAATGTGATCGCGGTGGCATCCGACGGTCCGTCGTTAAATACATCGATCGTGTAGGTCAGGGTTCCGCCCGGAGTGGCGGGGTCGGCCGAATCGCTTTTTTCCACCCGCAGATCGAATTGTCGATCGACCTCGGTTGGTTCGCTGGCGGTGTTGTTGGCCGGCACCGAATCGGTTTCGTTCGCCGTGACCGTCGCGGTATTGGTGAACGCAGCGGCGACCGAAGAGGCGACGTTGACTGTCAAAGTGACCGTTGCGGTGGCTCCCGATGCTAGGGTGCCCAGGTTGGCGGTCACGGTGTTGCCCGTATTCGAAACCGATCCTTGCGTCGTGGTGTTGCTGGCCAGGGTCAGACCGGCTGGCAAGGTGTCGGTCAGCAGCACGCCCGAAGCATCCGATGGTCCGTTGTTGGTCACGACCAACGTGTAGGTCATCTGGTTTCCGGGGACGACCGGGTCGACGCTATCTTGTTTTGTCACCGCCAGATCGACCGTGCGGCCGATCACTGTCTGTTCGGTCGTGGTGTTGTCGGCGGGGGTTGTTTCGGTGCCATCGGAGGTGACGGTCGCCGTGTTGGAGATCGTTCCCGAAGCGGATGAAGCGACGTTGGTCCCGATCGTGATCGTTGCCGATGCACCGCTAGAGAGCGTTCCCAGCAATCCCGTGATCGCTTGGCCCACATTGCTCACGCTTCCTTGAGTCGCCGTTCCGGTGTCGTAAGTCAATCCCGCTGGAAGTGTGTCAGTGACGACGACGTTGGTCGCAACCGAGGGGCCGTTGTTGGTGACTGTGATCACGTATTCCAGCGTTCCACCAGCCGAGGCCGGGTCGGTCTGGTCGACTTTGGTGATCACCAAGTCGACTTCCGCGTTGACGTCGGTCGGTGCGTTGGCGGTGTTGTTGTTGGGATCATCGTCGGGTTGATCGCCCGAGACCGTTGCGGTGTTGGAAATTTGTGACGTGACATCGGCATCCACGATCACCGTGATCACGATCGTTGCGTTGCCCCCGTTGGCGATGTCGCCCAGATCGACGGTCACGATGTTTCCGTTGGTGGTCGACGTTCCTTGGCTGGTGGTGATCGTGTCGATTTGCACGTTGGTCGGAAGGGTGTCGACCACGGTCACTCCCGTGGCGTCGACCGGGCCATCGTTCAGCACTGTCAGGGTGTAGGTCAGCGTGTTGCCAGCGACCACAGGATCGGGGCTGTCGGCTTTGGTGATCGAAAGATCGGCCGAAGCGAAGAAGCCAAAGTCAACCGAAAGATTGGTGTCGGTGTCGGTGTCGCCATCGTCGCCCGGTTCGGTGTTGGCAGCCAATGCGACAGCCAACGAGACCGCTCCTTGGCCTGCTAGCAGAACCCCGTTGTCATCGTTGTCGACGTCGTTGTTCGGGTCGGGGTTGCCCGGGCTGGAGAGGAACGAGGCCAGCGGATTGCCGGTCGAGAAGTTGCTTTCATCGACCTGGACGATATAGCTGCCTGCAACGAGATTGGTGAACGTGTAGATGCCGCTTGCATTGGTCGATGTCGTCGCGACCTGCGTGTCGGTTCCTGGAGTGAACGCACCATTTCCGTCGGTGTCTTCGTACAAGGTCAGATCGACGTTCTCGATGCCGACATCGGTGCCGCTGTCGAAAACGCTGTTTCCATTGAGATCGTTGAAGACCAGGTTGCCCAGCGTCAACGGTTCAAACATCGCGAAGTTGGCTGTCTGGTTGGTTTGCCCCAGCGTTCCGATTACGGCCACCTGGCTGTCAAACGCAGCCGAACCGGTAATCGCAACGCGGATCGCTCCCACGTTGCTGAAGTCCGCTCCGTTGCCGGTATCGACGAATGAGTTCAACGGGATCAGCAGTTCGTCGGTCGCAACGCCGTCAGCCGTTTGGGGAACTGTCGTCGAAAAGGTGGAGAAATTTGCGTCGTCGGAGAAAATCGTCAGCGTGATCGGAACGCCGGCGGCGTCTGCGCCGAGCATCAGTTGCAGAAACTCTGCGCTGCCGTTGTCGTCCAAATTCGCCCCGCCAAGCCCGGTCGCGTTGATGTTCGTGGAGCCGTCGACGCCATCGTAGACGATCTCAAAACCACCGAACGCCCCACTGGCAGAACTGTACGAAATCAATCCCGAGGCTGGGATCGTATCGAGATTCACTCGCAATCCCGACGTGTAGGTCAACAATAAATCGCGTTCGCCACCGAGAATCGTTCCGTCGGAGAAGTAGCTTTCGTCGGTTGTCGTCGCCGAAGTGGCTTCCAGGGACTGTGTGCCCGCAAGGAAATCATCGACAAGGGTCCCCGATGTGGCGCCCGAGGCGTCGGCTGGGGTGATTGTGAACTGCACCGCATTTTCGCCACTTCGCTCGATGAATCCCGCTGGCAGGATGCGTTCCACGAAATAGGTTCCCGCCGTTAGGCGATTGAAAGCATAGTCGCCCGAAGCGTCGGTCGTTGTGGTTGTGAGAAAGGTGTCGTCGCCAGCCGTCCCGCCACCGGAAGAGCTGAGCACGCCGTCGCCCCCATCGCGATACAGATGCAGCGTGACCGCCGCGGTGGGTGGCAGGTCGTCGCCGGAAAGGCCGTCCCCGGTCAGGTCGTTGTAAACCGTGCCGGTCACGCCGCCAAAGTCGCTGGCCAGTGGCAGGCGTGTTTCCAGCATTTCGGTTCGCAGGGTGCGGCGTCGACGTTTGGTTTGTTGCTTGCGGTTACGATTCCAGAACATATCCATCGCCTTTTGATTCGTTGGGTGACCAAGGTCGCAAATCCTTGCGACCGCCTGGGGGTGTTGTTGCGACCAGCCGTAGAACGTTCAGACTAGAATCGGTACTCTGCACCGATGCTCCATCCCTGGACCCAATAATCGGTCTCGTTGAATTGGAATCCGGGACGTTGCGAAACGTTGGCACCAACGATCGCTGGAGGGAACTGGCTGGGATTCAAGTCCAGGTCGACTTGGTCGCCTGGGCGGACCACATTGTTCCAGTAAATGAAAGTGTAGCCAAGGGTGAATCTCAGATTAGGGGTCCAGTTGTAACCACCTGTGATTCCGATTTCGGGGATGATTGCAAAACGGTCTCGTTCGTAGTGTCCGCTGTTTGATGGTCCCGCCAGGATTCCGCTATCAAATTGTTCCGCCGTGTCGGTGGTGATCGCCGTGCTGCCGGCAACCGTTACGGATTGGCGGTTTGAACCGATCGCGAACTTGCCGGTCAGGTCGAGCGACCAAGGGCCGCGTTGACGGTGATACAGGACGCCAAAGTTGAAGCCGTTAAAATGGGTTCGCGTCTCAAATTGATCGTTGATGTCGAAGCTGCCCGATCCATCGGCGGCGTCCAGGTTTTCAGTGATCTGAAGCGTTTCGTTCAATTGCAAGCGTCGCCAGCCAACAAGTCCTTCGATGCGGCTGCTGTAAGCTAGTGGCAGACAACATCCCGCCAGTTCGGCGCAACCGGTGCTGCAACACCACAACCGTCGCAGATGAACCGCAGTTCCTTCCAACGAACTTGTCACGTTGACGCCAACGGTTCCGTTAACAACACCTGGGAAGGAGACCAGTTCGGAATCGTTCCCGTTGATTTCCATGTTGAAGAAGGGGCGAGCCAGAATCGGCGAACCGTTCCCCGAAGCGCTGAACGAGTCGCGTTCGGTGTCCAAACCAAAATGCTCCGCTTCGATTCCCCAGCGGTGGCAAGCATCCAACCAGAATCCCAATCGGAAACGCATCCCGTTGAGGTTGTCGGTGACGTAGTCGTCGTTGCCGCCAAACAGAGTTCGTGTGGTGTCGCGTCCCAATACGCCCGCGTCGGCGGTCGTGGCACTGGTGGTAACCAAAGGAGGCAAGCGCATTCCCTTCTGCCACCACATCAGATACTCCGCCGAGAACCATCCGTCCGATGGCACGCCGACGCAGAACAATGGGTTCCAGACGCGGCCGCGGCGACATGAATTGCAACCACTGCTGCATCCGTCGCATCCTTGGCTGCCCGCGTCGCCGTAGTACGCACCCTCGCGATAGCGATCGTCGTAGTCGTAGTAATCACCCTCTTCGACGATCACCTCGCCATCGGCGAATGGGACCATTTCCGAAGAGATCACCTCGGGCTCGGGGCTGGGCAGTTCTTCCAGCGATTCTTCGACCGGTTGGCGAATCGGTTGCCAGCGGGCACGAGCAATTCGCTCTGCGGATGAACCGACTTTTTCGCGGGGCTCGTCCGCCAACGCTTGAAATGCTGTCAAGCAAGCAAATGTCGCGATGATGATAATGCGTTTTTTAGACACGGCGTGACCGGTGGATTCAGGGTTTACGAAGCAACCGGACCATCGGATCTCGCTAGCAAACAAGCCCACGCAGAGGTAGTTCCTCCGACGCACCTATTGGCAACGAGTCTGGTCCAGATGCGATGCGAGCCCCCCGGCTTCCGCTACCGCTTTTTTGAGAACATTTCTGTTCCAGAGAACCTATCGGCAGCCCTTCAGGTCAAACTTTGCTGCAAACTCGAATTAATCCGAAAATTCTTCGCAAGCTGCCTAACCGTTACTCGGCTGGGCGGAAAAGAAGCGACGCTCTCTCGAAAGGAGCAGTTTCGCGAACAGACTCGAGAACGCAGTTCGAGTCGAGAAGTGTGGCAAGCCACAAATGATGGAAGCAGTACGCCCAGGTGGATTCGAACCACCGACCTACGGATTAGAAGTCCGTTGCTCTATCCAGCTGAGCTATGGGCGCCGATTGGTGCAAGAAAACACTACGCTAACCGCGACATCGCAAGTCCGCAAGCGGTTTGATGAGCCTGATTGCAGACCGATAGGGCAAGGCAACCATCCCCTCGGTTGTCGGTAAAGATCGAATCGTGCGAAATTTACGCATATCGAACCGGTTTAAAATAGGCGATAATTTGTACAGGTATTCGAGGTAGCCTAGGCACTCTTTCGGTTCTTCCGTCGCTTGCCCCGTGGCGGATGGGCTGGAGCCCAGGCGTTATTCTCGTACTACCTGTCGAGGCCGCCGCAGGAATTGCCCCTCCTGTGGCGGCTTTCTTTTTTCCCCATCTCAGACAGGGAACCCCAGCGATTCAAATATGTCTGCCGGATTGACCTTCTATCTCATTTCAAACTTTGATCCAAGCGTTCGAGCTGTCGTTCAATCCGCTGCCAGCAGTGGCAACGACGCAACCGTCCGAGAGCTTTCCCACTGGGTGCTGTTTCAAGCGGAACCGACCGCGATTCGTTCGGCCTGTATCGTAATCGATATCGATCAAACCAGCGGGCTGGAATCGATTCGGAAGTTCATCCTTGCCAATGTACAAGGCAATCGGATCATTTTGCTTTCTCGGCACGCCGACCTGGAATTGGCCCGTCGCGCGTTTCCTATCGGAGCTTTCGATTGCCTGTCCAAACCGGTCGATGCCGGTCAGTTGCTCGAATCGGTCGAACGCGCGATCGATTCACTCCGCAGCGAACAGCAGATGTGGCAGGTCGACCGCAGCGATGCCGATGCCATCGATACCCTCACCCCTCGGGAACTGGAGTACTTTGCCAAATTGCTCGAGGGCTGGGCGATTAAGACTTTGGCGACCCACTTTCAGGTTTCGATCCAAACCGCGGCGAAGCACCGCGCGCGAGTGCTCGCGAAACTAAAAGCGGACAACGAAGTGGAGCTTGTTCTTCGTTTTGGCAGAGTCAAAACGATGCTCCCCACCGAACCGAACGGCGACAATTAGCACCGTTTTGTCATTCGGATTCCCCAGGGCCCGCCAACGGTCTCAAGGCGGGGCGTCTTGAGGTTTGGCAATTGGCGGCCTGGCAGCAAGCTTCTGGCTATGCTGCCGCTTGCAGTGGGCTGCTCGCGATTTCCCCAGCCAGCTCGCTAGGGTCGATCAAATAGAGATTGTTTGTTTGCGAATCGGTGGCGATCACGATCGTGTCGGAATGCACCACACGCGGCAGAAAGTTCTGGATCGATGGATCGCTCAAACCGTCGCGATCTTGGTCCAGGATCAACAGATCGACCGCACCAATCGTGTGGGCGACGCGTGGCAGCCCGGTCGCCAAGTTGCCGGGGACCGGCATCGGTTTGATTCCCAGGCCGGTCAGCTTGGCGTGAAACTGCTTCAGCGAAATCCCGCCGCCAGCCTCGAATTGATCGATCGCTGCGTACCGCGTTGGAATGCTGTCGTGGTGTTCGAGCCACTGCAGCAAACGATCGCAACGGCTTCCATCGCCAAGGCCTGCTTCAAGGACCGATTGAATCTTGCGATTCGCTGTCGCCCGAAAAAGGACCCGATCCTCGGCTGGCTTGGACAATCGAGTTGTCTGAAACACATACCACCAGTCTGCCAGTCCCATCGCGCTGAGTCCTTCCAATCACGACAAAATCGGTTCATCCGTAACAACACACACAGAAATAATGTCGGGTCGATTTCGGTCGCAAATCAAGCAGATCTTGCTTGAATCGCGAACCTTTACCTTTTTCGACACTTCTTCAGGTGCCCAACCACCGCTGCCCGCACCAAACTTCCTTGTGAGACAGCCGGTCGACTTGTTGTTGGGGCGTTGTTTAGGTTCCAAACGGATCGCTGCCGCCAAACGGATCGCTCATGTTGCCGTCCCCCGCGGGAGCGGGAGCTGCATCGCCACCGAACGGGTCGCCTCCGCCAAACGGATCAGCCGCAGGGGCTGGGGCCGGTGCTGGATTGGGGGTTGCTGGCGCGGCCGGGGCACCGCCAAATGGATCGGCATCCGCTGCCGGAGCCGCTGGTTCGGGCGCTCCACCGAACGGATCGGCACCCGGGGCGGGGGCTTCCGGCGTCGCCGGATCATCTTGGAACGGATTGTTTTTCGCATCCGGAACTGGCTCGCCTGGGGCGTCAGCTTTGTCGCCAAACGGATTGTTCATGTCGTCACCAGCCGCGGGAGCTGCGGGTGCCGCTGGGGTGGGGGCTGCTGGGGCCGCAGGAGCGGCTGGCTTGTTGCCTCGCAAGACCTCCCCTTCAGCTGCCTTCAGGTCGTTGTAGCGAGCTTGGTTCTTGGCCGATTGGTTGGCGCGATATTCCAAGCGAGCCAACTGGCGAATGTTCTCCATCTCCATTCGAACCGGACCTTGCACGCGTTGCAACGCGCGGCCGATACCCGCCCCGTATTCGCCTTCGATCTCAAGCTGAGCACCCAACTGCCAATCCGCTTCGGCTTCCAACTGACGTCCAGTCGCCGCGTTGACGACGCCGCGGAAGTAATGGGCACGCGGATCGCGGGATCCGTTGTCGATCGCCATCGAGAGATAGCGGTGGGCGTCGATCAGATCGCCACAGTAGTAGGCATGTACACCGCGACCGTATAGCTCAGCGAGAACAGGGCTTTGAGCTTGGCTGGGCGATTGGAAACCGAAAGATCCGGCAACCACGAGAATCATCAAAAACAGGGACCGAGCCATGGTGAAACACCTTTCCGACCGTGGGATTCGACTGACAAGTAACAAACATTGGGAATCCGCGACGCGGCATGATGCCTCGCCAGCGGAAAAAGTTTTCGCACCGGAGATCGGTTGCTTTTTGCTTGGAGATTAGCAAGAGCATAATCACAACGATTCGCCATACTACTCGCAAATCGCCCCGTTCACAACAAATTTAATACTCTATGCACCTGCCCTGGCTCGCCTAATCGTTTCAATCGGACCGTCGATTCATGCGGCGATTGGTGAGGCCTTAACCGCCGACTGCTTCAAGAACTCGACAGCTCGCATCAGCTGCGGATCCTGCTCGATCGCGCGGCGATCCGCTGGCGTCTTTTCCCCCGTGTTGTCGGTCGCTGCAGCCTCATCGGGCGATTCTGCCGTGTCGGTCGTGTCGGCTTCCGTCTCTTCCTCCGTCGCAGCCTTCGCGACGGGAACCTCAGCCCCGCCGGGCATGATCGGGTAGGCAGCGCTTTGCAGTCGCTTCATCGCCGCGATCCGCTGGTCGTCGGACATCTTGACCTCGAAACCGTCGCTGGGACGAACGCCCCAAGCGTCTTCGTCAGTCGAACCCTCCAGGCGATGGATGTTCTCGCCGTTGGGGCGGTAGTAGCGGGCGGTGGTCAGCTTCAACGCGCTGCGTCCCGATTCCAGCGGCAGCACGTTCTGAACGGTTCCCTTGCCGAACGTCCGCTCGCCGATGATCGTTGCTCGGCGGTGATCCTTCAAGCTCGCAGCGACGATCTCGCTGGCGCTGGCCGAATCGCCATCGATCATGATCACAAGCGGTTTGTCGTCGTCGACCAGTACTCCCGAGGTCGCCGAAAACTCCGCCTCCAGCTTGCCGCCGCGGCCGCGGGTCGTCACGATCACTTCGTCTTCGAGAAACATGTCGGCGATATCGACGGCGGCCGACAACAGCCCGCCCTGATTCTGCCGCAGGTCGATGATCAACGAATCAAAATCGTTGTCCAATTGTTCCAGTGCCGCAGTGACCTCGTCGACGGTCTGTTCGGCAAACGTCGTCACGCGGATGTAGGCGATCCGCGGCTCTTCACGCAGTCGGAAGACCCAGTTGTTTTCGGAATCGCGGTAGTCTCCCAGCACCGATTCCAGCGGGATCCAAGCTCGCTGCACTTCGACTTCCAGAGTTTTATCGCCTCGTTGGACCAGGATCGAAACGACAGTCCCCTCGGGGCCACGCAACAAATCGCTGACCTTTCCGATTTCGAGCCCTTCGGTTGTCGTCCCATCGACTTCCATGATCCGGTCCCCCGGTCGCAGCCCCGCCTTAAACGCGGGCGTTGCAAATAGAGGCGTCACGACGCGCACGCGGTCCTCTTTATCGGGCTGTTCGACGATGATCCCGATCCCGGCAAACCGCTGCTGCAGAGCGTCTTGGAAATGGCCGTAGGAACTGGGATCGATGAACTGGGAATAGGGATCCAACTGGCTCACCACCCCCTGCATCGCTCCATCGACCAAGGCGCGGTGGTCGACCGGATCGACATAATAGCGATCGATCATCGAGATCGCGTCTCCGACCGGACCGGCGTGTTTCATTCGATCGGCCTTCAAATAACAGGCGATCGAGACGATCATCACCGCCACAATGACATAGGTGTTGCGAACAGGCATTATCAATCCGACCAACGATCAGCAAGAGGAAAACAAAGGCGATTCGGGCGGCGACCGACGGGAAACGGCCGCGCCAAAGGAGCGGCAATCCGTCGCGGCCCCCACTCTGTTGAGCCTATCCGATCGCCGCATCTTTTGCCAGCTTCGAAGGCTTGCACGATGCGTGAAACCTCCCACCCGTAGCGGAAAAGCCGCGGAAGCGGCGGCAGATTACGCTTGCGTGTCGCCGCTACCGCGGCTTCGATTCGACTTGCACGCGATCGCGTTGTGCGGCGGGTTCACCTTGGACGCGAAGCCCAAACTACCGGGGGCGTTTCCAACCGATTTCGGGCCCGCCGGGGCGGGTGATGAAAAGAGTCAGCAGTAGGCCCGAGACCAGCCCCACACCGATAAACATCACAAACGGCAGCGGCGAATCGGACAGCCGCCAGCCCTCGGTGAAGACAGTGCTAAACATCGCCGCCAGCGTGGC